>PWLR01000216.1 GCA_003558435.1 Nitriliruptoraceae bacterium | reverse complement strand
GCCGTGGTACGACAAGCTGGAGCGCTTCATGAGCCAGCGCGTCAAGGTGGACTACAGCTGGGCACGCCCCAACAAGCGCTTCATGCCCCTGGGCATCTACATGCCGAGCATTGCAGGCGTCGGCCTGGGTGAAGTGGCGATCATCAGGGATACCAGCGGATCAGTCAGCAGGGAAGAGCAGTCAGAGTTCACCAGCCATGTGAACCGTATCCTTGAGACATGCAACCCCTCAGTCATCTATGTGATCGACGTGGATACCAGCGTGTCTGAGGTGCAGGAGTTGACCATGGAAGACCTGCCGTTCACTGGCGCAGCGAATAGCGGGGGCGGCACCGACATGCGCGTTGGCTTGAATTATGTCAACCGCGAGCTGCCCGATGTGGAGTGCTGCATTCTCCTGACTGACGGCTACACGCCGTGGCCCGAGCGCATGGACGTACCCACACTGGTAGCGACAACTGGCGCAGAGGCCCCGGCACACATCGCAGAGACAATCAAGCTGGAGGTGTCTCGATGACCACACATATGCGTCAGAAGCCTATGGCTATAGATATGCACAGAGAAATGCTGCGGTTACTTGACGTGGACGAGCCTCAACCTAGAGCGGACGGCTGTAGGTGGAGGTGGTTCGAAGGATACAGCTGGGAGTTCCGCAGCCCAAAAGGCGTGTTGCTGGCGACACTACAACCCCTCGTAGAGAAAGACCTACAGACGTTTACTGTGCACTCGTACATGCTGCTGGAGCTACACAACGGCAGGCCGTCAAAGAAGCTGACGGCGACCACACTGACTGAGGCAATGCACAATGCAGAATTCCAAGCACGTATCGCACATGCTACCAAGCTCAGGGACGAGCTGGCAGACAAGGAGTAAACCAATGCCTACCGGAGACAACGTGGTGTCTGAGACACCAAGCAAGCAACCAATAATGTGGGTGAACGGCGAGATCGTAGGCAAGAGCTTCAAGCCTCAGATGGCGCTGCACCGAGGGCCGAACAACCAGTACGAGGCACGCCCCCTGTTCCTAGACGCATCCAGAGTGCCGCTGCACACAACCAGCCACACAGTAGCTGTAGAGCGGTGCGAGAAGCTGTACGACATGCTGCGGAGCGCGAACGCAGACGTTGCTGCCGCTGCTGCGACAGGGTTTATGCTCATAGGCGAGGGTGCCTAACAAGTAATCCACTAAAGCATTGACGGTGTGACCAAGCCTGGCCACACTAGGTACACCTACAGGAGATTGAGACAATGAAACAGCAGACTGTAATGGAGCGGGTAATCCGCATTGAGTCCAAGATTACCCGATTCATCGGTGAGCAGGAGGAGCGTAACGCTCGTCTGGATAGGATGCTTGACGAGTGGGACCAGTTCAAGCGCGAGTGGGACGAGGAGGGACAACTGAGTGACTAGAGTTCTGGTTGATACCAGCGACATGCTACGTAGGTGCCAGCTTGGCCTACGTAGCGAGGAGCCTCACATAGTAGAGGCTGCCGAATCTGTGATGTCAGCGTTGACGTACAACCTACGGTACGAGCAGGCGCTGCTTCCAGAAGAGCTGCAAGGGCAAATAAACGCCTTGCGTAAACACACAGATGGGTGTAAAGTACGTAACACCAGCAAGTCATCTACCCGAAGCAACTAAACCCCAGGAGCAAGACAATGACCGAAGCAACCGTGACCCAGACCCAAGAAGAAGCCACCAACGTAGCTGAAGCCACCACCACTGACTCTCGGGTCCGCGTGTCCTACAATCAGGACGTGCCGAAGATGACCCTGACCGTCCGCTTCGACAAGGAAGTGGTCGAGCTGCCCGCTGGCGAAGAGCTGTTCGCTCAGCACCCCGACGTGAAGGACCATCTGGCCCTGGTCGGCCTGACCACGTATCTACAGCGTGAGTCCAGCCGGTCCAAGGACGCCGAGAAGATCGAGGCGGCTGACAAGGCGTACGAGAAGCTGCTGAACGAGGGCATCAAGGCGTTCGAGCGTAAGGCTGGTGGTGGCCCGCGTGGTCCCCGCAAAGCCGACAAGATCGCCGCCCTGGCCGCCCTGAAAGGTGCCACCACCGCCGCCGTCGAGAAGGTGCTCAGCACCAAGTCCAAGGAAGAGCAGGACGCCATCTTGAACAACAAGAAGGTGCTTGCGAAGCTCGCCAAGATGAACCAGGGCGAGGAAGAGCTTGACCTGAGCGTGTAAAGCAGCTTGACTAGATAGTGCTTTGACGAGCTAGGCCACACCCGGCGTCCGCAGCGGTTAATCTGCGGGCATCCAGTAAAGGCTCTGGCTGGCTGTGCCCCGCCCCCTCCCCCCTGGCTTTGGCCAGAGTCTTTACTAGATACTGTAGCGGTGAGAGTCCTACGGAGTGATGACCCGTCCGAGTCACTTCCGGCCTTGTGACGACAGGGCTCTCTCCGGTGCAGTATCTGCACCAACTCGTAGCGCGAATACCGCTTACGGGCGTATTGTGCTGCATCCTTCATCAAGAGGCCGTACACAATGAACATCACAACTGATACCGGAGGCGAAATCATCGCTTTCGGCGTGACCGTCCCTGTCCCGACCCCCTCCATGTTCCACGACGTACTCAAGCGTTACTGCGACACCCTGGCGTACAAGCTGTGCCATAAAGCCGATACAGACGAAGACCTGAAAGGCAAGCGCACAGTTCTGAAAATCCCTATCCCCGTCGAGAAAGAAGCCAACGACTCGTACTTCTCGGTGCAGTCTACGGCTTTGCGCGTGGCTTACGAAATGACTGGCGCACTACAGATGCGTGGGTACACAGTCATTAGCTGCACCCCTGCTGCTATGGTCGATAAAGACGTGGGGATTACCGACGTGGCTACTGGCTATATCCTGTCAGTCACGCACAACAATAACGTAGCTGACGTGTTGGCGGGCTTCGAAACTGAGCCCATGGCTTGCGCCTGGACAGACTATGCCATGCAGACATATGGCCAGGTAGCTGTAGCTCAGGCGATGGAAGAAATGAAAGAGAAGCTACAGGCAGCCACCAACACCAGCGTGCACTAGGAGCAAACTAATGGGTAACTTAATCGTATGTATCTACCACGCCAACTGTGCTGACGGGTTCGGGTCGGCCTACGCTGTGTGGAAGAAGTTTGGCGATGAGTGTGAGTACATCGCTGCGAGCTACGGGCACACACCTCCTGACGTAACGGGCAAGTGCGTGTACATGGTGGACTTCAGCTATCCCCGCGATGTGCTGCTGGACATGGCCAGAGAAGCTGCCAGCATCGTGATCCTCGACCATCACGACACCGCCGAGAAAGAGCTGGTTGACCTGCCGAGCAATGTGCAGGTTGTGTTCGATCAGGACCAGTCAGGCGCAGCTATCACGTGGCGCTTCCTGCACCGCATGCCCATGCCTCACCTGCTGGCGATTGTTCAGGACCGTGACCTGTGGCGCTTCAACATGCACGGCACCAAAGAGGTAACCGCTGCGCTGTTTTCCCAGGACTGGACGTTCGAGTTGTGGGACAAGTGGTGCAGCTGCCCAGCAGAAGTCAAAGCGCTGAAGAACGAAGGCATCGCCCTGCTGCGTAAGCACGACAAAGATGTTGCTGCGCTGTGCGAACCGCACAACGTGGACACGGCGAAGATGAACTTGCCAGGCTACGGCACCGTGGAGCTGCCCATGGTTAACTGCCCATGGATGTATGCAAGCGATGTAGGGCACACGCTGTGCAAGAAGTATCCGGACGCTCCGCTGTCTCTGACCTACATGGTAATGAAGGACCACGTGAAGTTCAGCGCACGCAGCGAAGACAAGTACCACTGTGGAAAGCTGGCCAAAGTGTTTAACGGTGGCGGACACCCGAACGCTGCTGGCTTTTCTATGTCCCGAGAGTACTTTGCAAGTTGCATGCTAGAAGGAGAAAAGGCATGAGCTACGTGACTGGTGACATGATACGAGAATCGGGTAGGAGGCTCGCACAGAAACTGGAAAACGACATGTTGACCGAGCTGTGCACACCCTCATTATCCAGCACGCAGAAGCTCGCCATACTGGGCAAGGACAATGTGTCTGGGGGCGACCCAAGAACGTCGGTTACAGATGTAATCCAGAAAGAGCATCCCCCAGTACCCCTGCCTACCGACTCACTGGCTTTAATGGTGCAGGTACAGGCCGCGCTGTCAGGCCACCCTATTCAATGCCAGAGAGTCACCCAGGTAATAGTGTCTGAAGTACAGGACGCCAGAAAATCCCGCAACCGCATGACCGCAGAGCAGCTGCTAGGTGTCACTGTACGGTTTAGCGGCTTAGATTACGTGGTGCGAATCGTAGTAGACGCCTGGCTGACAGCAGCTCATATCCAGGTGATCGACACACGCAAAATAAACGAAGGCGAGCAGCTGTACAAGGAGATTAGCTATGAAGAGTTTGAAGCCCACAAAAATGCTGTTCGAAAGTCCCAAGGTAGGTAGTAGAGTAGGAGCTGTACTGTCAGCAGACGACGAAGTTGTACGCTTGCTTGGCTACGGTGTACGTGTAGAAGACTCGGTGCCGAGCAGTTCGGTAATGGGCGTGGCCGCGACGGATGCGCGTAACAAGCAGATGAAAGTGCCGTGCCTTAGACTGGAGGACGGCGGGCATGTCTGGGGGCCTGAGTGTTTCTGGGCCGCCGAGAAGAGCGTACGTAACTGGATAGGCGAGCGTAGGGTTTTGCTGGTGGCCCCAAGGAGATCAACGAGGCACTGATATGCCTGTAGACTTGAGATCGGAGGCCCTAAAGTGGCAGGCGGCACACCCCGAGTTGTCTGTATCTGTGTTTGCCTGTCACTTCCCTGGCCACTATAAGGACGCTGCGCTTGCACTACGTGTTGTGCGCGACCTTGACCCTGACGCCACCACTGAGGAATTTTTCATGGCGTTATCTATAGAAGAGCAGTTGAAGCTGTGCAGGGCTGAGCACCAGAGCACACGCTACAACTTAATGAAGACTGTGGAGTTGCTGGACTACTACCGCAGTCAAGTCAACCACAAGATACTGCGGGACCGTCCACCGGCAGGTTACTGGATCAAGAACTCTGCGCAGTCTATCTGGGGCATTGTGTCTGACGGTGACCTGCTACCGAAAGGCAAGACTGACGTGTATGAAGAGGCCGTAGAAGCCTGCTGGGCGCACTACGACAAACTACATGACAACAAGTTCGTCAAGAAAGAGAAGCCGTCTACTGCGCACATCCCCAAGAAAGAGATTCGCGCAGCCAAGGAAGAAGCCGCTGTAGACCTTGACGACCTC
>PWLR01000167.1 GCA_003558435.1 Nitriliruptoraceae bacterium | reverse complement strand
CGGATCTTGGACTTGGCCCGCTGGGATGCCGCCAGCTGCAGCCAGTCACGTGACGGTCCGGCGTCCTCGGCCTTGGAGGTCAGCACCTCGACGCTGTCGCCGTTGGAGAGCTTGTGGTCGAGCGAGACCAGGCGCGAGTTGACCCGCGCCCCGATACAGCGGTGCCCGACGTCGGTGTGCACCGCGTAGGCGAAGTCGATCGGGGTGGCGCCCGCCGGCAGCCCCATCACGTCGCCCTTGGGGGTGAAGACGAACACCTCGTCCTGGTACAGGTCGATCTTGAGCGACTCGAGGTAGTCGCCCGGTTCCTCGACGTCCTCCTGCCACTCGAGCAGCTGCTCGATCCACGGCATCCCCTCGCCGCCGGAGTCGCCGTCGGTGCGGGCCCCGTCCTTGTACTTCCAGTGGGCCGCGACCCCGTACTCCGCGGTCTGGTGCATCGCCCGGGTGCGGATCTGCACCTCCAGCGGTCGGCCCTTGGGCCCGATCACCGAGGTGTGCAACGACTGGTAGAGGTTGACCTTGGGCATCGCGATGTAGTCCTTGAACCGGCCCGGGACGGGCCGGAAGGACGCGTGCAGCTGGCCGAGGACCGCGTAACAGTCCCGGACGGAACTGACGATGACGCGGATGCCGACGAGGTCGTGGATCTCGTCGAACTCCTTGCCGCGCAGGACCATCTTCTCGTAGATCGAGTAGTAGTGCTTGGGGCGGCCGGTGACCTCGCCGCGGATCTTCAGCTCACGCAGCTGCTCCCGGATCGCGACCATCACCTCGTCGATGTAGACCTCGCGCTCCGGGTTGCGCTCCTCGACCATCGCCACGATCTCTTCGTAGCGTTTGGGGTGGAGCGTGGCGAAGCCGAGGTCCTCGAGTCGGAGCTTGAAGTTCGCCATCCCGAGGCGGTGCGCCAGCGGCGCGTAGATGTCGAGGGTCTCCTGCGCGATCCGCTTCTGCTTGTCGCGGGGCATGTGCTCGATCGTCTCCATGTTGTGGAGCCGATCGGCGAGCTTGATCACCAGGACCCGGATGTCCTTGGCCATCGCGACGATCATCTTGCGCAGGGTCTCGGCCTGCTGCTGCTGCTTCGATTCCACCTGGATGCGGTCGAGTTTGGTGACCCCGTCCACGAGGTGGGCGACCTCGTCACCGAACCCCTCGCGCATGTCGTCGAGGGTGGCCGGGGTGTCCTCCACCACGTCGTGCAGCAGCGCCGCGCACAGCGTGGCGGTCCCGAGGCCGAGCGTGGCGAGCTCGGTCGCCACCGCGACCGGGTGGGTGATGTAGGCCTCACCGCTCTTGCGGCGCTGGCCCTCGTGCATCGCCTCCGCGTAGCGGTAGGCCCGGGCGACCTCGCGGAAATCGGCCTTCGAGGAGGCACGGATCGCGGCGGCCAGACCGTCGAGTTCCTGCGGGGTGGTGTCGCGTTGGACCAGCGGGAGCCGCGAGAGCACGCCCATCACGCCGGATGGGCGCGGCGGAGGGAGCGCCGGTCGGGTCGCCTCCGGCGCTTCGTCGGTCCCGGTCACATCGCTGGCCAGCTGGGAACCACCTCGTCGTCACGTCGCACGCCCCACGCACATGGCCGCGGTCGGCGGCCGACGTCGGCGGGGCGCCCGCTTGTGGGCTCGGAGCACGAACCCACCGGCTCGCGCGGCTCTCATCGTATCGGCCGCATCCGGGCCGCTCGTAGCCGCCCGCGCGGTGCGCTGCCCGTCAGCGTTTGCGACGCTTCTTGCCCTTGCCCTGTCCGCGCACGTAGTCGGTGGTGATCGGTGCGCGGGCCTCGGGCGAACCCGGTGCCGGAGCCGCGACCGCCTCGGGGGCGGGTGCCTCGGGGGCCGCCTCGACGGCGTGCGAGCCCCCGTCCTGCTCGACCTGCGCGACCTTGGCCGCGCGACGCTGTTCCCCCGGCTCGCGCATCTTGAGGAAGGCGAAGAACGGTCCGGCCACGAACAGCGACGAGTAGATCCCGACGGCCATGCCGATGAACAGCGCCAACGCCAGGTCCTGCAGGGTGGTCGCCCCGAGCAGTTGCGCGCCGATGAACAGCAGCGCCCCCACCGGCAGCAGCGAGGTGATCGAGGTGTTGATGGAGCGGTAGACGACCTCGTTCATGGACGAGTTGACGAGCTCGATGTAGGTGCGCCGGCCCGGGTCGCCGAGGTTGACGGCGTTCTCCTTGACCCGGTCGAACACCACCACCGTGTCGTACAGCGAGTACCCGAGGATCGTCAGCAGCGCGATCACCGTCGCCGGCGAGACGTTGAAACCGACCAGCGCGTAGAGCCCGATGGTGATCAGCAGGTCGTGGGCGAGGGCGAGCAGCGCCGCCAGCGCCATCTTGAACTCGAGGCGGAACGAGATGTAGATCATGATCACGACCAGGAAGACCGCCAGGGCCTCCAACGCCTGGCGCGTGATGCGCTCTCCCCAGGTCGGGCCGACGAACTCGAAGGCGACCTCGTCGGCGCCGGAGACCTCCGTGACCGCGGCACGGACGTCCTGTTCGGTCTGGCTGCCGGGCTCCAGCGAGTCGGTCCGCACGACCGCGCCGACGAGGGTGTCGCCCTCGGTCTGGAGCTGGGCCACCACGTCCACCGCGCCCGCGTCCTCGGCCGCCTCCAGCAGTTCCTGGGAGGTGAGGTCCTGGCGGACGTCGACGAGTTGGTAGGAGCTGCCGCCGACGAAGTCGATGGACAGGTCCAGGCCACGGATGCCGAGCGCCGCGATGCTGATCAGCACCAGCGCAGCGGAGAACATCATCCACTGCCGCGAACGGCCGACGAAATCGATCGTGGGGGTCCTCATGCCTTCGCTCCTGCCGTCACCGGCGCGACCGGTTCCACCGCCCGCACGTTGCGTCGCTTGATGATGCCCCGATCGGCCATGAGGAACACCAGCGGCCGGGCGAAGAAGTACATGACCAGCAGATCGAGCACGCTCGCGATCCCGAGCATGAGCGCGAACCCGCGTACCGGCCCGACCGCGAGGAAGTACAGGATCACCGCCGCGGCCATCGTGACGGTGTTGCCCGCCAGGTTGGTGCGCCACGCCGAGTGGTGTGCCCGCTGCACCGCGGTACGGGGCGTCTTGCCGAGGTTGATCTCGTCCCGGATGCGTTCGGAGAAGATGATCGCCGAGTCCGCCGTGATACCGATCGACACGATGATCCCGGCGACCCCCGCGAGCGTGAGCGCGAACCCGAGCTGCGCCAGCGCGGAGATCAGCGCCATGAGCAGGACTCCGAAGATCGCGACCTCGAGCAGCGCCACGACGCCGAGCCACCGGTAGAAGAACACCAGCCAGGCGCCGACCAGGAGCAGCCCGAGCATCCCGGCCAGCAGGCCCGATTGCAGCGACTCGGCACCCAGGGTGGCCGAGACGGTCTGGAAGGTGGAGGCCTCGAGGCTGATCGGCAGCGCGCCGGTGCGCAGCACGAGCGCGAGGTCGCGCGCCTCGTCCTCCTGCTCCTGCGGCGAGAGCCCGGCTCCGGTGGTGATCGTCGCGCTGCCGCCGGTGATGCCGACCCCGCAGGCGACCTCCGGGTTCATGCTGGTGGCCGACTCGACCACGTTGTCGAGCACGATGGCCAGCTGACCGATCCCGCCCTGGTCGCGTTCGCAGGCCAGCTCGTTGGTGACCTGCGCGAACTGCTCACCCCCGAGGCTGTCGAAATCGAGCCCGACGGTGAAGTTCTGGGTGCCCTGACCGATGCTCGGGAACGCGTCCTCGATCCGGTCACCGGTCAGTTCGGTCGGCCCCAGCTCGTACTTGGTCGGCAGCGCCTCCCCGGTGTCCGGGTCGGCGACGTCCGCCTCGTCGGGCGAGCCGCACACGATGCCGGACTCGTCGTCGCCGAGCTCCTCGCGCTCGTCGACGGGCGCCAGGCAGTCCGGTCCCTCGTCGTAGTTCTCGGACCCCGGCGGGATGATGTCGAGCACCTGCCGGAACGTCAGCTGCGCGGTGGTGCCGATCAGCTCGGCCAACCGGTCGGCGTCGGTCGCGCCGGGCACCTGCACGAGCACATCGGTCCCCGACCGCGAGATGTCGGGCTCGGCGACCCCCAACGAGTCGACCCGCGCACGGATGACCTCGATGGTCTCGTCGATGATCTCCTCGAAGTCGTCGGGTTCCGCCTCGCCCTCGGGCAGTTGGGGGGTGTAGACCGCGCTGACGCCGCCCTGCAGGTCGAGACCCAGGTTGGGGCGGGCGCCCATGCCGAGGTAGATCCCGGCGCCGAGCACGACGAGCATCACCAACGACAGCGTGATGATGAGAGGGCGCTTGTCCACGTTGTAGTCCTTGTTGCGCTCCGGCTGGTCAGCCGAGCGGGACGCCGTTGGCCGTGATGAGGAACTCGCATCCGAGGGTCCGGGCAGCGCGTCGGCACATGACCATGCGGTCGAGGAAGATCTCGAAGTACTCGATCACGGTCGAGCGATCGGTGTCGAGCTCGAGCTCGAGGGTGATGGTGGCGGCCTCCGCATCGACGCGGAGGAAGGAGTGGGTGACCGCGTCGTTGACCCGGTCGTGGATGTCTGCGGTGGTGTCGGCGCCCTTGCGGACCCGGCTGCGGTGCACGTCGGACTTGTCGGCCAGGATCACCGCCGCACCGACCGGACCGATGGCCGATCCGTACTGTTCCTCGTGGTTGCCGATCGCGGAGAGCACCAGTCCGATCCGGTAGGGGTCGACCTCCAGGCGGCGCAGGGCATCGTACGCGATCCAGGCGCCGGAGAGGCCATGGTTGGCGCGGGTGACGACGTTGCCCACGTCGTGCATGTACCCGGCGATCGCCGCGAGCTCGCACAGTTCGTCGTCGGCCCCGAGGTGCAGCAGCACGTTGTGGGCGATCCGACCGACGAGGTTGGCGTGCCGGAAACCGTGTTCGGTGAACCCGAGCGCGCCGAGGAACTGATCCGAGAGCTTGATGAACGCGCTGACGACCTCGTCCTGCTGCAGGCCGGTCAGCACGTCGACGGTCGATCCCGTGCGCCGTTCCGCGTCGAGGGCGACCTGGGCCGCCTCCTTGACGGCGTCACCGGCGTCGATGCCGCGCACCAGGGCGGCCTCGGCCGAGCCGCGGATGGCGGTGGCGGGGTCGGTGAGCGCCGAGGGTGCCGGGTCCGGCTGGTCGGCCGGAACCCCGGCGTCGACACGCTTCGCCGCCGCCGGGTCGACGGTGTCCACTCCCGGCGGTGTGGGATCGAGCGCGGGTGGGTCCTGGCCCTCGGTCGGGCCGCTGGTGGGGTCGCTCACTCCG
>PWLR01000243.1 GCA_003558435.1 Nitriliruptoraceae bacterium | reverse complement strand
GCTCGTGGCGAGGCCCCGAGCTTCGAGCTCCCCTTGAAGGTCTGGCCGGGTCATCGCCTCGATGGTCGCCTCATCGAGCCAGTAGACCTCTTCCTCGTCGTGTTCAGGGTCGGCCTGCTCCTCGTCCGCGGACGCCTGCTCCTCGTCCGCGGACGCCTGCTCCTCGTCCGCGGACGCCTGCTCCTCCGAGGACACCTGCTGTTCGGCGAGCGCCTCCACGTCGGCGGCGGTGATGCGCAGCTCCGGACCGCCCGACTCGTGTTCGAGGATCAACTCCTCGACCCCCTCGACGTGCTGCTCGGTCTCCTCGGTGTCGCCCTCCTCGGCGGCGGTCATCCGCAGTCCGGGGCCCCCGGACTCGTGTTCCAGGATGAGCTCGTCGACCTCGACCTCCCGGGGAGCGGATGCCTCCTCCGCCCCCGAAGATCCATCCCCCTGGCCGTTGCCCATCGCTCCGGTCGGTAGCCGCTGGCCGCGCCGAGCCCCTTGGTCTTGGGCACCTTCTCCCACGAGGTCCCCCGGAGAGGGCTCGCCGGTCGCAAGCTTGCGACCCATGGCCGTCTCGAGTTGGTCAACGCGGTCGCGGAGCACCTCGTTCTCCTGCACGAGCTCACGATCCTTCGCGGTCAGGAAGGGGTCGTGTTTCCACCAGTCGATCCCCATCTGCTGCGCCGTGTCCGCCGACGCGAGCAACAACCGCACCTTGATGGTGATCAGCTCGATGTCGAGCAGGTTGATCTGGATGTCGCCCGCGATCACCAGCCCCTTGTCGAGGATGCGCTCGAGCACGTCGGCGAGCCCATCCGGCCCGGCCGCCCGCGCGGCCGGGCGTCTGGCATAGGGATTCGGGTTGACCGTCACGTGGCGTCCTCTCCGGCTTGCCCGCGGATGTAGCGGTGCATCCGCTCGTAACGCAGCAGGTCCCCGTCACCGTCGACGATCACCTCATAGCTGCCGAGCACGTCCGTCGCCGGGGGCACCCGCGAGATCTCGACGAGTTCGAGTGCGATCCGCCACCCGTCATCATCGGGTTGGAAGCCGCTGACGCCATCGACGCGGCGGCCGCTCAACTGTTCCAGCTGCCGAGCGGCCCGCCGCACGATCTGCATGGGCTTTCCGCCGCCGTCGCCTCCTGAACGGCCGTCATCCTGTCCTGCAGGTTCTCGAGCGGCGATGGTGTCCTCCTGATCGTCGGCTTCCTCATCATCTTGGTCAGCGGCTTCGGACTCGTCCTGCTGGTCCTCAGCCTCCGGCTCCTGCTCAGAGGCCTCCGCCCCCTCCTGCTGGTCCTCAGCCTCCGGCTCCTGCTCGGACGCCTCCGATTCCTCCTGCTCGTCCTCAGCCTCCGGCTCCTGCTCGGACGCCTCCGATTCCTCCTGCTCGTCCTCAGCCTCCGGCCCCTGCTCGGACGCCTCCGGCTCGTCCTGCTCGTCCTCAGCCTCCGGCTCGTCCTGCGCCTGTTCTCGCATCTCTTCGGCTGTCTGCTCGAAGGCCGCCACGATGCGATCGATCAGGCCCTCACGGTCGCCGTCGAGCGAGATCCCGCGGTCCTTCAAGGCATCCACCAGGCGCTCGGTCTCGTCGGAGTCCTCGTCGGATTCGGCAGCATCCTCGAAGGCCCCGACGAAGGTGTCCACGAGCTCATCGGTTGAACCCTCGACGGACAGGCCCTGAGCCCCCAAGGCGGCACGGAGCCGGTCGGCACCCTCGCTCAGGTCCGTCCCGGTGGTTTCGACGACATCGGTCACGTCGTCGGCCATGTCCTCGACCTCGCCCATCGCCTCACCGACGGTCTCGGAAGCTTCCTCCGCGGTGTCCTGCGCCTCCCCCGCCGCATCCTCCGCGGTGTCCTGCGCCTCCCCCGCCGCATCCTCCGCGGTGTCCTTCGCCTCCCCCGCCGCATCCTCCGCGGTGTCCTGCGCCTCCCCCGCCGCATCCTCCGCCGAATCCTCGGCTTGGCCGAACGCGTCGCGGATCCGACCGGTCGCCTCGTCAGCAGCCTCGCCTGCGGCATCGGTGGCGTCGTCCGCCGCGTCCCCGGCCGCATCGGCCGCATCGCCCGCCGCATCGCCGCCCTGGTCTACGACCTCAGAGAACACCGAGATCAACCGTTCGATGATGTTCTGATCCTCTTGGGTCGGGGCGTCCTCCTCGTCGGTGGCAACGTCCCCACCCTGGTCATCCCCGCCGGCCTGCTGAGCCACGGCCTGGCCCGCAGAACGGAAGGCGGAGAGGATCCGCTCGACCGGCACTCCACGTTCGTTCAACGACCCCACAAGCTGCTGTGCGGCGTTCGCGACGTTCCGAAACACCTCGTCGCCCTCGTCTGCCGCTTCCTGCGCCGAATCCTCGGCGGCCTCGGCGGTGTCGTCCGCGACCTCCTCGACGGTTTCGTCAGCCATCTCGACCTCGTCCGCCTCGTCTTGCTCTTGTTCGGCGTCCGCTGCCGCCAGGCGTTCGACCAGCTCGTCCTTGGTGCCGGCGACAGAGAGGCCGCGCTCCCGCAGCTCGGCGCGGAGGTCATCCCGTCGCAGGCTGAGCAGCCGGTCCTGATCCGCGGCCCCCAGCCGGTCGATCAGCGCCTGCTTGGAGCCACTGGTCGGCAGCTCACGCTCACGCAACTCCTCCTGGAGCTCGCTCTTGGTCTGGTCCTCGTACTTCACGATGTCTCCTCGACGGCTTCCGCTCGCCAGGCACGTGCCTCGACGAGCCGCTCGAGCAGCGCCGCCTCGGCGACGGCGTGCTCCTCTTCCGATATCTGACCGGCCTCGACCTGCGCCGCGAGTTCACGTAGCTCGGCGACCAGACGGCCCTCGTCGTACATGTCGGCTTCAGCTGCTCCCACGATCTGCTCGAGGATCCACCAGCCGGCACGGGTCGGCACCGTGATCGGCGCGGTCAGTAACCCCCGGATCAAGCCCATGCGGCCGCCTGTTCCGCCGCGAAGCTGAACGGCGGCACGGGACCTGCGAGTTCGAGCGCAACGACCGGTGCCAGTTCCTCACCGAGACGGTCGAGTCGATGCTCGAAAGCCGCACGCGCACCATCCGACACGAGGAACGAGATGAGGAAGGCGTCCAACGGCTCGGTCACCGCTGTAGGTGCCGCGACCTCGCTGGCATGCGGCGCCAGTGCCCGAAGAGCCCGGTCGATGTCCTGATCTCGACGGTGCTCGATCCCGGCGACGATCCGTTCGCCGAGCTCCATCTTGGCCTCGAAGCCGTCCCGGCCCCGTAAACGAGCAGCCCGGGGATCAGCTGCGAGCACCGCTTCGATGACCGCGGGTTCGTGGTACCGGCCCCGCAACCGCAACTCGACGTGATCGCGCAGACGTTCCAGCGTTCCGACAAGACCGTGATGCGCGGGTGCGAGGTACTCCCGAACGAGCGCTTCGGCGTCGGGTACCAAGACCCCGAAGCGCATCGGTACAACCGTGGTCCGCGCACCCAGCGCCTCGAGGACACGGGTGTGGTGCAGGAGGTTGGCCCGGGTCGGGAACAGCTCCGCGCCCGGTGTGGCGGTCACCACCGCAGCGACGTCCTCGTGCATGACGGACTCGGGTGGCGTCGTGCCGGGCACGTTCATCGAGGCCAGCACCTCCACGGAGCTGGCCTCGATGACGCCGTGCACCATCAGATTCATCTCAGGCCTCGGCCTCTTGCTCCTCGGACTCGGATTCCTCGTCGTCCTGGCCGAAGACCGCCTTGATCTTGTCCTTGCCGCTCTCGAGCGCACCGGAGGCCTTGTCACCGGCCGCGTCCATGGCGCCCTCGGTCTTCGACCCGGCCATGCCGCCGATCAGGTCCTGGAGATCGGCGTCGTAGTCCTCGGCCTGTGCGCGCAGATCCAGGCGGTTGGTCGCCTCGGCGAAGTGCAGATAGGTGTCGACGCTGGCGACCACGACACGGATGTCGATGGTCAAGAGTTCGATGCCGACCAGCGAGACGCGGACGTAGGCGTCGATCACCAAACCCTTGTCGAGGATGATGTCGATGACCTCGGCCAGCGAGCCCGACTGTGGCCTACGAGTAACCGTCGATGGTGCATGAGTCATGGTGGCGGACATGCATATCCTTTTCGTGAGAAGGAGCGTTCGTCAGGGTCAGTCGCGTTCGGCTTCGATCTCCTGGATCTTGTCCGCGACGGAGACGCGGGTGACCATGTGCCTGGCGCGGTCGAGCATCTGCAGGCTGGGGTAGCGCTGGGTCTCCGCCTCGTCGAGTAGCAGGTCGATGTACCGGTCCGCGGTCTCCCGGTCAGTCGTAGCCGCCTCGATCCTTCCCAGGATCTGATGGCTCGGGTACCGAGTCGCTTCCGACCGGCTGAACAGCACGTCGAGGTATCGCTGGTGGGATCGGTTGATGGGCACGCACATCTCCTCTCGTAGCGTGTTCTGAACCTGACAGACCTGCTGCAGGAGCTGTGCTGTACGTCCGGCCGCCTCTCGGGCCAAAGGGTCGTGGTGCGACCACTGACCCTGCGCCACCGGACTGGTCAAACAATCTGCAATGTGACGGTCGTCAGTTGCACACCGGCCGTCCAAGCGTGCTTCACCCCGTGTAGTGCGTGAGCTCGATATGACGACGTCCCCGGGCAGAGCCCGGGGACGTCGACGCCTGCCGGATGCTCAGCCGTCGCTGGCGAGCGTCGCTGTCTGCTTCGCGGCATCCGAGGCGTGGCTCATGGCGTTCTTGCCGTCCTTGATCGCCCGCATCGTGTTGCCGGCCGCTGCGTTCCTGACCGCGCCGACGCCGCTGGTGCCCGCCTCCTTGGCCTCGCCGGCAGCGTCGGCACTATTGCTGGCGATGTTCTTGACCATGCGCCCAACCGCGGTGAACGGCTTGGCCAACGTGCTCAGGAGGCCTTCGTCCTCATCCTCGCCGTCCTCGCCCTCCTCACCCTCCTCACCGAGGTCGGGCGAGGGCAAGGCGTCGAGCGTCGAGTCGAGGGCATCGGTCAGCTTGTCAGTCGCTGAGTCGACCCCCAGGGAATTCACCAGGGACCCGAGCGGGGCCAGGAGTTTGCCGAGAATGGCGTAGTTCGGGTCTGGATTCGCCGTGATCACCGCGTGGATGCGGTTGAGGTGGATCTCCAGTCCGAGGAGATCGAGCGCCACCGGACCGAGTTCGAGGTCCAAAACCGTCGCAACACCCGGACGATCGTCGTCCTCGGGTCGGTACTCCTCCGACTCCTCAGCGGTGTCCCCCGTGGTGTCCTCGGCAGCCTCCTCCGCCTGCTCCGTGGTGTCCTGCGCCTCCTCCGCCGTGTCCTGGGCAGCCTCCTCCGCCTGCTCCGTG
>PWLR01000076.1 GCA_003558435.1 Nitriliruptoraceae bacterium | reverse complement strand
CCGGTTGGGTGTCGACCACATCGAGCTCTACCAGATCCACGCCTGGGATCCGTTGACACCCGTCGAGGAGTGGCTCGGCGCCATGGACGAGTTGGTCCGGGCCGGCAAGATCCACTACGTGGGTGTGTCCAACGTGCGTGGTTACCAGCTGCAACGCATCATCGACGTGGCGCGTGCGGAGGGGTTCGCGCCCGTCGTCAGCCTGCAACCGCAGTACAACCTGCTGGCTCGCGAGATCGAGTGGGAACTGGTGCCCTGTTGCGAGGACGAGGGTGTCGGGTTGCTGCCGTGGTCGCCGCTGGGCGGCGGCTGGTTGACCGGCAAGTACACCCGGGATGAGCGTCCGACGGGGGCGACGCGCTTGGGGGAGGACCCCCAACGGGGGGTCGAGGCCTACGACAAGCGGGCCAACGACCGCACCTGGGCCGTCCTCGAGGTCGTGCGCTCGGTGGCCGAGGATCTGGGTGCGACGATGAGCCAGATCGCGCTGGCGTGGGTGACGGCGCAGCCCTCGGTGAGTTCCACCATCCTCGGTGTCCGGACCCTGGAGCAGCTCGACGACAACCTCGGTGCCGCCGGACTCGAGCTCACCGACGAGCAGCTGTCGGCCCTCGACGAGGTCAGTACCCCGGTCACACCGGACTATCCCTACGGGTTCATCGCGCGCGCGGGCTCTGGCCGGCTCGACCATCTCGGTTGAGCCGAGGGCCTCCGGGGCGGTCGCTGCGCGCCATCACCGGGCGACGATGAGTCCCGTCGCGACGAGCGCCAGCACGACCCCGGTTGCCTGGAGACGTGACAGCCGTTCCCGGAGTGCCACCCGGGCGATCAGCAACGCCACCACCGGGTAGAGCGACGACAGCAGCGACACCAGGCTGAGCAGACCCTCCCGGGTGGCCAGCAGGAACAGCGCATTGGCGGCGACATCGGTCACCCCCGCGACGATGGTGAGCCCCACGGCCGCCCGCGGCACGATCAGCGGCCGCGCCGTCAGCAAGGCGAACGCCAGCACGGGCAGCACCCCCACCAGACGGGAACCGACCAACGGCCACAGGCCGGAATCGGCGGGGGTCGCATCGAGGAAGAGGTAGAACAGCCCGAACGCGGTCCCGGCTCCCAGTGCCATGGTCGGGCCGCGACTCCCGGACGCGCGGATGGAGGTCCCGGGCACGTAGGCCACGGCGACCACCGCGATCAGCCCCAACAGGATGCCGGTGACCTGGCCGGCGGCGAGTTCGTCACCCAGGATCGCCGCCCCCCAGCCGATCGGGATGCTCGCCCCGACCAGGCCCGCGATCGGCGAGATCACACCGATCGGTCCGAGGGCCATGCAGCGCAGGTAGAGCACCAGGCCGATGTTGCCGACCAGACCGGCGGCCGCGCCGAACGCCAGCGCCCGGACCGAGGGCGTGCCGGGGAGCAGCCCGAGCAGCGGCACCAGGACCAGTGCCCCGGACAGCACGATGCCGATGGCCACGCTCGGGGCGGCACTGCGTCGAGTGGCCACGGCACCGGTGACGTCCGAGATGCCGAAGCTGACCGCGGAGGCGAGCGCGAGCAGGGAACCCACGGCGAGGCCTCCGGTAGCTGGGGACCGAGTCCCGACGATGGTTGACGATCGACGCCGGGTCGGTGGCGGGCGTGGGGTTCGGCCCGGGGGAGCTCCGGCGGCGCAGAGGCTACGTCACGCTCACCGGTCGGCGGTGCGCCGTGGTCGCAGCACCCCGAGGTTGCCCAACCCGATCAGCAGCAGTCCGACGGGCACCCACGGGATCCCGGTGTCGGCCTGATAGATGCCTTCGGTCAACACGATGCCCAGGCCCACCGTGGTCGCGATGAGACCGAGAAGCGTGCGGACACGGCGTTGCTCGGGGATCGGGTCGGGTACCTCCTCGAACCTTCGGAACGCGGTCACCAGACCCGCCAGCACCATCCCGCAGAGCGCCAGCCAGAGGGGCCGCAGTGCCCACCAGGTCCCATCGATCCGGGGCGTCTCGGGCCACAGACCGGTCGGGTGGGTCAGCACGGCGGCGATCACCAGAGCGGTCATGTGCCACAGGAAGACCGTCATCACCACGCTGCCTCCCAGAGCGACGGGCGCCCACACCCGTGGTCGCTGCAACCATCGTTCGGCGGGTCGGCGCAACGCGAGGATCAGGCCGAGCCACATCAGGGTGTGCGCGAACAGGGCGATCGTCGGAGGTTGCGTGTTGCTCTCGTCGGCATACTCGACCGCGACCATGCTGAACGGGTAGTTGCCGAGGGTCACGAGCGCCAGCGCCCCGAGGCCTCCCGCCGCCGCCAAGCCCAGCGCCGACCCCGGTCGACGCGGAAGGCGATCGTCGAACCAGAGGTACCCGATCTGGTGGGCGGCACCCCACACCAACAGGTAGTTGACGAAGCCCACGACCGGGATCTCGGCGCGGTGGAGCTGGTCGACGACCACGACGAGGGCCGCGGCCACCACGATGGCCGCGAGACCTGCGCGGCGGTGCAACGCCCACGTCACGGGGACCAGGGCGTTGATGATGATGTAGACGACCAGGAACCACAGCGGGATGAAGGCGGTCTGCGCGGCGAGGGCCACGAAGTTCTCGGGCAAGCCGAGGGTGGTGAGCGCGGCGGCCACCGGAAGCCACAGCACGAGCAGCGGGATCAGTGGTCCCAGGAGCCGACGTGATCGACGCCGCAGCCACAGCGCCCACGGCTCGCCACCGTCCCGCGCCCGGGTCCACGATCCGGCGTTGACGTAGCCGCCGACCATGAAGAACAGCGGCATGACCTGGAAGACCCAGGTGAGCGCCTGGGTCTCGGGCACGAAGCGCAGCAACTGGCCGGTGAGCAGCTCGCCGTCGCGGACCAGCACGACCGCGACGAGCCAGTGCCCGAGCACCACGAGCAGGATCGATCCCACGCGCAGGAAGTCGGCGTAGCGGTAGCGGTCCTCGGGCGTTCGCGCGTCGATCCGTTCGGGATCGTAGGTCAGCTGAGACATCATGTGACGAAGCTACGGATGACCGCGTCGCGGCTCCCCGCCCACACGTCGGGTGGTCGGACGGGAGGCCGCGGGCATCGGGCGACCGCATACCGTCAGAGCCGGCGTGGGATGCGGGTCGCGACCAGGACAGGTGAACTCGGTGGAGCTGCTGCTGATCTTCCTCGGTGTGCTCGGCATCCTCGTCGGCCTGTACGGGGTGGTGGTGCCGGTGCTGCCCGGCTTGTTGTTCATCTGGCTCGGGACCGCCGGGACCTTGCTCGCCCATCGCGCGGACGCCACCGCATGGACCGTGGCTGCGGTGCTCACCGTGTTGTTCCTGGTCGGGACCGCGGCCACGGTGGTGTTGCCGACACGGACCGGGATCCAGGGCGGAGCCTCGCCCCGGTCCTTTCTGTTCGCGGCCATCGGGGGGGTGATCGGCTTCTTCGTGTTGCCCGTGCTCGGATTCCTCGTCGGGGCACTCAGCGGGCTGCTGCTCGGCGAGAAGCAGCGACTGGGAGCGTGGCCGGAGGCCAGGAACTCCACCTGGCGGGTCCTGCGCGCCTACGGCATCGGCGTGGGCATCGAACTCGTGCTCGGCCTGACGATGGCGGTGACGTGGCTGGCGACGGTGCTGCTGCGCGGCTGAGGCCGCCCGGGCTCTAGGCTCCTCGCCCACGGGCCGGTAGCTCAGCTGGTCAGAGCAGCGGACTCATAATCCGTCAGGCGCGGGTTCGATCCCCGCCCGGCCCACCCCGGCCCTCTCCGGGACGCCGTTCGGCGTCCTCCGTAGGCGCACCGGTCCGTGCGCCCGACGCTCGGTAGCGGCCGTTGCAGACGTTCCAACGATGGCGGTCGTAGAGTGCGCTGGGCCCGTTGTGGGACGGGTACTGATGTGTACGACTGTGCACGTCTGGATCCTAGAGAGGTCAACGAATGCGAGTTCGCACCAAGCACCGCGCCGTAGCCGGCGTTGCCGTGCTCGCCCTGGTCCTCGCCGCCTGTGGTGGCGACGACGAGACAGGCGCCGAGCCCGAAGAGACAGAAGAGCCGGAGGAGGCCGAGGACGACGCGGCCGAGGAGCCCGAGGACGAGGCCACGGAGGACGACGGCGAAGCTGCCCCGGACGACGAGCCCGCCGGCGCCGACGGCGTTCTGACCATCGGCACCCTGCTCCCGGAGACCGGTTCGCTCGCGTTCCTCGGCCCCCCGGAGTTCGCGGGTGCCCAGCTCGCAGCCAACGAGATCAACGAGAACGGTGGCGTGCTCGGTGAGGACATGGTCCTGATCGACGGCGACTCGGGTGACACCAGCACCGACATCGCCAGCCAGACCGTCGAGCGTCTGCTCGGCCAGAACGTCGACGCCATCGTCGGTGCCGCGTCGTCGGCGGTGTCGTTCACCGTCATCGACCGCATCGTCGGTGCCGGCGTGATCCAGTTCTCCCCGGCCAACACCGCGTCGGACTTCTCGACCTACGACGACGACGGCCTGTACTTCCGTACCGCCCCCTCGGACATCCTCCAGGGTCAGGTGCTGGGTGAGCTGATCATCAACGACGGCAACGCGACCGTCGGCATCCTCGCGCTGCAGGACCCGTACGGTGAGGGCCTGGCCGAGAACATGACCAACGCGATCGAAGCCTCCGGTGGTGAGGTGCTCGTCTCCACCATCTACGACCCGCAGGCGCAGAACTTCGACGCCGAGATCCAGGAACTGGTCGACGCCGACCCGGACGCCATCGCGGTGATCGGGTTCGACGAGACCTCCCGGATCCTGACCTCGATGTTCGCTGCCGGCATCGGTGCCGACAACAAGAACGTCTACGGTTCCGACGGCAACATGGGTAACGCGCTCGGCGAGAACTTCGACGACAACCCCGAGGTCATCTCGGGCATGGCCGGCACCACGCCGCTGTCGGAGCTCGACGACACCTTCGTCGACCGCATGCTCGAGGTCGACCCGGACCTGGTCGACTTCTCCTACGGCGCCGAGACCTACGACGCGGTGATGATCATCGCGCTCGCAGCGCTCCAGGCCGGTACCGACGACCCGCGGGCCATCGCGGACGAGATCCCGGGCGTGACCCGTGAACCCGGCACCGCATGCACCGGCTTCGCCGAGTGCGCCGACCTCATCGAAGCCGGTGAGGAGATCAACTACGAAGGTGTCTCCGGCCCGGTCGAGATGGACGACGTCGGTGACCCCCAGCGCGCCAGCTACGCCATCCAGGTCTTCCAGGATGACGCACGCATCGAGACCCGCGAGTTCATCCTGGCCGAGGCCAGCTGACCCTCGTAGGTCGTAGCACGCACCAGCGGCGG
>PWLR01000099.1 GCA_003558435.1 Nitriliruptoraceae bacterium | reverse complement strand
TCGTGGTCACCGAAGGCGACTCCTACCGCTTCGCCCAAGCACGCGACGGCAAGGGGGTGACACCCCTGCCCTAACCCGCACGTGGGGAGATCTCATGTCCGCGGCTGGGGAGTTCTGCTGTCCGCCCCCGGGGAGAACCAAATGTCCGTTGACAGGTGGTCGGCCCATCGACCGACCGATCTCGGCCGGCAACTGCCCCTCCAAGTACTGCGCCCACACCTGCCGGTGATCCAACCGTCCATGGCGCATCGCCACCCCTCTTCGCTGCGCGGATCATCCGCGCTTCCAGGAGGTGTTGCACCGACCACCTGAGAACACAGGTCAAGAGCCGCAGAATGGCGCCAGAGGCCCCTGAGGGCCGTTCCCGGTGGCTGGGGGGCAGGGGATCGAACCCTACTGGTCCGGTCCCGGAGCGTGACCGTCTGAGCCCGATTGTGCCGCTGACCTGCGGAAACGCTGCTCCGCCGTCCCACGCGATGCCTGCCTGTACCACCCTCTGCGACCGCGTTCGTTGCCACGCTGTTGCCACGAACGCCTACGACGACGGCCCCAGCCGCGCGCAGAAGTGTGCGAGCCCGAGGCCGCGGCTCCATCGGTCGAGGAGCAGCTCGAGCGTGACGTCCGGATCCCGTCGCTGCCGCCGCTCGACCATCTGCTGCACGACCCGCATGCAGTCCTCGGGGAACTCGTCTGCGAGTTCGGCGAGGTACTCGTCCGGATCCTGGACCTGGATGCCGAGCTCGGCCAGTGCGGCCACGGGGAACCCGCCGGCCCGGTCCCGGGTGACGATGTGGGTCGCCCGACCGGCTTCCGCAGCCGCGAGATGGGGCTTGTCATCGTGATCGTCACCGGGCATCCCGTCGATCCGCGCGTCGTAGGCCGAGCGAGGAACGAGGCTCCCCGGGAAGGTCCTGCGGATGCCCGCGATGGCTGAGGCCGCTCCGCGCGCGTTCGGGACCCGCATGCCTGCGGCTCGCCCTTCGGCCCACACTTGCTCCAGCTCGGCGAGCAGGTCGTCGGACCACACCACCGTGTGCGCCCCGGCCTCCGCCAATCGCATGATCAGGTCGAGCAGGGAGATCGGGTACAGCACGTTCGTGTCGGGAAAGACCCGTCGCCCCGAAGGCGGCTCGTCCATCTAGTACTCGGCGCCCGCGTCCACCAGGTCATCGACGATCCGGTCGATGCCAGCACGCATGGCCTCACGTTCCGCCCGGAGCCGGGCCACTTCACTCGCGGGAATCTTCTTGTGCGAGCTGCCGGGCAACGCGAAGGCCTGGAGCTCGCCCGTGGCGATGAGCTTGTTCACCAACTTGCGGGACACCCCCAACGCGTCCGCGGCCTTCTGCGGCGAGTAGTCCGCCGCGTCGTCTACCTCCACGCGGACCGCTCGTCCCTCCGCCAAGCTATGGAACATCAGGTGGACAGCTTCTCTCACTTCGGGCAGTGCCAACGCTGCCAGGACCGACGGGTCCTGATCGCGTCGAGCTTCGACCGCCTCGTCCGCATCCCGCAGCAGTTGCCGCGACTCATCGCGAGGCGACACCTTGGCCGAACGCGCACCCATGATGATCTTCTCCGCTTTATGTTCCAACTGCCCCATTTGCCCTAACTGTACCTCGCCAACCTACCGTGGCAACCGATGCGCCAGATTCAGGTCGCGGGTCCAGACAGGGCGAACGGGACACACGGATGCTCATGACACGCACCACCTGCGCGTCACGGAGTGCTGCCCAAGCGATCAGCCATCGATCCGAGCCTGAGACCTGGACGCCGCCGACGTCATCCGGTCAGCCCCCCGTCGCGCTCGCGGGATCAACTGCCGACTGGCCGGCAACGTGGCAGTCTTCGCGTGGACGGTCCTTGGTCTGCCCAAGGACCGGTTAACGGCGACGGGGAGAATGCACGACTGCCAGCTCGCAGTCGGCTCGGCACCCGTCTGGAAGCCGAGCAACGACGGCGGTTATGCCGTGATCCTCAACGCGGCCCTTCGGCCAAGGACCGCACTGCGTGCGTGGTGCGCTGAAGCGACGCGGGTAGCGATAACGGGTGCGAGTTCTCCAGGTTCGGCAGACTGTGCCCGATCCGCGGCCATCGCCAGCTCGGCTCGACCGCAGAGTTGGCTGCGGCGTCGAAGGTGGTCCGTGGCACCTTGAGCCGATCGTCAGCGAGCAGGTGATCGATGAGCGTCGCGGCCGCCCCGTAGGGTCACAGGCAGAGGATCGGAGAAGCAGTGGGATCGCGCCGCACCTGGATGACCGCCACCGCGGTCATCGCTGTCGTCGTGGCCATCTTCGGCGTCTACCTGCTCCTCGCCGATGACCGTGGCGTCCCCGAAGCTCGCGCATGGACCGAGAACCACCCCACGTTCGAACAGGTCCCACAAGACCACTGGCAGGTGACCGCCGACCGGTCCCATTCCCTCGGGCCACTCGACGGCCGCATCCTGCCGCAGTTGAACAACACGCTCGCACAGCGACGAACGGTCTGGAACGTCCCCGGCGACGACTTCGACACGGTGGTCAACCACGTCGCCAGTTTCGTGCAGCACGAGGGGACGCCCACCGAAGCATTCGGGCAGCTCTGGTACGAACAACCCAGATCCACGATCTACGGGTTCAGGACCCGACCCCAACCGGTCGAAGACCGCAACCAGAGCGTGTCGATCTCCGTCATCGACACCGGCAACGTGGTCGAAGTCATCATCTCAGCGGTCCAGACCGAACGCTCCACCGGCAGCTAGATGCTCCTATCAACACACCACACGCATCGTCCAAAATCGTGGCTCCTCGCGCAGCTGTCACGGGGTGGTGTGGGGATCTGCGGTGGGTCTCGCAGCCCGAAGGACCACGGTGGGGAACTTGGCACAACCGTTGTAGCCCGGTCTCCGGACCCCGGAGTCGGCAGCCGTCAGCACGGCCCTCGCGGCGAAGGACCGCACCCGACGCAGCACCGGGACAGGGCGACGGAACGATCAGAATCGCCGCGATAGGAACTCGGGCCGGGGTGTCGACGTCAGACGTTCGTCATCCTCGAGGAGGGCGCATGCGAGCGACGCTGGCCGTGTTGGCGGCCGTGTTGGTGCTTGCCAGCTGCACGGTACGTGGGCCGTACTACGCCGGCACGGTCGTCGAGCCGCCGGCGCGGGGCGAGGGTGCTCTGGCCGACGACAACTGGGTGGCGGTGGTCGATCTCAACGACCGTGAGGTCCTCGGCGCCAGCCGTGTCATCGTGGGCTTCAACGGCGATGAGCTCACCTGTGACGATGACAGCGCCGATACCTCTCCCGAAGCCGTCGCAATCGGAAGCGGCGTTCGGTTCCTCCGACTCGGAGATGGCGTCGATACCTCCTCCCCACCAGCCATCCGAGGAGAAGACCTGCGGGTCGAGTGCGAGTGACAGGGCGGTATCCGCAACACCCTCCGCATCGCTACCCCGCCTCGGCGGCCACGGTGTGGGTGCTGCTCGTCGGTCCATGACACCCGGAGGTACGCGGTGCTCACGGCCGCCGACCGGCGGCCGTCGAGTCGTTGGCCGGCGCCTCACCAGGCTCGAGGTCCTCGGTGTGCCGGATCCCGAGCAGCTGGTGCAGCCGGGCGGTGGGTACGAGCAGTCGGCGGCCGAGGCGGATGGTGGGGATCTGGCCGCAGGCGGCGGCGCGGTAGGCGGCGCCGCGGCTGATGCCGAGCAGCCGGCCGGCCTCCTCCACGGTCAACGTCAACGGGTCTGGCACAACGGTGGTGGTCATGAGGGCCTCCTGGTTCTTCGAAGTGGGTCATCGTGCTGGGCGACGCTCACGGATGGCTGACAGCGGGGGGTTCCGGCTGGTTCATCGGGGTATCCGTGCGTCGCTCCTGTCTAGGGATTGGTCGTCGACCTCGGCCGAGAGTGACCGACGTGCACCAACAGCACGACGTCCATGGCAACGGAGGACGTCATCGAGCCCGAACGCCGCGCCACCGTCCAGGACGCTCCGACACGACCCGAGACCCAGAGACACGAAACCACCGATATCAGCCACTAGAGTGCTCTCTACGGCCGAATCCGGTGCGTGACACGAGCCGGTCGCGGCCGCATCCTCACCGGCATGCAACAGCGACACAGACTGGCACTGGGCCAGTGCGCCGGCGGCCACGGCCGATGCTGAACATCGGGCGGATGGCCCCGTCAGGGGCGGAGTACTACCTCACGGTGGTCGCCGATCGGGACGCCACCGACTACTACCTCGCCCGTGGCGAGGAGCCGGGCCGGTGGCTCGGCCGAGGCACAGCAACGCTCGGTCTCGACGGGAGGGTCGATGCGGAACCGTTGCGGGCGGTCCTCGCTGCCAAGCATCCGGCTACGAGCGAGTCGCTGGCGTCCCACCCTGCCCGAAAGGTCCCCGGGTTCGATCTGACGTTCCGGGCCCCGAAGTCGGTCTCGCTGCTGTGGGCGCTCGGCGAGCCACAGCTCGCCGCAGCCGCCACCGCAGCTCACGACGCAGCCGTGGACGCCGCCGTCGGCTACCTCGAACCCGCGGCCGGGTTCACCCGCCGCGGCGCCGGCGGGACCGAGACCGTGGCGGTGGAGGGCTTCGTCGCGGCCGCGTTCCGGCATCGCACCTCCCGAGCCAACGACCCGTTGCTCCACACCCACGTGCTGATCGCCAACCTCGCTCGCACGACCGATGACGGGCAGTGGCGGACGCTGGACTCCCGCAAGCTGTTCGCGCATGCCAAGACCGCCGGCTTCCTGTATCAGGCTCAGCTGCGCCATGAGCTCACCGTCCGGCTCGGGATCGTCTGGCAGCCGGTGAGCAACGGCACGGCCGACATCGCCGGGGTCGACCGCGAGATCATCGAGGCGTTCTCCCGTCGGCGAACGGCGATCGTCCAGCACATGGCCACCCGGGGCGAGACCTCAGCGGCGGCCGCCCAGGTCGCCACGCTCGCCACCCGCCAAGCCAAGGACGGCCACCGATCGGAGGCCGAGCTGCGTGCGGACTGGCGCACCCGCGCGCGGACTCTCGGGATGCGGACCAGCTGGGCCCGGGATCTGACGGGGCACGGGGCATCCCGCCCTCCCGACGCCGATCGCCTCTACCGCGACCTGGTGCTCGACGAGGGCTTGACCGACCAGAGCTCGAGCTTCAGCCGCCGCGACGTGATCCGGGCGGTCGCCGAGCGGCTACCGACGGGCGCACCGGTGATCGACATCGAGCAGTTCGCCGACACGGTCATCGCCCGCGACCCGCACCGCGTCATCGCGCTCGGCCCCACCCGCGGACAGCTCACCGGCCTGGACGTGATCCGTCGCGACGACGGCCGGATCGTTCCGGCCGCC
>PWLR01000085.1 GCA_003558435.1 Nitriliruptoraceae bacterium | reverse complement strand
CTCGTCCTCCTTCTCGAGGCCGTAGGCGAGCGCCGCGGCGGTCGGCTCGGCGACCAGACGCAGCACCTCGAGCCCGGCGATCTGACCGGCCTCCTTGGTGGCCTGACGCTGGGCGTCGTCGAAGTAGGCCGGAACGGTGATGACCGCCTGGGTCACCTCGTCACCGAGGTAGGCCTCCGCGTCGCGCTTCAGCTTCATCAGGATGCGGGCCGAGATCTCCTGCGGCGTGTACTGCTTGCCGCCGATGTCGGCCTTCCAGTCGGTGCCGATGTGGCGCTTGACGGAGCGGATCGTGCGCTCGGCGTTGGTGACCGCCTGGCGTTTCGCGATCTCGCCGACGAGCACCTCGTCGGACTTGGACCAGGCGACCACCGAGGGGGTGGTGCGATGGCCTTCGGCGTTGGCGATGACGGTGGCTTCGCCACCCTCCATCACCGAGACGACCGAGTTCGTGGTCCCGAGGTCGATTCCGACGGCTTTGGCCATCTCCGGGCCTCCTTGAGGTGAGGGTCTACGAGGGGTATGTGGACGTTTCGCTTCCCACGATACGAACCTCGCGACGCGGCGCAAGCGCTACGCGCCCTCCTCGGAAGATTATCTTAGCCGTAGTGACTGAGATTGCGTACTGGCAGGGCTGGTTGAGCCGAGGTGGCGCCCCCGAGCCGTCAGCACCGCGCTCAGGCCCCCGCCCCGGCCTGTGGGCTTGCGAGTCCGTCGTCGTGCACCGCAGCCGGTGTCGCGCCACCTCGACAACTGTGACCGGCTGACGCGACACCGACCAGCTGACGCGATCCCGGACGGCGCGTGCGACCCCAGACCGACACGGAGCGTTCGACGCGAGATCCACCGGCTCGCGGGGCCGCCGAGCCCATGGGTCGGCGTGCCCGGTCGGGGCGCTTCAGTGGTGCTCGGCGTCCTGATCCGGATGCGTCGCCTGTGGTTGCCAGTCCCGCGGCAGAGGCGCGCCCCGGGAGTCCAGACGTTCACGGTGGGGGTGGAAGTCCGCGAGCAACGCGAACGGCAGCAGCAACAGCACCCCGAGGGCCACGATCTGCCAGGTCATCACGTCGCGCACTCCTGTCCGTGTGGTCTCCGATGGTAGCCGGGCCCGGTCTTTCACCCGCAGTCCGGGGCGATGGCTAGGGACGCGGGGTCGACCAGACCACCGGGTCGCCCTCGGCGACGCCGTAGCGGGCGAACCATCCCTGCGGGACCTCCAGCGCGGTGAGGTAGGGCAGGTCCGGGGCGTAGGTGGGACAATCGGCCGCGTCCGGCTCCTCACACGGGTCCATCGCCAGGATGGTCCCGATGACGCCGTCCGCGCCGATATAGGCGATGTCCAACGGCACGAGGGTGTTGCGCATCCAGAATCCGCCCGTGCGTTCGGCCTCGAAGATGAACAACATGCCGGAGCCGTCCGGGAGCTCCTCGACCTCCATCAGGCCCCGCTGGCGCTCATCGGAGCTGGCCGCGACCTTGGCATCCACGGTCGGGGTGACCCCTTCGGTGGTGCGGATGCTCACCACCGTTTCAGCCCAGTCGTCGATGACCGGGTGCAGCGGCGGGAGCGCCGGTTCGCGGTCGACCGCGACCAGCTCGCGCCCGGCCACGTCGTCGTTGTCGCCCGCCTCGTCCTCGACGACCTCCAGGTCCCGAGCTTCGACCGGTGCCGCCTCGCCGGTGGCATCCGACCCACCGTCGGCACAACCCGCGAGCACCAGGACGGCGGCGAGGACGGGCACGGAACGACGGCGAGGTCTCACCCGTGGGACGATACCCGCCGCCGGCCCGACGGCCCTCGACGTGCGGGCCAGCGACCCGCGCCGCGTTCCCGAGGCCCCGGACCTGCTCGAGGCCGGCCGCCGGCACCGTTAGGCTCGGTCGGGTAGCCGACCTCCCCCTCACATCAGGAGCCGTTCGCGTGCACGAGCTCGCCGTCACCGCCATCGGCGCCGACCGACCCGGGATCGTCGCGGCGGTCACCCGCGTGTTGCAGGACCGCGGCGGCAACCTCGAGGACTCGGCCATGACCATCCTCGGTGGTCACTTCGCCATCGTGCTGCTGGTCGCCACCGAGGAGGACGAGGACACCCTGGGCGCGGCGCTGGCGGAGGCCACGCGTGAGCTCGGCCTGACGGTGTCGATCAGTCGCGCCGACGGTCGACGAAAGCCGGTCGACGCGACCCACCTCCTGAGCGTCTACGGCACGGACCGCCCGGGCATCGTCGCCGGGGTCACCGAGACGCTGGCGGAGCTCGGCGCGAACATCACGGACCTGGAGACCCAGGTCATCGGCTCGGGTGACCAGGCCGTCTACGCGATGGTCATCGAGCTCGTGGCCGCAGAGGAGGAGCAGCTCGCGGCACGACTGGCCGCGGTGTGCGACGAGTTGGGGGTCGACCACACGCTCCGGACCATCGAGGCGGAGACCTACTAGTGACCGTCCGTCCCGTGGTGCGCTACCCCAACCGCGTCCTGAAGGGCCTCGCGGGGCCCGTGGGCGCCGTCGGCGACCGCGAGCGGCAGCTGGCGACCGACCTCGTCGACACGATGTACGGCTCGCCCGGATGTGTCGGGCTGGCGGCGCCGCAGCTGGGGGTCGCGTCCCGTGCGTTCGCCCTCGACGTGTCGGTCATGAAGAAGCCGCCGGAGGGCAACCACGGCTTGGTCGTGCTGTTCGACCCGGAGCTGATCATCGCGACCGGGTCGGACCGCAAGCGTGAGGGGTGCATGTCCGTGCCCGACTACACCTGTGACGTTCGACGCGCCATCTCGGTGGTGGTTCGCGGCATCACCCCGGATGGCGTGCCCCGCGTCATCGAGGCCGGGGGATTCGAGGCGCGCGCGTTCCAGCACGAGCTCGACCACCTCGACGGGCTACTGATCCTCGACCGGGTCGCCGCCAAGGCCGACGTGTTCGCGCGCAAGCGCTACGCCGACAAGGGCAAGCATCTGAAGTGACGGTGCACCATGTCCGGCAGCGGGTGTCCCGGAGCGCGATGCCTTGCTGGTCGAGGTGCGCGAGGAGCGACGGGTCCGCAACGGCGTGCCGCCCGTGACATCACCCCGTCCGACCGCGACCCGCGGTGGCCGAGCTTCCGGACGTTGGTCGGAGCGCCCACGGGGAGAACCAGATGGCCACTGACAAGCCGCAACAGCAACCGGCCTCGGGGCCGCTGCCGAACGCACGGTGCCCTCAGCTCGGCCGCGAACCAACGGCCCCGCCCAGCAGCAGTCGTCAGCGCCGCTCGCGTGGGCTATCCCGTGAGTTCCGAAACGACCCGCTCGGCTGACTCCAACGCACCCTCCATGAAGCCGCCGTGCCGGGCGGCGGTGTGCTCGCCGGCGAGGTGCAGCCGACCGTGCGGTCGCCGCAACAGCTGCCACGTGGCGCGCACCTGCCCAGGGGCCGGGGCGTTCCACGCGCCGCCGGTCTCGCGTTCGCTCCCCCAGTGGGCGGTGTGGATCTCCTCGGGTGGCCTTCCCGCACGCCACGCGGGGGGCAGAGCGGCGAGCAGCTCCGCGAGCGGCATCGTCGCAAGACGGCGGGCGGCTCGCCCGCCGGCGTAGGCGATGAGGACCTCGGGCGTGTGGGCCTCCCACGTCGCGAAGCCGGCCGGCTCGATGAGCGCGTTGCCGCTGCAGCCGCTCTCCCGCCACACCGGCGTGTCGAAGGCCAGCAGGCGCTTGGTGATGTCACCCAACGCCAGTTGCGCCAGCTGCTCGATCACCGCAGGCACGTTGCCCCCGAACCGCAGCTGACGGACGGCAGGCGGGGGAACGGCGAGCACCACGGCGTCTGCGTCGAAGCGTCCCTGGTCGGTGGTGACCCGCACCCCGGCGTCGTGCAGGTCGATCGCGCGCGCCGCCGTCGCCAGGTGCACGGGAGTCGACAGCTGCCCACTGAGGCCCTCAGCGAGGCGTTGCGCGCCGCCGCGCAGACGGTGGGACTCGACCTGGGCGGGTGGCTTCGCCTCGGCCACCGCCACATCATGTACCCACCCGAGCAGCGACAGCTGACCCGGCTCCGCGGCCGCGTTGCCGCGCACGTCCTGCTCCACGATCCGTCGTGCGTCACCGACCGTGGCGAGGTCGTCGAGCAGATCCTCGACCGAGCGGCCATCCAAGCTCGCGGCATCCGGATGGGTGGTCGGATCGTCGAGCCGTGGGAGCTGACCCGCGAGCGCCGACAGGTGTTCAGCGACCCGCTCCACCTCGGCACCGATCGATCCCTGATCGACCTCGGCCGCCGTGCGGATGACACCGTCGAACACCACCAGGTCGTCGAGGCTCGCCGTGTCCTGGCCGACCGGGACCAGCGGAACGGCGTGCCGATCGGCGAGGGCGCGCACACGCCGGTGGTCGCCATCGACGCGCTCCGCACCCAGGTCCGCACGGTGTCCGTTCTCGCTCCAGGTGCGCACCCGACCGCCGACGCGACCGCGCGCCTCGAGGACGACGACCTCGACATCTTGCTGCTGCAGGCCGACAGCGGTCGCCAGACCGCCGAGCCCTGCGCCAACCACCACCACGCGACGTCCCATAGCTCCCGAGTGTCGGTTCGCCGTGCTGTGCCGTCAAGCCAGCACCGCTCGCCGGTCCCACGACGCGCCACTCAGGGTTGCTGTCGGTCGGCCGCTGCTCATGCGCCGAGGAAGCGAACGCTGACGGCAACCGGTCTTGACACGGAGAAACGCCCTTGTTGAACGAGGAGCGTTGTCCACTGGTCGGCCCGGCGCGGAGCATCCACGCTTCCGGGAGGTGTTGCACCGACCACCTGAGAACACACCCGAAGGACCGCGGTGACGAACCGGGCAGCAACCGCAGCCGTTGCTGATGTGGCTGCTGTTGTCACCTACGACACGCTGGGTGCCAACATCGGCCGCTCATCGACCAGGACGCCGCAGTAGGTCACGTTCCGGATGACGGTCGCGTCGCCCGCGAGCAGAGCTTGAGCGACCACTCAAGGTCGGTCGCTTCGCCAGACCCCGGTATCACTGCGGATGAGGACGCGACCGACAGGCCGGGTTCCGGCATGTCCTCAGCGTCACGAACCGGACGCTGCTCACCATCGGGTTCGCTGAGCTGATCAGCGACGCTCACCGCCGGCACAGCAGCGAGCATCAGGCTCGCCAGCCAGTAGCGGTGCAGCACGACGAAGATCTCCTCCACCCCCCATCGTGAACTCCCAGAGATCTACGAGATGGGAGCACCCGCACGGCCGGGTTGGTCAACGCAGAGAAACCCCCGCCCTGATCGTCACACGAGTCTGGCCGTTGCTCGTGTCGGGGCGGACGTCGACCGAGACGGACCGAATGCGGTCTTCACCTGAGGCACGCGCCTGGTAGATGACCGTCCCAGAGACTT
>PWLR01000058.1 GCA_003558435.1 Nitriliruptoraceae bacterium | reverse complement strand
GCGGTGGGGGTGCGTCCGGAGCACTTCTCGCCGCCGGAGGAGGTCGATCCCGAGCAGGTGTGGAAGGGGCGTCGGGTGGGTTTGGTGGAGATGTTGGGTGCGGAGATGTTGGTGCATTTCCACACCGAGTCGCCGCCGATCGTTTCGGAGGACATGAAGGCCGCGATCGATGATGCGGAGGCGTTCGAGGAGTTGGAGCGTCAGGCCAAGAGTGGGGGCAGGAGTTCACGGCCCGGTTCGCGCCGGGCAACCCGCCCCGGGTCGATGACCGTATCGATGTCGGGGTACGCACCGAGGACCTGCACTTCTTCGACCCCGAATCCGGCGCCGCACTGCGCTGAAAGACACGGCCGCGGGCCCGCACCGGCGATCCGCCGGCGCGGGCCCCGATGCTCACCGCCCGATGTGCACCGCCCCGGAGAACACCTTGGTCGCCGGGGGCTCGGTGCCGTCACCGGTGATCGTCAGATCACCGACATGGATCACCTCGTCGGAGGCCGTGCCGAGGTGGATCTCGATCACGCCGGGTTCGACGAGGTAGGTCATGTCGCGCCCGTAGAAGCCCAGCTGGCCGGTGTGCAGCTGGAAGCGGACCGACACCGACCCTCCGGCGGGAACCGCCACCCTCGCGAAGCCCTTCAGTTCCCGAACCGGTCGGGTCACGGACGCCTCCGGGTCGCGGACATAGAGTTGCACAACCTGTTCGCCGTCCACCTCGCCGGTGTTGGCGACCTCGGCTGTGACCTCCACATGGCCGCCCGCGGCGACCTCCTGAGCGCTCAATCGAGGGTCGCGGAGTTCCAACCGGGTGTAGGACAAGCCGTGCCCGAACGCGTAGAGCGGGCTCGTCGGTAGCTCGACGTAGTCGCCCTGCCAGTGGGAACGGCCCCCGGAGAGCTTGTGGCCGTAGAAGATCGGGACCTGGCCGACCGATCGGGGGAAGCTGATCGGGAGCTTGCCGCTCGGAACGGTCTCGCCCGTGAGGGTCTCGGCGATGGCGCGGGCACCGGCTTGTCCCGGCAGCCAGGCCATGATCGCCGCTGCGCTGCGCTGGTGGGTCGCGACACTGCCCATCGGGCGGCCGCCGACGATCACCAGCACCACCGGTGTGCCCGTGGCCGCGACGGTGCGCACCAGGTCCTCCTGGACGCCCGGGAGGTCCAGGGTGGCGCGGTCACGTCCCTCCCCGGTGGTGCATCCGGGGGTCAGGCCTGACCGGTCACCCATCACCAGCACGGCCACGTCGGATGCCTCGGCGAGCGCCACGGCCTCGTCGAAGCCGTCGGTGGACGGGTCGGTGACCCCGCAACCGGTGGTGAACACCAGCCGGTCACCGAGGCGAGCCGTCAGCTCCTGGCGGATGGTGGGGACGTTCTCGGGTTCCGCGTCCAGCACCAGGTCGTCGGGGACCGAAGGCATCCCCCCGAGCAGGCTGCCCTGCTCCTTCGCCTCCGCCAGGGTCTCGATGTGCGCCGGGAAGGTGTAGTCGCCCAACAGGTTCCGGGCCGAGTCGGCGTTGGGCCCGATCAACGCCACGCGCGCTCCGGTACGCAGCGGCAGTGTGGCGTCGGCATTGGCGAGCAGCACCAGGCTGCGTCGGGCGATCTCGAGCGCCGTGGCCGCCTGCTCGTCGGTCGCGGTGGTCAGGAAGATCGCGGCCTCGTCGCCGTAGGGGTGTTCGAACAGGCCGAGGTCGAACTTCTGGCGCAGCACCCGGCGCACCGCGGTGTCGAGCGCCGATTCGTCCAGCCGTCCGTCATCGATGGCCTGGGCGAGCGGTGAACCATACGCGTCGGTCGCCGGGAGTTCCACGTCGATCCCGGCCTCGAGGGCCATGACCGCGGCCTCCGACCGGTCCCGCGCGAGTCGGTGGTAGGAGTGGAGCTGGTCGACCGCGAAGTAGTCGGAGACCACGGTGCCCTCGAAGCCCCACTCCTCGCGCAGGACGTCGTTGAGCAGCTCGGAGCTGGCGCCGCAGGGCACGCCGTCGAGTTCGTGGTAGGCGTTCATCAGCGAGGCCAGACCCGCCTCGCGCACGACCGCTTCGAACGGGTGCAGATAGACCTCGCGCAGCTCACGCGCAGGGATGTGGGCCGGGGCCCAGTTCATCCCACCCTCGGACGCGCCGTAGCCAACGAAGTGCTTGGCGGTGGCGATCACCCCCTCGTGCAGACTCGCGCCCTGCAGCCCGCGCACGAAGGCCATGCCCATCTGCGCGACCAGGTGCGGGTCCTCGCCATAGGTCTCCTCGGTGCGACCCCAGCGCGGGTCGCGGACCACATCGAGGACCGGGGAGAGCCCTTGGTGGCTGCCCATCGAACGCATCTGGACCCGGACCGCGTCCGCCAGGCGACGGTTGTACTCCGGCTCCCAGGTGCTGGCCACACCGATGGCCTGGGGGAAGATCGTGGCGTCCCGTGCCATCACCCCGGAACAGACCTCCTCGTGGACCAGTGCGGGGATGCCCAACCGGGTGTGCTGGGTGAGGTGCCGCTGCACCTCGTTGGTCACCCGGACCACCTGGGTGGCGCGCAGGCTGGTCGCGCCGGCGATGCGTGTGACCTGGCCGAGGCCGTCGGCGAGCAGCGGTGCGGCCTGCTCGGCCGAGAACTCGCCACCCCGGAGCAACGAGAACGCCCAAGCACTCCCGAGCTGGGCGAGCTTCTCTTCCCGCCGCATCCGGAGCAGCAGGTCCTCGACACGATCCTCGGTCGAGGCTCCCGCATCGAGGTAGCGCGCATCCGAGGGGACTTCACCGGTGGTCATCGTCGCTCCGAGGCGTCAGGGATCGTCTTGGATCCCAACAAATAGATTGTCTTTCCACGCAACTAATGCTAGCGTGGGCGGCCGAGCGCGCCAACGGGAGTTCCGACGGGAGTTCGGGAGTCCCTGGGGCACGCGCCGACGAGTGTCTGAGAGCGGGAGTGCACCTGCATGGCGAACATCTCGACCGAGTTCTTTCCCGAGGTCCCGGGACCGATCGGGTTCGGGGGGCTCGACAGCTCGGATCCGTTGAGCTTCAAGGTCTACGACCCGGATCGTCTCGTGCTCGGCAAGAGCATGGCGGAGCACCTGCGGATCGCGGTCTGCTACTGGCACTCGTTCAACTGGGCCGGCTCCGACGTCTTCGGTGAGGGCACCTTCGACCGTCCCTGGCTCGACCCCGCCGCCGAGCCGATGCGAGCAGCCCACGCCAAGCTCGACGCGGCGTTCGAGTTCTTCGCGAAGCTCGGGGTGCCCTACTTCTGCTTCCACGACATCGACATCGCACCGCAGGGCGACACCTTCGCCGAGTCGGCCCGCAACCTCGAGGTCATCGTCGAGGCGGCAGAGAAGGCGATGGCCGCCACGGGTGTGAAGTTGCTCTGGGGGACCGCCAACCTGTTCAGCCACCCGCGGTTCGCGGCGGGCGCAGCGACCAACCCCGATCCCGAGGTCTTCGCCTACGCCGCGGCCCAGGTCCGCCACATGATGGAGATCACCCACCGGCTCGGCGGTGAGAACTACGTGCTGTGGGGTGGGCGCGAGGGTTACGAGACGCTGCTCAACACCGATCTCGCGCGTGAAGAGACCCAACTCGCCCGCTTCCTGACGCTCGTGGCCGAGCACAAGCGCGACATCGGCTTCGAGGGCACGTTGCTGCTCGAACCCAAGCCGCAGGAGCCGACCAAGCACCAGTACGACTACGACTCGGCCACCGTCCACGGTTTCCTGGAGCGTCACGGCCTCGCCGGCGAGTACAAGGTCAACATCGAGGGAAACCACGCCACGCTGGCCGGTCACAGCTTCCACCACGAGGTCACCTACGCGGTCGACCACGGCATCTTCGGTAGCGTCGACGCCAACCGGGGTGATCCGCAGAACGGCTGGGACACCGATCAGTTCCCGAACTCGGTCGAGGAGCTCTCGCTGGTGCTGTTCGAGATCCTGCGTGGGGGCGGGTTCGACACGGGTGGCTTCAACTTCGACACCAAGCTCCGGCGCCAGAGCCTCGATCGCCACGACCTGTTCCACGGCCACATCGGCGGCATCGACGCCCTGGCTCAGGCCCTGCTGGTCGCAGCACGGCTGCACGAGGAGGCGACGCTGTCCTCCGCCCGCGCCGATCGCTACGCCGACTGGGACGGCCCGCTCGGACGCGCGATCACCGGTGGCGAGGCGACCCTGGCGTCGCTCGCCGAGCTGGTGGACGACGGATCCATCGATCCGGCGCCCCGCTCCGGCCGACAAGAGTTGCTCGAGAACCGCGTCAATCAGGCCATCTGGCGCTCATGATGGCACGGAGCGCGCTCGAGGAACGAGCGGTCCTACAGAAGTAGTTGACAAGGCCGCGAGATTGAGAGAGATTCGAGCTCAGAGCGTGAGAGCGCTCTCACAACGGGAGGTTCCGCGCCGAGCTCGACGCAAGGGCCGGTTCATGGGGCCGGCCACCACCCGGGTGAGGCGCTGCCGGTCCTCGTCGCCACCACCCCGCAAGCTGCCAGCAGGACCCAACCACGGCGCGTGAGAGAGCGCTCTCAGGCCGCCGAGATGTCGATGGTGATGTCGAACGCCACCGCGAGAAGCGGGGGCGGGCACCGATCCCGACCGACGTTCCGGTCGGGAAGCAGGTTCAGAAACCCTGGCCTGCACGCTGGGCGACCCGGCAACGCCGGGCGCGGAGAGGAGACCCTCGTATGAGGATCAAGTGGTTTGCGGCACCGTTGGCCCTGGCACTGTTGCTGGGTGCCTGCGGGAGCGGCGATGACAACGACGGCGCGGATGCGTCGCCCGACACCGACACCGAGGGTGCCGACGGGGATGATGGGGCAGCCGCCGACGGCGACGCCGATCCGGTCACCCTCTCCATGTGGGTCTTCAATGGCATGGGCTTCGATGACATGGTCGCGAGGTACCAGGAGGAGAACTCCCACGTCACCATCGAGATGCAGCAGACCGAGTACAGCGACCACCACGACGCGATGATCAACGCCTTGGCGGCCGGTGGTGGCCCGGACATCGCCGCGATCGAGGTCGGCTTCATCAACGACATGGCCGAGCAGGCCCAGGTCTGGACCAACCTGTACGACCTCGGTGCTCGTGACGTCGAGGACCGCTACCTCGACTGGAAGATCGAGCAGGCCCGGAGCGTCGACGGTGAGGCCCTGATCGGCCTGCCCACCGACATCGGCGGCATGGCGATCGCCTACCGCCACGACCTGTTCGAAGAGGCGGGCATGCCCTTCGAGCGCGACGAGGTCTCCGCGGCCTGGGTCGACTCGTGGGAGGACTACCTCGCCTTCGGTGAGGAGTACACCGCCAACAGCGGCCGTGCCTTCTACGACAACGAAGAACTGCTCTGGAACGCCGTCGTGAACCAGTCGCCCGACACCTTCTACGACGATCAGGGCAACCCGATCTTCGACGAGAGCGAGCAGGTCCAGTACGCCTGGGACGTGGTGAACCAAGCGATCGACGCCGACATCGGTGCCGACATCGCCGCATGGTCCGAGGAGTGGAACGCCGGGATGAGCAACGGCGACTTCGCGGTGTTGACCGCTCCGGCATGGATGATGGGCTACATCCAGGACAACGCCCCCGATCAGGCGGGCAACTGGGACATCGCCGAGGTTCCGGAGGCCGGCGGTAACTGGGGTGGCTCGCACCTGGGCATCCCGGCGGCATCCGAGAACGCCGAAGAGGCCTACGCCTTCATCGAGTGGCTCCTGAACGAGGAGCAGCAGCTCGAGGCCTTCCGCGAGAACGGGAACTTCCCGTCCATCCCGACGCTGTTCGACACCCCGGAGATCCAGGAGTTCGCCAACCCGTACTTCAACGACGCACCGGTCGGTCCGATCTATGCCGACAACGCGGAGCGGGTCATCGCCCAGAACACCGGGCCGAACTTCAACTCCATCAGCACCGAGTTCCAGGACGCCCTGGGCCGGGTCAACGATGGTGTCGAGTCACCGGACGAGGCATGGAACTCGGCCATCACCGAGATCAACAACATCCTCGGCTGAGCGCACCCGGTGCGGGGCTGGGGCCCACCACGGGCTCCAGCCCCGCACCTGCTCCACGTAGAAGCGTTCACACCGTCGTAGTGGGAGAGCATCGATGGCCGCCGCCACCCGAACGGACCAGCCCGCCACGGACGAGGCGAGGGGCGGCCGGTGGTCGCGCAACGAGGCGCGTATCACGCCCTACCTCTACATATCCCCGTTCTTCATCCTGTTCCTGATCTTCGGGGTCTTCACGGTCGGCTTCACCGCCTGGGTCTCGCTGCATGACTGGCACATCTTCGACACGCGCAGCGGTGGCGGAACCTTCGTCGGGTTGGACAACTACGTCCGCCTGATGGGGGACGGTCGCTTCTGGCGATCCGTGCAGAACACCTTCTCGATCCTGTTGATGTCCACCATCCCCCAGATGGTCCTGGCCTTGATCCTGGCGGAGTTGCTGACCGACCGCATGCTCAAGGGCGCGCACATCTTTCGCAGCGGTCTCCTGATCCCGAACATCACCTCCGTGGTCGCGATCGCCATCGTCTTCCAGTCCCTCTTCGGCCGGCACTCCGGTCTCATCAACGTCGCCCTCGACTACCTGCCGTTGGTGGAACCGATCTACTGGCACGGCAGCCGCCTCGCATCGCACTTCGCGATCGCGACGATGATCAACTGGCAGTGGACGGGTTACAACACCCTCATCTTCCTCGCAGCGATGCAGGGCATCCCGCGCGACTACAACGAAGCCGCCATGGTGGACGGCGCCGGCCGCGTCAAGCGCTGGTGGAAGATCACCGTGCCGATGCTCCGTCCCGCGATCCTGTTCGCCACCGTGCTGTCGGTGATCGGCAACCTGCAGGTGTTCGCCCAGCCGCTGATGTTCGGTGCCGGGGTGGGATCGACGGGCGGCAACAACCAGCAGTACCTGACGATCCTGCTCTATCTGTGGAACCGGGGGTTCAGCGACTTCCAGTTCGGTTACGCGTCCGCGATCGCCTGGACCTTGGTGTTCATCACCGCCATCGCCGCGCTGGTGGTCTTCGGCGGCGTCGGACTCCTCAACCGGCGCGAGAACCGGCATGCCATCCGCGAACAGCGACAGCGCGAGAAGCGCGAGAAGCGCCAGGAGGTCGGAGCATGACGAACGTCGATGCCGTCCAAGCGCAGACACCTGCGGCTCCGACCCCGGGATTGGACCCCGATGGGAAACCCGCAACCGGGTTCCGAGCGAACAAGCGTAAGTTCGCGTGGGTCGACAACTGGCACTACGTGGTGCTGGTCATCGCGGTCGCCGTCTCGATCTTCCCGTTCTACTGGATCTTCGTGGTCGCTTCCAACACCAGCGCCGTGACCAGCCAGGTGCCGCCACGGATCGTCCCCGGGCCCAACTTCATCGTCAACGCGACCGAGGCGATCAGCCGCGTGCCGTTCGTGAGCGCGCTGGTCAACTCCTTCGTCGTGGCGACCGTCACCACGATCTCCTCGGTCTTCTTCGGCACCTTGGCCGGGTTCGCCTTCGCCAAGATGCGCTTCCCGGGCCGCAACGTGCTCATGACCTTCGTCATCGCCACCATGCTGATCCCGCTGCAGCAGCTGGGCCTCATCCCGCTCTACATGCTCATGGACCGTTTCGGGTGGGTCGGCTCGCTCCGGGCCGTCATCGTGCCGGCGATGGTGACCGGTTTCGGGGTCTTCTGGATGCGCCAGGTCATCGCGACCTCGGTGCACGACGAATTGCTCGAGGCCGGACGTGTCGACGGCTGCACCATGTTCGGGTTGTTCCGCCACGTGGTGATCCCTTCGGTGCGCTCAGGGGCTGCCGTGCTCGGCATGTTCACCTTCCTGTTCGCGTGGAACGATTTCCTGTGGCCGCTGGTGGTGCTGGGTGGCAACCAGAGCAGCCACACGATCCAGCTCGCCCTGCGCCAGATGAACCAGACCTACTACGCGGAGCACTCGATGGTGCTCGCCGGGACGTTCATGAGCCTCATCCCCCTCCTGATCGTGTTCGTGGTCTTCTCGCGCCAGATGATCGCGGGACTCACCGAAGGGGCGGTGAAGGGGTGAGCGCCGGCAGCGCCCGGTCGAGTGCCTCGATCATCAACTCGGCCAGCGGTTCGAACGGGACGAACGCGTTCCCCGAACACTTCTCGTGGGGGGCGGCGACCGCGTCGTACCAGATCGAAGGCGCAGCGAACGAGGACGGTCGCGGTCGGTCCATCTGGGACACCTTCAGCCACACACCCGGACGGATCCACAACGGCGACACCGGCGACGTCGCGGTGGACCACTACCACCGGCTCGAACAGGACATCGCCCTGATGGTCGAGCTCGGGATCGATGCCTACCGGTTCTCGGTGGCGTGGCCCAGGATCGTGCCGGACGGTGACGGGGAGGTGGAGCCCCGCGGGCTCGCGTTCTACGCCCGGTTGGTCGCCCTGCTGCGAGCCGAGGGCATCGAGCCGGTCGTCACCCTCTACCACTGGGACCTGCCGCAAGCGCTGCAGGACCGCGGAGGGTGGGCGAACCGGGCGACGGCGGATGCGTTCGTTCGCTACGCCGAGGTGGTCCACGACCGTCTCGGCGCCGATGTCGACACGTGGATGACCATCAACGAACCGTGGTGCGCGGCGTTCCTGGGCTACGCGAGCGGTCACCACGCGCCGGGGCTGGTCGATCCGCGTGCGGCACTGCGTTCGGCCCATCACCTGCTGCTCGCCCACGGCGATGCCACCGCGGCGATGCGGCGGGCATCGGGATCGGTGCACCGCTTCGGGATCGTCCCGAACCTCTACGGCGTTCAGGCCGGCGGCCACCGCCCGGAGGACCTCGCGGCCGCGCGGGCCATCGATGGTCTGCAGAACCGTTTGTGGCTCGACACGACCCTGAAGGGCAGCTACCCCGACGACGTGCGCGCCATCTTCGCCCGTTTCGGCGCCGACGACGCGATCGAGTCCGCGGACGAAGCTCGCATCGCCCAGCCGCTGGACGTGCTGGGGGTCAACTACTACCAGCAACACCACGTGATGGCCGGCGGGGGGCAGGGTCTGGGATCCCCCTTCCCGGGGTGCGAGGACGTCGAGTTCCTCCCGAGCGCCCACCCCCGCACCGGCATGGGGTGGGGCATCGAGCCGGCATCGCTCGAAGCGATGCTGATCCGACTCGACCAGGAATACGACGTCCCGCCCATCATGATCTGCGAGAACGGTGCCTCGTTCGACGACGTCGTCGATGCCGACGGCCGGGTGCACGACCCCGGTCGCCGGGACTTCATCGCCGCGCACATCCGTGCGGTCGGCCGGGCGATCGCGGCCGGCGTCGACGTTCGCGGCTACTTCGTCTGGTCACTGCTGGACAACTTCGAGTGGGCCCACGGGTACGCCGAACGGTTCGGGGTGGTGCACGTGGACTACGAGACGCAGCGGCGGACCATCAAGACCAGCGGCGCCTGGTATCGGGATAGCATCGCCCGCAATGGCGGGCCCGACGTGGAGCCCGACGTGGCCGAGGTGGATGCACGGTGACCGCAACCGCTCGACCGCCGACGCTCGAGCAGGTGGCGGCGTTGGCCGGGACCTCGCGCGCGACGGTCTCCCGGGTGGTCAACAACAACCCGAAGGTCAACCCGGTGGTGCGTGCCGCCGTGCAGCGGGCGGTCGACGAGCTCGGATATTCACCCAACCGCGCCGCCCGGTCGCTCGTCACCCGGCGAACCGATTCGATCGGCCTGGTCGTCGCGGAATCCGAACAACGGGTCTTCAACGAGCCGTTCTTCGCGACGCTGGTCCGAGGCGCTTCCGATGCCCTGGCCGGTACGGACATCCAACTGGTGCTGCTGCTGAACCGCTCCGATCAGGAACGGTCGCGTGTGCAGCGGTTCCTGGCCAGTCACGTCGACGGCATCCTGCTGGTCTCCGCGCACGCTGACGACCCCATGGTGGAGGAACTCGCGACCGGATCGGTCCCCGCCGTGCTCGCCGGGCGCCCGCTACAGAGCACCTCGCTGCCCTACGTCGATGTCGACAATCTCGCCGGAGCCCACATCGCGGTCACCCACCTGGTCGAGCGCGGTCGGCACTGCATCGCCACCATCGCGGGACCGCAGGACATGGCGCCCGGGACGGATCGGCTCCGGGGGTTCCGTCGTGGCCTCCGGTCCGCAGGACGGCCGCCCGACGAGAGCCTGGTGGCCTTCGGTGACTTCAGTGGGGATTCGGGTGAGCAGGCCGCGAGCCGCCTGCTCGACGCCCGCCCCGACATCGATGCGATCTTCGCGGCCTCCGACCTGATGGCCATCGGGGCCATGCAGGAACTCCGACGACGCCGGCTGCGGGTCCCCGAAGACGTCGCGCTGGTCGGCTTCGACGACTCCCTGATCGCCGCGACGACGCAGCCCGGGTTGACCTCGATCCACCAACCGGTCGGTGACCTGGGCCGGCAGATGATCGTGCGCCTCCGAGAACTGATGGATGGCTCGGGCCCGGTCGCTGCTGCCACGGTCCTGCCCACACACCTGGTGGTCCGTCAGAGCAGCTGATCGTCACCAGGTGATCGAGGAGACGGCCGCTGGCCCGGAGATGGTGGTGGCCGAGCGCACCGTCGGCCACGGTGATGTCGCCGAACCGATGACACCGGACACAGGAGCAGCACATGGCGACCAAGGACCATGGCAGCCAGATCAAGGACGACGAGCAGTACGAGTCGTTGCGCGAGGAAGGCATGTCGAAGGAGAAGGCCGCCCGGATCGCCAACACCGACCGCCAGACAGCCGGGAAGCGCGGCGGGACCTCGCCGTCCTACGACGAGTGGACGGTGGACGACCTGCGTCAACGGGCCAAGGAGATCGGGATCGACGGTCGCTCGACGATGAACAAGGACGAGCTGATCCAGGCCCTGCGCGATCACTGAGCCCGACCGGCCTCCGGGAGGGGCACCGGCCGGGTGACCCCCAGCACGACGGCCAACCAGCAGCCTCCCAGGGCGTAGCCGGCCAGCACGTCGGACGGCCAGTGGGCGCCGAGAAGCAGTCGGCTCCATCCCGTCGCCACCATCATGCTCAGCGCGAGGATCGGGATCCCCCAGCGGCGAACGGCGTGCCTCGCCCACCGGGTGGCCAGCCAGGCGATCAACAAATAGACCACGGCCGCACGCGACGCATGGCCCGAGGGGAAGGCCATGCTCACCGTCGAGGTCAGCGAGCCGTCCGGGCGGGGGCGGGCGGTCAGCGACTTCGAGACGGCGGTGACGAGCAGGGCTCCGCCGATCGCCACCGTGACCAGCTGCGCCGAGTCCCAGCGCCCGGCGCGCCACCTCGCCAGCAGTACCAGCCCGGCACCGACCAGGGCGACCACCCAGAGGTCGCCGAGGTGGGTGACCACGCGGGCCGCGGCGATCGTGCGGGGGGTGCGGGTGTCGAGCACCGCGCCTGCGACCGAGCTGTCGAGCGTCGGGACCGGCCCCGGCAGGAGCCAGGACTCCATCGCCCACAGCAGCAGCACGAGCGCGGTCGCGGTGCCCACGAGCGGCAGGAGCACCCGCGCGGTGCCCAGCCGGTGGCTCAGGACCAGGGGCGGGCGTCGCAGCCGGCGGGAGGTGGGGTCGGCGATCGGATCGAGCCGGACAGGCACGTTCGTGCTCCTGGCGGATGCGGGGACCGGGCCAGCCTACGAGCGTGAGCGACGCGCCGGACATTCGGCCGTGTCGGTCGCTTCCACCGGGGGCGTTAGGGTGTTCGGCCGCATCCGGCCCGACCGTTCGGCCCGACCGATGTGCGAGGAGGGCGTCGATGCCAAGGGTTCCGTCCCCGCTCACGGGCCTCGTCGTCTGGTGTGCGCCGCGCCTGATCGGCCGGTTGCTGGTCGGGGCCGTGGTCCTCGCGCTGCTCGTCGCGGCCCTCGCATGGCTGGTCGCGCTCTCACCGCTGGCGCTGACCGCGGTCTTCGACCGCCCGGTCCTCGAGAGGGTCGCCGGGACCCGTAGCCCCGTACCGACCGCTGTCGCCCACGCGGTGGTCCACCTCGCGAGCCCGGAGTTCGCCGGCATCGGGACCGTGCTCCTGGTGGCGGTGGTCGGGCTGCGTCGCCAACGGTGGGACGTCGTGGTGACGATCGGCGCCACCGTGTGGGGTGCGTTCGCCGTCTCCGTGCTGCTGAAGTTCCTGACCCTCAGAGATCGCCCTGGCGACGAGCTGGCACTGGTCGACGCGGTCGGGCCGGCGTTCCCGTCCGGTCATGTGCTCCGGGCCGTGGCGCTCTACGGCGTGCTGGCCTGGATGCTGGCCGCCGGAAGGCACGGATGGCGGCGATCACTGCCGTGGATCGCCGCCGCCGCGATCGTGATGGTGGTCGGAGCCGGCCGCGTCTACCTCGGCGCCCATTGGGTCTCGGATGTGATCGCGGCCGGTGTGGTCGCGGCGGTGTGGACGGGCTACGCGGTGCGCATGCTCCGCTTCGAACGTGAGCGTTTCGCGCCGCCGCCTGTCGTTCCCGGCTCGCCCCGGCCGGTGGTGGTCAGGAGCCGTCCGCCATCTCCGCGAGCATCTGCTCGGCGCGCATGATCTCGATCTCCTGGTCCGAGTAGACGTGGTTGGCGAACCGGGCGATCTCCGGCTCCTGCCCGCCCTCGGCGGCGAAGAGAGCATCAACCATCTGGATGGCGCCGAGGTGGTGACGGCGCATCGATTCGAGGAACAGCCGATCGAACTCCTCGCCGGTGGCGGCCTCGAGTTCGAGCAGTTCCTCCTCGGTGAGCATGCCCGGCATCAGTTCGCCGTCGCCCGTATCGAGGTCGCCCATGCCCTCCATGTCGTCCATGTCGTGGGTCGCCAACAGGCTCGGAACCTCCTCGTCACGGTCCTCGAGCCAGCGGCGCATCAGGGCGAGTTCGTCCTCCTGCGACAGGTCCATCCGCTCGGCGAACAGGGGGACGTCCTCGCGACTGGTACGGCTCGGAACCAGTCGGGTCATCCGCAGCGCCTGCACGTGGTGGGGGATCATGCCCTGCATGAAGGCCACGTCAGCATCCGTGTGAGGGACCTCGAAGTCCATCTCGGCCAGTTCTTCCGAGGTCAGCTCACGGCTGGGCTCGCCGGGGGCGCCCGGTTGGATGATGCGGGGGCCTTCGGTGTCCTCGGCGGCCGCTGCGGCGGACTCCTGGTCGTCGCCGGCGGCGGAGCTACAGCCGGCGAGCAGGAACATGGCCGCGGCGGCCGCGGCGAGCAGGCGTGATGTCATGTGAGGTCGACCTCCCGGAGTCCACCGACGAACGGGCAGCGAAGCATGCCATCCCCGGCTCGGCCAGTCGGGCGCGCGTTGGTGCTCACCACCACAGGTCGCGGACCGGCCGTGGCGAGCGTTCGACCTAGCGCGTCCGGGGGCTTTCGTCACCGGTAGATGCGCGAGGCGTGGCATCCAGGGAAAGCACGATGAACCATGGTCTGTTCTGACTACGGTCCTGTCGTCCGTGCGCGCCACGCACTAGGCCGAGTTCCGGAGAACCTGGATGCTCGCCGCAGGGCGCGTGCAGTCCCCAAACCGATGGGGACGCGACACCGGAACCCGTGGAGCGCACTATGGGTGCAACACCTCGAGGATCGATCCATCGCCGATGGATCGCACGCCGCACCGCCAGCATGTTCGCCGTGACCGCTTTGCTCGGAAGTGTCCTGCCCGCCGCCGCGTTCGCCGACGACGCGCCCGCCGAATCGGAGGACGGGGAGTACGGCTTCCAGAGTTTCGCGGAAGCCGAGGTGGTGGCCGAGGCCGCACCGGGTTTCGCGACCACCGATGACCCGCGGGTCGGCCTGGGCGCAGGCCCCGGTGAGACAGCTGAGCAGGCCATCTCGAACATGGAGAAGCTCGCGAGCCTGCCCCGGGCTCCCGGCGCGGACACCAACTCGGATCTCGCCTTCACCGGCGACTTCGCCATCTCCGGCAACTACAACGGGTTCAACGTCTACGACGTCGCCGACCCGGCGAACCCGACCCTGCGGACCACCGTGATCTGTCCGGGCAGCCAGAACGACGTGTCGGTCTACGGTGACCTGCTGTTCATGTCGGTCGAGGCGACCGGCGCGAAGATCGACTGCACCACGGGAGGCGTCAACGCCTCCAACCGGTTCCGTGGTGTCAGGATCTGGGACATCAGCGACATCGACAACCCGGTTCAGTTGCCGGGCGTGCAGACCTGCAAGGGCTCGCACACCCACACCGTCGTGACCGACCCCAGCGACGACTCCACGATCTACATCTACGTCTCGGGTACCGCCGGCATCCGTAGCGGGGCAGAGCCACCGTTCAACTGCACCGGTCAGAGTTCGCTGCAGAACCGGAACACGGACAACTTCTCCGTGACCATCATCGAGGTCCCGCTCGACGCGCCCGAGACCGCCGAGATCGTCAACCGCAACGCGCGCATCTTCTCGGTGTGCGGTGACAACACCTGCGAGGACGACTTCGCGTCGGGTGCGTTGAACGCGTTCCCGCCATCCAACCCGCAGCCGATCTACCCCGAGGACAGCGGGCGTGAGCCCGGTGGTCAGAGCGCCTCGCAGGCGTCCACCTGTCACGACATCACCGCCTACCCGGAGATCGGGTTGGCCGCAGGTGCCTGCCAGGGCCGTGGTCTGTTGATCGACATCACCGACCCGGCGAACCCGAAACGGCTCGACGCGGTCCAGGACTTCAACTTCGCCTACTGGCACTCTGCGACGTTCAGCAACGACGGCTCCACGATCGTCTTCACCGACGAGTGGGGCGGCGGTTCGGGTGCACGTTGCCGCGCGACCGACCCGCTGAACTGGGGCGCGAACGCGATCTTCGACGTCGTGCAGACCGACGATGGTCCGAAGATGGAGTTCGCCTCGTACTTCAAGCTGCCCATGGTCCAGACCGCCACGGAGAACTGCGTCGCGCACAACGGGTCGCTGATCCCGGTTCCCGGTCGCGACATCATGGTCCAGGCCTGGTACCAGGGCGGCACCACCGTGTTCGACTTCACCGACTCGGCCAACCCGGTCGAGATCGCGTACTTCGACCGCGGCCCGATCAGCCCGACCAGCCTGGTGACCGGCGGGTTCTGGTCCTCCTACTGGTACAACGGCGCGATCTACGGCAACGAGATCGCCCGCGGCTTCGACACCTTCGAGATGGTGCCGTCCGAGTTCCTGTCCGCCAACGAGATCGCCGTGGCCAAGACGGTCACCTACGACGAACTCAACGTGCAGGGTCAGGTGAGCTACGACTTCGCGCCGAGCTTCACGCTCGTCCGTGCGTACCGCGACCAGGCGGAGCGGGCGGGCCTCTCGGCCGAGCTGGTCGCGCAGGTCGACAAGTTCGTGGACCGGGCGGAGCGCTTCTCCACCGGGCCACAGGCCCGTGCGGCGATCGCGAACCTCGATGCGCTCGCCGGGGAGATCCGCGCGGACGCCCCGATGTTGGCCGATGCCCTGAACGACCTCGCAGCCTCGCTGCGCTGAGTCGTCGCTCGTCACCTCGGGGGGCGCCTCAGGCGCCCCCCGAGGCACGTCACGTAACGAGTTGGCAGGTCCGCGTGAGGCCCACATGACCGCAGCCTGCCGGCACGATCGGGGGCGCGGACCGGGCGGCACGCCGTCGGGTGGACGGTCAGGGGCCCGAAATGACTATGAGTGGTCATAGGCAACTCGGAGAGGTCGAGTGCGCGGATATCGCCCAAGATGGCCAGTTCGGGCCGCGAGGAAGCGTGGACGTCCTAGCGTCGGTGGTCCTTGCCAGCCCAAGTGGCACGGCGAGTGCGGGAGCGCGATCGCCGCGACCCGCGGGGCACGGAGGGAGATCCGTGTTCCACCCGATCCGGGAGGTACCGATGAACGCATCCATGCGATCGTCACGCGGCCGCGGCCGCGTCAGACGAACGTTCGTAGTCGTCGCCGCGACGGCGATGGTGGGCAGCCTGCTGCCGACCGCGGCCCTGGCTGACAATTTCCCGACCACCGACGACCCCCGTGTCGGGCTGTCACCGGGCTTCGACGACGCGGGCGAGGCCGCACTCGGCTTCGACCTGCTCGGCAGCTTCGACAAGCGTGACGGGTCGTTCTTCGACCCCGAGAACCTCGGATCGTTCGCGACCGCGAACTCCGACACCGCCTTCACCGGCGACCACGTCATCCAGGGCAACTTCTCCGGGTTCCAGATCCACGACATCTCGGATCCGTCGAACCCGACGCTGCGCACCGAGGTGGTGTGTCCCGGTGGTCAGGGGGACGCCACCGTGATCGGTGACCTGCTGTTCACCTCCGTCGAGCAGGCCAACGGCCGCGTCGACTGCGGCGTACAGGGCAACGAGGGGGGTGCCCAGGAGAGCCGCGCACGCGGTGTGCGGATCTGGGACATCAGCGACCTGGACAATCCGGAACAGGTCGCGGTCGTGCAGACCTGCCGGGGGTCGCACACCCACCGGCTGGTCGAGGACATCAACGATGACAGCGTCGTCTACATCTACAACAACGGCACCGGTGGACAACGCAGCGCCGATGAAGCCGTCCACACCCCGGAGGGCTTCGTCACCGGCCGGTGTGGTCAGGGCGTCGACGCCGACAATCCCTCGACGCACATGATCGAGGTCATCCGCGTCCCGCTCGACGACCCGGCCTCGGCGTCGGTCGTCAACGAGGCCCGTCTGTTCGCCGACGAGGAGACCGGTGCGGTCGACGGTCTGCAGAACACGCCCTTCGGGCAGCCACACCCGTGCTCGACCGACCCGGACGGCAACCTGTGCTCGCCGGCTGGTAACAACTACGGTCCGACACCCAACACCAACACCTGCCACGACATCACCGTCTACCCGGAGATCGGGCTGGCTGCTGGCGCGTGCCAGGGCAACGGTCTGCTGATCGACATCTCCGAGCCGTCGGACCCGCAGCGGATCGATGACGTCGCGGACGTGAACTTCGCGTACTGGCACTCGGCGAACTTCAACAACGACGGCACCTCCGTCATGTTCACCGACGAGTGGGGCGGCGGCAGCGGCGCGCGTTGCGCACCCAACCACCGTCTCAGCTGGGGTGCGAACGCACTGTTCTCGATCGACCGCAGCGGCGACACGCCGAAGCTCGAGTTCGAGAGCTACTACAAGCTGCCGGTCGCGCAGACCGCCCAGGAGAACTGCGTCGCCCACCAGGCGAACATCGTCCCGGTCCCCGGTCGTGACATCCTGGTCCAGGGTTGGTACCAGGGCGGCATCTCCATGTTCGACTGGACCGACCCGGCGAACCCGTTCGAGATCGGCTACTTCGACCGCGGCCCGATCGCCGCGACCGGGAACCCGGTGCTCGGTGGGTACTGGTCCGGGTACTGGTACAACGGCAACATCATCGGTTCGGAGATCGCCCGCGGCCTCGACGTGTTCGAGCTCACGCCGACCGATGACCTGACCGCCAACGAGATCGCGGCGGCCAACACCATCACCCTCGACGAGCACAACGCCATGTCGCTCCGCAGCTTCAGCTGGGAGCCGTCGTTCGAGGTGGTGCGCTCGTTCCGTGACCAGGCCGAGCGTGCCGGGCTGGCGGCCAACCACGTCGCCAACGTCGACCGGTTCGTCGAGCGCGCCGAGCGCTTCCAGAGCGGTCCGCAGGCACGTGCTGCGGTCGCGAACCTGAACGCGGTCGCCAACCAGGTCCGAGGCGACGCCCCGGACCTGGCCGGAGCACTCAACGATCTGGCAGCCGAGCTCGGCTGATGGATCGCGCATGAACGCGAGGGGGGTGCCGAACCGGTGCCCCCCTCGCGGCGTTCCCGGGCACACGGCACGACACGTGGCCGAAACGGGGCGTGGCTAGCGTCCCGTCGTCTTCTCGCCCGGGAACGACCCGGGCGCATCCAGAAGGGATGCTGCACATGGCACGATCACCCAAGGGGCTGGGGCCCCGCCGGCGCGCGCTGACCGGCGCGCTCGCGATGGTGTTGGCGGTGGGGGCACTCACCCCCCTCGCCGCGCTCGCCGACACCGATCCACGTCAAGGGCTCGAACCGGGCACCGACGCGGTCTCCGGAGGCAACGCCTTCACGACCCCGAACGCCGATGCGGAGACCGCGTCGCTCAACATGGACCTGCTCGCGAACCTCCCCAAGCCCGCCTGGACCAACGCGGCGGGCCAGGAGAGCGCCGCCGCGGCGTTCAACTACTCGAACATCAACTCGGACCTCGCCTTCACCGGCGACCATGCGATCAGCGGCAACTACCGAGGGTTCGGTGTCTACGACGTCTCCGACCCCGCGGCCCCGGTGCTGACCACCACCGTGAACTGCCCGGGTGGGCAGGGTGACGTGTCGGTGTTCGGTGATCTGCTGTTCGTCTCGGTCGAGGCGAGCAACGCCCGAGTCGACTGCTCCACGAGTACCTCACAGACGGTGTTCCGCGGCGTGCGGATCTTCGACATCAGTGACCTCAGTGCTCCGCAGCACATCGGCGGGGTCCAGACCTGCCGCGGCTCGCACACCCACACGGTCGTCGAGGACCCGAACGACCCCGGAACCATCTACATCTACGTCTCCGGCACCGCCGGCGTGCGGTCCGCGGCACAACTGGCCGGGTGTTCGAACACCGGCGCGACCGATCCGGAGACCTCGCTGTGGAGCATCGACGTCATCGAGGTGCCGCTCGATACGCCGGAGACCGCCGCCATCGTGGACAGTCCCCGGGTCCTCGCCGATCCGGTGACCGGTGCGGTGAACGGGCTGCAGAACGTCGTGCCGGCCCCGCAGCACCCCTCCGGCGCCAACTGGGGCCCACGACCCATCTCCAGCGCCTGCCACGACATCACCGCCTACCCGGCCATCGGTCTGGCCGCCGCGGCGTGCCAGGGCAACGGGTTGCTGCTCGACATCACCGATCCGGCGCATCCGGTCCGGGTCGCCGACGTCGCCGATCCGAACTTCGCGTACTGGCACTCGGCGACGTTCAACAACGACGGCACCTCGGTGGTCTTCACCGACGAGTGGGGAGGCGGAGTAGGTGCCCGATGTCGGCCACAGGACTCGTCCGAATGGGGCGCGAACGGCATCTACGACATCGTCGACGAGGGTGAGGGCCTGTCGCTGGAGTTCGCCAGCTACTACAAGATCCCGAACGTCCAGGCGACGAACGAGACCTGCGTGGCTCACAACGCCTCGCTGGTCCCGGTGCCCGGCCGTGATGTGCTGGTGCAGGCGTGGTACGAGGGCGGGGTGTCCGTCTTCGACTTCACCGACACCTCCGATCCGGTCGAGATCGCGTTCTTCGACCGCGGCCCCTACCACCCGACGGTCTTCCACCAGGGCGGTTACTGGTCGGCCTACTGGTACAACGGGCAGATCTACGGCAACGAGATCTTCCTCGGGTTCGACTCGTTCGGTCTGACCGACTCCGAGTTCCTCACCGAGAACGAACTCGCCGCGACTCGGGCCGTCAGGTTCGACGAGTTCAACGCCCAGGCACAGCCGGCCATCACGTGGGAGCCCAGCTTCGCGCTGGTGCGTGCCTACCGCGACCAGGCCGTCCGCGCAGGTCTGGACGG
>PWLR01000029.1 GCA_003558435.1 Nitriliruptoraceae bacterium | reverse complement strand
GTCCCGGATCAGCTCCATCGCCAGACGCGACAGTCGCGACTCGGTGTAGCGCATGGCTGCGGCGGGGTCGCCGTCGACCGACCCGAAGTTGCCGTGGCCGTCGATCAGCTCGTAGCGGATCGAGAAGTCCTGGCCCATGCGGACCAGCGCGTCGTAGATCGAGGAGTCACCGTGTGGGTGGTACTTCTTCATCACCTCACCGACCGCGGCCGCGCACTTGCGGTACGGCCGGTCGGGACGCAGGCCCGTCTCGTCCATGGAGAACAGGATGCGCCGGTGGACGGGTTTCAGCCCGTCACGGACGTCCGGCAGCGCGCGCCCGACGATGACCGACATGGCGTAATCGAGATACGACGAGCGCATCTCGTCCTGGATGACCACCGGCTCGACGCGGGCGGCCAGCACGCTGCCCGACTCGTCGAGCGGGGTGCCGTCCTCGTTCCGGGCCACCGGATCGGCGGGGGTCGGACCGGTGACGGCACCAGGTACGCCATCGACCGGGGTCTGGTCGTCGGGGGGGATCTGATCGTCAGCCACGGGTACCTCCGGAGGCTCGTGCAGCGGCGAGGTGGTGCCGCCGGGTGGGACGGATCGGGCGCGAGGGCGTCAGCGGTCGTCGTCCTCGTCGGACGGGGTGTCCGGTGCGTCTGGGTGGGTGCCTGGGTCTTCGCCTGTACCCGGGCCGTCGGGCGTGGTGCCGTCAGGTCGCTCGGGGGGGCCGGGGAATCCGGGTTCGACCGGTGGCCGTGGTGGTTCGTGGAAGCTCGCGGCGCGGCGCGCCGCCAACCAGATGAGGAGTCCCGCCAACACCCCGGCGACCGCCCCGACGATCAGTGACGCCGTGACCTCGAACTGCATGAAGATCCCGATGCCGGCGAGGAAGGCGAAGGTGATGAAGGCGGCGAGCAGCGACGCGCGAAGGGTGCGATCCATCTCAGTGGTCCTGGTCGGGGTGGGGGCGTCGGGTCCGATCCGAGCCGACGTTCTCGCCCGGATCGTCGTCGTGATCGTCCAGGCCCAACCGCTTGCGGCGGACGGCTGCCAGCACCAGCAGCACCAGGCCGGGGATCGCTGCCAGTCCCACCAGGCCCATCAACTCCAGCAGGATCCCGGGCTCGCTGCCGGCCACCTCCGGGGTCACCGCGACGAACGCCACCACGGCGAGGATCAGCCCGGCGAGCACCCACAGCAGCGCACGGGCGATCGCCCCGTCCTGACCACGGTTCGGCACCTCAGACATCCAACGTCGCGTACTTGGCGTTGGTCTGGATGAAGTTGCGCCGGGATTCCACGTCGTCGCCCATCAGGATCGAGAACATCTCGTCGGCGGCGGCGGCATCGTCCATGGTGACGAGGCTGAGCGTGCGCTGCTCCGGGTTCATCGTGGTCTCCCACAGCTGGACCGGGTCCATCTCGCCCAGACCCTTGAACCGCTGGATCTCGATCTTCTTCTCCGAGGTGGTCGACTCACGGATCGTGCGGATGATGGCGTCCCGCTCCGGGTCGGAGAAGGCGTAGTGCAGCTCCTTCTTCCGGGTCGGGTGGAAGACCAGGTACAGCGGCGGCCGAGCCAGGTAGACGTAGCCGGCCTCGATCAGCGGCTTCATGTGCCGGAACAGGAAGGTCAGCAGCAACGTGCGGATGTGGGCGCCGTCGACGTCGGCGTCGGCCATCAGCACCAGCTTGTGGTAGCGGGCCTTGGTGACGTCGAAGTCGTCGGCGAACCCGGTGCCCATCGCGGTGATGAGCGCCTGGACCTCGGTGTTGTTGAGGATCTTCGGCAGGCGCGCCTTCTCCACGTTGATGATCTTGCCGCGGATCGGCAGGATCGCCTGCGTGCGACGATCGCGGGCCATCTTGGCCGACCCACCGGCGGAGTCGCCCTCGACGATGTACAGCTCGGACTCGGCCGGATCCCGGGTCTGGCAGTCGGCGAGCTTGCCCGGCAGCGAGGTCGATTCGAGGAGCGACTTGCGTCGGGTGAGGTCGCGCGCCTTGCGGGCGGCGATGCGGGCCTGCGCCTCGCCCTCGGCCTTCTGCACGATGAGCTTGCCCTCGCCCGGGTGCTCCTCGAGCCATTCGGACAGCTTCGCGTACGTGGTGGTCTGGACGAACGACTTGACCTCGGAGTTGCCGAGCTTGGTCTTGGTCTGGCCCTCGAACTGCGGATCGCCGACCTTGACCGACACGATCGCGACCAGACCACTGCGCAGGTCGTCGCCGGTGAGCGCCTCGACCTCCTTGGAACGCAGAAGGTTCTTGTCCTTGGCCCAACGGTTGATCGCGGAGGTCATCGCGGTGCGGAAGCCCTCCTCGTGGGTGCCGCCCTCGTGGGTGTTGATGGTGTTGGCGAACGACAGGATGGAGTCGTTGAAATCGTTGATCCACTGCAGGGCGAGTTCGACCGACTGGGCGCCGTTGGGCCCCTGTTCCTCGGCCTCGAAGTGGATCGTGGGGTGGAGCCCGTCCTTGGCCTTGACGGTGCGGATGTGCTCGACGAAGTCGCGCAAGCCCCCCGGGGCGTGGAACTCCTGGATCCGTGGCGCGGGAGCCTGCCCCTCGTCGGCCGGACGCTCGTCGGTGAGCACGATCCGCAGGCCCGCCGTCAGGAAGGAGGTGTCGCGCAACCGCCGGGCGATGGTGTCGGCGTTGAACTCCACGCCTTCGACGAAGATGTCCTCGTCGGGCCAGAAACTGATGGTGGTGCCGGTGATGTCCTCGCCCTCCTTGAGACCTTCGAGGTGGGGGGTGGGCTCACCGACGCGTTCGATCGGGCCGTCCGGGTCACCGCGCCGGTAGGTCTGGCGGAACAGTCCACCATCACGACGCACCTCGGCGACCAGGCACTTCGACAGCGCGTTGACCACGGAGATACCGACCCCGTGCAGGCCACCGGAGACCGCGTAGGCCTGGGAGTCGAACTTGCCGCCGGCATGCAGGACGGTCAGCACGACCTCCAGCGCGGAGCGGCCCTCCTTCTCGTGCATGTCGACGGGGATCCCCGACCCGTCGTCACTGATGCGCACACCGCCATCGGCCAGCAACGTCACGTCGATGCGCGAGCACCGTCCGGCGAGCGCCTCGTCGACGGAGTTGTCGACGACCTCCCACACGAGGTGGTGCAACCCGCGGGCGCCGGTCGAACCGATGTACATCCCCGGTCGCCGGCGGACGGCTTCCAGACCTTCGAGGACGGTGATGTTCTTCGCGCTGTAGTCGCCACCGGCCATGCCGGAGCCCGGCGCCGTGTTCGACGTCTCGGCGGTGTCGGACAACTCGTGGGACTCGGGTACATCGGGGACAGCGGCCAACCGGAAGCCTCTCGTGCCAGCGATCAGGAGCGCAGGGCCACGCACGGGGATGTGCGAGGCATGGACCTCGAGGTCTCACCAAGCGGGCGTCACGTCCCTGAACGGGCGGGACCGGGCCGCGTCTCGAGGTCTCACGGTGCGCGGGATGTCGGCATGCTACCACCTGGCCGACCGCACTCACAGGCCCTGAGACGTCCTGTGGACGACGGGACCCCCTCGCGCGTACCCCACCTCGGACCCGTGTTCAGCGCGGCTCAGAACGTGCGAAGACCGTCAACCGCCGTCGGCCCGATCAGCCCGACCGGCGGACCAGCCGGACGCCTCGACACCTCCCGGGATGGGATCGACCGGATCATAGGGTGCCCGCGTGAGGACGAACGAGGCCAGATCCAGGTGTGTCACTCGACCACGCTCGTCACGGACCACCTGGAGCGTCTCACCGCGGAAGTAGCCGTCACGCCCGAGGAAGGAGCCATCGGGCCGCCGACGGAACCTCGAGGCGCGACCAGCGCCGGACATGGGCGCGAGGTCGAGGGCATCGTCGGTCTCCGCGCGGACGACCAGCGGTTGCGGACCCCAGTACCAGCTGCCGGTCAGTGCGAGGACCTCCGCGCTGACGTTCGCGGGCGTCCAGGGCTCCCCGGTCACGGGAGCGTGTTCGTGCAGGAGGGCCGCCAGATCGGTGGGCAGCGCGCCACGCAGTCCCGCGGTGGTGTTGCTGGCGACCACCACCGCGTCACCCGACGCGGCATCGACCTGCAACGTGGCGAGGAAGCCGGGCATCGAACCGCCGTGCCCGAACGCCCGGCGGCCGTCGAGGTTCCAGAGCTGCAGACCCAGGCCGTGCGCACCGGTCCAGGGTTGACCCGGACGATCGTCGACCACCAGTGGTTCGCGCATCTCCTCGAGCGTGTCGGCGCTGAGTACCTCGTCGTGCCCGGCGTACAGGAACCGGGCCCACCTGGCCAGGTCCTCGATGGTCGACCACAGCTGTCCGGCCGGACCCATCGCCGCGGCATCGTGCTCCGGTTCGCTCAGCAGCATCGGGGCCCACGGATGGACGGCGTATCCGGCGGCGGCCGGGTCCACGGGTCGTGGGGTGGTCCGGTCCATCCCGAGCGGACGGAGCACCTCCTCGGTGACCACCGCCGTCCAGGGGCGCCCCCGGATACGGGCCAGTAGTTCCCCGAGCACCCCGAACCCGACGTTCGAGTAGTGGAACCCCCGACCCGGACGCAGCACCGCGGGGCCGGCGAGCCCCGAGGCGAGCTCGGGCCACGTCCCTCCCGGGGTGCGTTCCCACCAGGGACCCCCGGTCTCCGCACCGATCCCGGCACCGTGCGAGAGCACCTGGGCGACGGTCGCGTCGCCGGAGGGCGCATCGGGCACGTGCTCGGCGATGGCATCGGTGAGCGCGAGGTTCCCCTCGTCGCGCAGTCGCAGCACCGCGACCGCGACGAGGGTCTTGGTGATGGAGCCGATCCGGTACTGCAGGTCGGCGCTAGGGGCCACCCCCTCGGCGCCGGTGGTCACGCCCGCGGCCCCGGTCCAGACGAGTCGGCCCGCGCGGACCAGCCCCGCGACCACCGAGGGCAGACGCTGTTGTCGTTGTTCCTCCGCCAACCGTCGATCGAGTCGGTCCTGGAGTTGGTCCGGCAACGGCGGTGGGTTCACGCGATGCCTACCTCGGGGCGGCGACTCGGACACCTGGGAGCCTAGGCCCCCTCCAGTTGGTCGATGGTTCGGGGCCAGTCGTCCTTCAACAGCCGTGACAGGCTGCGGTCGGCGAGCACCCTCCCACCGGTCTGGCAGCGCGGGCAGTAGTTGGTCTCGTTGTCGGCGTACCGGATGCGCTGCACTTCGGTGCCACAGACCGGGCACGGCTGGCCGTGCTTGCCATGCACGGCGAAGCCGGGCCGGAACGCGGTGACCTTGGCAGGGAACCCCTCCCCCGTCGCCTCGCGCAGCCGCGTGACCCATCCGGTGAGGACGCGCTGCGTCGCGTCGTGGAGTCGTGCCACCTCGGCGTCCTGAAGGCCCGCGGTGCGTTTGACCGGTGAGAGACCCGCGGCGTGGAGGATCTCGTCGCTGAAGGCGTTGCCGATGCCGGAGAACCGGCGGGGGTCGGTCAGGGCACGTTTGAGGGTGCGGTTCTCCACACGGAGCCGCTCCTCGAACGCCTCACGTGAGGCGCCGATCGGCTCGAGGCCCCCGCGGTCGTGCTCCTGCAGGGCGTCACGGCCCCGCACCACGTGCAGCGACGCCCGGCGTTTGGTCCCGGCCTCGGTCAGCACGAGGCTGGCGCCGGGTTCGTGCGGATCGCCGGGCACGGACAGGTCGAAGGCCGCCATCCCGATCTTGCCCGGGACCTTCGCGCCGTACTCGACCCACCGGAGCCGCCCCGCGACCATCAGGTGCAGGACCGCGAACAACTCCTGATCGAACCCGAACACCAGGCGTTTGCCGAGCCGGTGCACCTCGGTGACCCGTCGGCCCTCGAGCGCCTCGACGGGCGGGTCGACCGTGCGTAGCAGCGAGAACCCGGTGATCCTGACGCGCTGCAGGGTGGCGTCGACGACCCGCGGCCGCAGGGCGGCGAGGTAGTCCTCGATGTCGGGCAACTCGGGCATGCGCTCATGGTCGCGTGACAGCCGATGTCGCGCAACGCCGGTCAGCCGGTGACCAAGACCCGACCACCCATCCGGCCGTGCAGCGTGCAGGTGTAGGGGAAGTCACCCGGTTCGTCGAAGGTGCGGCTCCACTCGCCGCCCCGACCGAGGACCTCGGAGGCCGGGCCGTCCGCGAACACGATGTCGTGAGGGTGGTCGTCGGTGAAGGTCCAGCGCACCGTGGTCCCCGCAGGCACGGCCACGACCGATGGTACGAACTCGCTGCCGGGGATGTCGATGAGGTCGACACCGACCACCGGTTCGGCGTTCGCGGGATCCTCGATCAGGCGCTGGCCGGGTGGCGAGAGCAGGTACCCACCGACGGTCAGGAGCAACAGACCGACGACGGCCAGGAGGGATCGGGACCTCAGACGACGAGCCGCTCGTCCGCCGCCGGCGTGAGCGGGACGAAGGGCGCCACCCACGGGCCGGGAGCCTCGTGTCACGCCTGGCCGAACCTGGTCCATGGGGCCACCTTCCACCCGAAGGGCAGGGTCTGCGAACACCGTTCACCTATCCACGGAACGTACGTGAACAGTGTTCGCATATCAAGCCACGGACCGTGTGGGCCGAACCAGGTGCGCGGGTGCCGCTCAGCCGGACGAGGCGACGGCGGCTTCGGCGAGCGCCGTCATCTGGGTGGTGTCGAGCATCCCGGCGATCCGGGCCACGACCTGCCCGTCGGCATCGAGAGCGACCCAGAACGGGGTTGCGGACAGGCCGAACGCCTGGGCGACGGACCCGTCCGCGTCGTCGACGAGCACCCGGCCGGTGTAACCCTCCTCCTCGAACCAGGCATCCGGGGGCCAGTTCGGGCGGGATGCGTCCAGTCCGGTCGCGACCGAGGCGAGTTGCACACCGTCCGGGACACCGCCCGCCTCCATCCACGCGACGACCTCCGGCAACTCCTCCTGGCATGCGGGGCACCAGGAGGCCATGAACATCACCAGCTCCGGTGATCCCGAACCACCGATCGCCACGGGTGTGCCGTCGAAGTCGGCGCCCTCGACCGTCGGTGCGGAGGAACCGACCGTCGGATCGTCACCGGACGCCGGCAGCGTGGAGAGGGGATCGCCGCTGATGGCGGGCTCGCCGGCGATGTCGTCGACGGACACGGCCCGGTCGCGTTCTCCGGTCGAGAGCACGGCGACCAGCACCGCCAGGATCACGACCCCGACCGCGATCCCGGCGTAGAGGAGCTGACTACGGCGTTGCGCGCGACGCTTGGCGTCACGTCGCATCGTGGCGGCGTTCGACATGGTGGAACTCCTCGGGGGATGTCATCGGACGGGGGACGGTCGGGTGGTCAGACGGTGGAGGTCGGATCGGTGAGAGATCCGGCGGTGTCGGTCGGGTTCGGTTCCCGCCCGGTGTGGATCGGTGACCGGCGGGCGGCGAGGCTCAGCACCGCGATCGCGACGAAGCCGATCAACGCCATGGTCGGCAGGGTCAGGAACCCGAACTCCTCGACCCAGCGCAGCGCACAGGGCGCGACCGGGTCACAGACCTCGGATCCGAGGCTCGGCCAGCGCTCGATCGCGATGTGCCACGCGGCGATGCCGGCGCCGATACCACTCAGCGGCAGGGCGGTGCGCCACACCTCGGAGTCGCGGCGAGCACTGGCCACGCCGAGCACGATGACCAGCGGATACATCGCGATGCGTTGGTACCAACACAACACGCAGGGAACGTAGCCGGCGACCTCGGAGGCCAGGAGGGAGCCACCGGTCGCCACGGCGGCGATCGCGGTCGCCAGCGGCAGCGCGACATCATCCCGTAGCCAATCGGGCACGCGACGTCGGGCCAGGGCCAACGCGGTCGCGACCGCGATCACGATGGCCACCAGCGCCAGCAGGGCGAAGACACGCTCGGCAACAGCGATCACGTGGACACGCTCCCGTTCTCGGACGAGCCGCTCTGGGCACTCAGCATCGGCGGCGCGCGGCGCGTCGCCCTAGGGATCATCGCCGTAGCACCGTCATCCCCCGAGGGTCCGACGACCGTTCCCCGGCGGGCCATCCGACCCGACCACGTCCCGGTCCTGGGTGGCCCTCGGGGCCATGCAGCTACCGACGTCGGGCTACCGGCGTCGAGCTAGCGGCGTTCCCCAGCTAGTCGTCCGACGACCACGAGAAGTTCCCCGGGCTCACCTCGTCGTGGTGACGGGTGGGTGACCAGCGAACTCAGCCGCTCTCGTCGGGTTCGGTGCGGCCCTCCAACGGCCCCACCACGATGCGGACGTCCTTGACCGTGCCGACCCCGAGCACCTCGTCCACGTTGGCCCGCAGCTGCGGCAGCAGGTAACGCAACTGGGTTGCCCAGACCTGGCTCTCGGCCCGGACCACCAACGAACCCCCGGCGAGCCGGACCGGCTCACAGCGGTCGGCGAGGTCGGCACCGACGATCTCGTCCCAACGCGACCAGGCGTTCGCCCCCCGGAGTCGTTCACCCCACCCACGCCGTTCGATGTAGGACGACAGCGTGTCCGATACCCGGGTGGGTGCGCCGATCCGCCGCAGGCCGTCGGTGTCCTCCTCGGGCACGACCCAGTCGTCGTCGGTCGGTGGCGCCGGGTCGAACGACTCCCGGTCCTGCTGCGCCCGCTGACGTGCCTGGGCGCGACGACGACGGTTGTAGACGTAGATGTCGCGATCGACCGCGCCGGCCTTGCGGTCACGCGCCAGTGGGTCGTCATCGCGCCCTTTGCCGCTCGGTGGGACCCCTCCGGAGCGACTCATGGGTCGATCGTCGTCGGACCGTCGGCGAGCAGCTCCGGTGATGCTCCTCGGGCCTCGCGGTCCAGCTCCGGGGCCTGGCCATCGACCGGGTCCCGGGGGCGTAGCGAGGACCGACCCTCATCGATCCGCACCTCGACCCGCGCGCCCTGCAATGGCACATCGGCCTCCACCGCTGCGGTCACCAGGACCTGGTCGAACCCTTCGCACGCGGCTGCCAAGCGTGCCCGACGCGTCGTGTCGAGCTCCGCGAACACGTCGTCGAGTAGCACGATGGGTCGGTCGCCGACGTCTTCGAGCACCTGGAAGGTCGCGAGTTTCAGTGCCAGCGCCAGCGACCATGCCTCGCCGTGCGAAGCGTAACCCCGGGCCGGCAGCGCACCGATCGCGAGCTCGAGGTCGTCCCGGTGCGGTCCGACGAGCGTGATCCCCCGCGAGCGTTCCTCCGCCGACGAGCGGTCGAGTTCGCGGCGGAACGCCGCGGTGATCGGGCCGGTGTCCGGCACCGGGGCGCCGTCGTCCTCACCGACCTCCTCGCCGGTCGACGACCGGTACCGCAGGGTGATCGGTTCCGGGCGATCGGCGAGATCGCGGTAGAAGGTGTCCACGGGACCACGCAGACCACGCACGGCGGCGATCCGCGCCGCGATGAGCTGGGTCCCGTGCGCGACCAGCTGATCGGTCCACACCTCGATGGTGCTCGTCGCGGCGTCGCGTGCACCGGCCGACAGCGACCGGGCCCGCTTGAGGAGCTGGTTGCGTTGGCGCAGCGCGCGTTCGTAGTCGGCTTTGACCGCGGCGAAGGCCGGCCGGCGTTGGGACAACAGGTCGTCGAGGAAGCGCCGACGGTCGCCCGGATCCCCCCGCACGATGGTCATGTCCTCCGGTGCGAACAACACGATCCGCAGCACCCCCGCAGCATCCGCCGATCGACGCACCTCCTGACCATCGACCTTGATGCGGGTCCGGCGGCCCGTTCCCACCTCGAGTTCCAAGGTGCGGCGTCGACCTTCGTCGGTACGTAGCTCGCAGCGGATCACCCCCAGTTCCGCCCCGGCACGTACGAGTGGCCCGTCGCCGGCGACCCTGTGGGAGCCGCCGGTCGCCGCCCGGTTCACCGCTTCCAGCAGGTTGGTCTTGCCCTGGGCGTTCGGTCCGACCAGGACCGTCACCCCGGGCTCGAAGGTGACCGAAGCCCGGTCGTAGGAGCGGATGTCGACGAGCTCGAGACGCTGTAGGAGCACGTGACCTCCTGCGGCGGCGCCGACCCCGATGGTGCGGGGCGCGCCGACGCGGCGAACGTCAGCTCAGCTGACGCGCATCGGCATGAGCAGGTAGGTCAGGTCGTCGACCTGCTCGTCGTCGGTGTGGGGACGCAACACGGCGGGCTTGAGACCATCGCGCAGTTCGATGCGGATCCGCTCCGTACCGGTCGCCTCGAGCCCGGCCAGCAGGAACGCCGGGTTGAAAGCGATCGAGAGCCCGTCGCCATCGATCTCCGCGGGCAGCGCCTCGGCGGCGTCGCCCATCTCCTGGTTGGTCGCCTGCAGGTCGACCGAACCGTCACCGAAGGTCAGGGTGACCGGCGTGTTGGCCTGCCCCATGGCCACGATCGCGACCCGTTGCAACGCCTCGGCGAGCGCGGCGCGTTCGACGATCACCACGGTTTCGTGGGCATCGGGTAGCAGCGCGCGGTAGTTCGGGAACGATCCCTCGATGAGCTTGGTGGTCAATCGTCTGCCACCGAACAGGAACGAGACCTGGCCCGGTTCGAGCACGACCGTGACCGAGCCACCGACCTCGGTGGCGGCCTTGGCAGCTTCCTGCAGCGAGCGCGCCGGTACCAGCGAGGTCCCCTCGACGGCTTCCTCCCAGGCGAGGGACCGGACCGCCAAGCGGTAGCTGTCGGTCGCGGCAGCGGTGAGCTTGCCCTCCGAGGCGTCCAGTTGCACGCCGGTGAGCACCGGTCGGCCCTCGTCGTTGGACGCCGCGCGGGCCACCTGGGCGACCAGGCGGGCGAAGGCGTCGGCTTTGACCACGCCCTGGGGCGCATCCGGGTCGGGAGCCGCGAGGGTCGGGAAATCCTCGGCCTGCATGCCTCGCACGTGGAAGGTCGCCCGACCACAGGTGATCTCCACCCGATCGGCGTCGCCACTGATCTGCACCGGTGCATCGGGGAACCGCGCAACGAGTTGCGAAAGCAACCGACCGGGTAGCAACACCTTGCCCGGTTCGTCGATCTGGACCGGGATCGTGATCTCCGCGGCGACCTCGAGGTCGGTGGCGCGGCAGATGAGCGTGCCATCGATGGCCTCGAGCAGGACACCCGACAGCGCAGGCAGGGTGACACGGGTCCCGACCGTGCGTGTGGCCCACGAGACGGCCTCGGCGAACTCGGATCGCTCGGCGCGCAACTTCACGGTCGGTCTCCTGGGTGGGGATGTCCACACCGCTTAGGGTTTTGAGAGAGAAGTACATCTAATCGCGTAACCGTAGTAGGGGCTGTGCAAACTGTGGATGACCTGCATCCGTGCAGGTCAGAGGGGGTGGCGGGGCTGTGTATGCGATGTGCACGACGGGCGCGGTCATCCACAGCCCGATGAGTTACACGGATGTTCCTCCACCGGGTCGCGACTTTGTCCCCGATTCGTCCCCCGTTCGTCCCCAGGCTTGAGACGCTCGGATGGCGATCGTCGTCCACAGATACCCCCGGTTCATCCACCGTCTGTGCGCAGGTTGTCAACAGGGTGCTCCCCCGTTCGTCCACAGGAAGCTGTGGACAGTGTGGACGAACGGACCCGGACCTCGACGATCGGGTGGCTGCCCGGGACGGGACACTCGGGTTGATCATGAGCTGCGAGCCCGTGTCTTGACCCGGTTGGTGAGCTCCTGGACCTGGTCGTAGATCGCCCGCCGCTCCTGCATCAACCGAGCGATCTTCGACTTGGCGTGCATGACGGTGGTGTGGTCGCGCCCCCCGAAGGCCTTACCGATACGGGGCAGCGACATCTCGGTCAGCTCGCGGGTGAGGTACATCGCGATCTGTCGTGCCGTGACGAGCTGGCGGCTGCGCGATGGCGAGCACAGCTCCTCGACGCTGAGCGAGAAGTAGGCGGCCACCTCGTCCATGATGAGCTGGACCGAGACCTCCTGGTCACGCCCGTCGGGGAAGAGATCCTTCAAGACGTCCTCGGCCATGCCCGAGTCCGCCGGGGCGCGTTGCAGGCTGGCGAACGCGGAGACGCGGATCAGCGCACCTTCGAGTTCGCGGATGTTGGACTGCACCTTGGAGGCGATCAGTTCGAGTACCTCCGGGCTGACACCGAGGCGATCGGACTCGGCCTTCTTGCGCAGGATCGCGATCCGGGTCTCGAGGTCCGGGGGCTGGACGTCGGTCATCAACCCCCATTCGAACCGGCTCCGCAGACGGTCCTCGAGCTGGCCGATCTGTTTGGGTGGTCGGTCGCTCGATATGACGATCTGCTTCTCCGCATTGTGTAACGCGTTGAAAGTGTGGAAGAACTCTTCCTGGGTCCGTTCCTTCTGCTGCAGGAACTGGATGTCATCGATCAACAACACGTCAGCTTGCCGGTAGAGGCGCTGGAACGCGTTGATCCGGTCATCGCGGATGCCGTTGATGAACTCGTTGGTGAACTGCTCGGTGGTCACGTAGCGCACCTGGAGGCGCGGGTAGAGGTTGCGCACGTAGTGACCGATGGCGTGCAGCAGGTGGGTCTTGCCGAGCCCGGCGCCGCCGTAGATGAACAGCGGGTTGTAGGACTTGGCCGGTGCTTCAGCGACGGCGGTGGCCGCGGCATGGGCGAAGCGGTTGGACGAGCCGATGACGAAGTCGTCGAACGAATACTTCGGGTTCAGTTGCGTCTGGGGTTCGACGTGCTCGGTGACCCGGGTCCGGGGCTCGGGGAGCTGCACGGTGGGCCCGGCCGGACGCCCCGGAGCTTCGAGAGGGTGCCGGTGGGGGTCGGGGTCGGCTTCGGCGTAGGTGTCCGGTTCCTGAGGTGCGGTGACCGGGCGCGTGCTGGCGGCGCCGTCGTGTGACACGTCGCTGTCGCGCCGATCGCGTGGCGGCTCGGGCGGATCCTGTGACGATCCGCGCAGGTGGTCGACCGGCTCCGGACGGGTCTGGACGGTGATGACCACGGTCAGGGGACGGCCCGCCGCGTGTGAGAGCGCCGAGCGGATCTTCTCACCACAACTGCGCTCGAGCCACTCACGCGCGAAGGCGTGCGGACTGGCGAGCACCACGGTGTCCTCGGAGAACCCGACCGGGTGGGTCGCGGCCAACCATTGGCGCTGGGCCGGCGAGGCGACGCTGCTCATGACATCCTCGAGGCTCTCGTTCCAGAGAGTCACCAGATCGAGCGTCGAGGGTCCTGACACGCTTGCTCCTCACCGTGTTGCACCGTGTTGCGGTCGGTCGAACCCGTCCGCCGGGCGGACCCTACAGCTACGGCAGCACCACCAAGACGGACTATCCACAGAGATATCCACAGGTGTGGAAAGTACGCTGACGCTGCCGCAGGATAAGGGTCCGGCGGGACGGGATCGCGGTGGGGAAGGCCCCTCGGAGGACATCACGACCGCGCGGCGTGACATCCACTCGACCTGAAGTGACCTCATGGAGCGAAGTCGTCCGGGTGCCCGAGGGGCGATCGGGGACCGTACACCGCTCGTTCACGGAGCTGCAACCGTGCCGTCGCCGCGGCTCGCTCCCCCGGCGGGGCTCGTGGGGCCGCGGGATCGCGGCAGATGGGACCTGTGGGCTCAAGGACGTGTCGTCAGCCGACCTCGACGGCGGGGAAACCGGTCGCGGCCCGCGCTTGCGGACGTGCGGTCCGCGTCCACCGATGTGCACGGTTGCTGACCCCGCGAACGGACGGGTACGCTGGCTCGACCGCCTGCACCGGTTGCGTGGTCTTCTCTGTCGTCCCGAAGCCACCGCTCGATCCATCGAGCGAACGCTCGGACGCTCCCGTAGACCCGAGCCATCGCGTGCTCCCCACCTCGAACCCCGGGAGGGCTAGCTCATGAAGCGCACGTTCCAGCCCAATAACCGTCGTCGTTCACGCAAGCACGGCTTCCGTTCACGGATGCAGACCCGTGCCGGCCGCGCCATCGTCAAGAACCGGCGCCGCCGCGGCCGGGCCAAGCTCTCGGCCTGACCGTCGTGTCCCCGGTCGCCGCTGACCGCCTCCGTGACGGTCGTGCCATCGGTGCGGTCCTCCGGGGCCGGCGCAAGCGCGCGGGTGAACGGCTGGTGGTGCACGTGCTGGACCGCGGGGACGAGCTACCGGCTCGTCTGGCGGTCGTGGCATCTCGCCGAGTCGGAGGCGCGGTGCAGCGTAACCGCGCCAAGCGACTCCTCCGGGAAGCCGCCCGGACCTGGTCCTTCGGTCCCGGTGTCGACGTCGTGCTCGTCGCCAGAGCGTCATGCGCCCGCGCCGGGTTCGCCGAGGTGGCCCGTGACCTCGATGCTGCCGTGCAGGCGTTGGGGATCGCCGAGCGGTCACCGGCTGGGACGGTCACCGAGGTGGCATCGTGAGCCAGCCAAAGAGCGCTGAGGAGGCGCATGGGTCCGACAGCCCACCGGCCTGGACGACCCGATTGGCGCTGTTGCCGGTCCAGCTGTACCGGGCGACCGCGGCTATGCGTTCCCCCCGGTGTCGTTTCGCTCCCTCCTGTTCCAGTTACGCGATGGAGGCCATCCGTGTGCATGGCGCCGCCAGGGGTGGGTGGCTCGCGTTGCGGCGGATCGGTCGTTGTCATCCGTGGAATCCCGGTGGTGTCGATCGTGTTCCGGCGCCAAGAACCCGACAAGCCACTCGTACGCTCCGTGGGACCGACCAGAGTCCGAGGAAGTAGAAACCCGTGATCGATTCCGTCCGCGGCTTCGTCGAGTCCGTGCTGACCTTCCTCCACGACCTGTTGTTGCCCATCTTCGGCGCCAACAGCTGGGGTTGGTCGATCATCGCCCTGACCCTGATCGTGCGGGTCGCGTTGTTGCCGCTGGCGATCAAGCAGACGCGCTCCATGCGCGCGATGCAGGCCATCCAGCCGCAGATGAAGGCCTTGCAGAAGAAGCACAAGGTCGACAAGGAGTTGATGCGCAAGGATCCGGAGAAGTACAAGGCGAAGAAGGCCAAACTCAACGAGGAGATGATGGCCCTCTACAAAGAGGAGGGCGCCAATCCCGCGGCGAGTTGCCTGCCCCTGCTGGCGCAGGCGCCGGTGTTCATCGCGCTGTTCTGGACCCTGCGCGACTTCGACACCCTCTCCGAGGAGGGTTTCTACTTCTTCCTCAACGCCACCGACCCCGCGCAACTCGATGGACTGCGCACGGCCGTCAGTGCGGCTGGCTGGCCGGGGTGGCTGCTGATCGTGCTGATGTCGGGAACCATGTTCCTGTCACAGAAGCAGATGATGGCGCGGACGGCGGCCACGGGCGCCGACAACCCGATGGCCCAGCAGCAGAAGATCCTGCTGTACGTCATGCCGGTGTTCCTGGCGGTCATCTCCTTCCAGTTCCCCATCGGGATCCTGCTGTACTGGGTGACGACGAACTTCTGGCAGGTGGTACAGCAAGCAATCATCTTGCGTGAGGTGAGTCACGAGGTCGAGTCGGGTGAACTCGCCAACAAGCCCGGTGGCGAGGCGGCCAAGAAGAACCGGCTCGGTCGCAAGAAGCCGGTGGCCGAGGACGAACCGGACACCCGACCACCCCGTTCGATCTCGCCGGGTGCCTCATCCGGCAAGCGCCCGCTGAAGGACCAGGATCCCGAGCCGGCACCCGAACCCGACGAGGACGAGGTCACCGACACGGTGGCCGGCGCCGATGGCGCGAGTGGGAACGGGTCGTCACCGACCTCCAACGGCTCGAGCGCCCATGGGACGGTCGACGACGACCAGCCGGACGAGGCTTCGGAAGCAACACCCGCGCATACCTCCAAGCGTGACCATCTCCCCCGTCGCGGTGGTAGCGCGAAGGGCTGATCGAACGAGAAGGAGCACGTCCATGAGCCGCATCATCAACGCCACGGGTTCCACCCTGGAAGAGTCGCTGGCCGCGGCTGTCGCGGAGATCGTGTCCTGCGATCTCGAGAAGGTCACGCTGAAGGTCGAGGCCCCTGGCGTCGACGACGTTGCTGGTGAGCACCGCCTCACCCTACGTATCCACCCGGTGGTCGAGGAAGCGGCCCAGGTCGCTGAGCCGGTCGCTGAGTCCAGCTCCCGACCCTCGGATGGTGACGATCCTGAAGACTCCGACACCACCGTCACCATCGAGGATCTCGAGGAGGAGGCTGACGCTGCCGCTGACTTCCTCGAAGGACTGCTCGATGCCCTCGATCTGCCGGGAGATCTACGGATCAAGGTCCACCCCGATCACGTGGAGCTCGAAGTGATCGAGATCGGTAGTGGTGCACTCATCGGACGCCGTGGCCAAACGCTCGAGGCGATCCAGGAACTGGTGCGTTGCTCGCTGCAGCGGCAGTTCCAGCGCCGTGCACGGGTCAAGATCGATGCGGAGGGGTACCGCTCGCGCCGGCTCGAGAAGTTGATCGAGAAGGCCGAGGAGGCGATCGATGCCGTGCTCGATACGGGTGAAGCCGAACGGCTCGAGCCGATGGACGTCTTCGAGCGCAAGGCGGTCCACCAGTTGGTGGCGGAGATCGATGGGCTGGAGAGTCGCAGCCAGGGGCGTGAGCCGGCCCGGCGAGTGATCATCGAAGCGGTGTGAGCCAACGAGCAACATGGAGGAAGGGCCCCGACGATGTCGGGGCCCTTCCTCCATGTTGGGGACCGCTGTCCGGTCCTCAGGTCCTGCCCGTTCGCGCAAGCCCGGCGACAGACGTTCCTCTGCACGACGCCTCGCACGCAGGTCGAACGCGGGGACCTCGCCGAGTGGCTGGTAGTGAGGAAAGAGACCAGGCAGAGTCCGCCACGCTCCGGGTCCGGTGCCATCAGGGTCGAGCTGCCGGCGTCATGGATGTTCCACGTGGAACGGCGGTCGTCCGGGGTGTGACATACGGGGTGATGGCGGTTGCGACGGTGCAGTGATGTGCCTGCGGATGTTCCACGTGGAACCACGACGTGAGGGGAGGTGGCCACCTGTCGCGTCGCTCGCCCCCGGTCATCGAAGTCGTCACCCGCTGCATGGTGCTGACGGTGAGCCCACGATCACACTCCCCGGTGTTCCACGTGGAACGCCAAGGTCAGCGCCGCAGGTCTTGATCACCAGAGCCGTGCTCGGGGTGCCCACCACTCCCGCGTGGCGATCCCCAACCATCAGCCGGGACCGATGGCCCCGGGGTGAGCGTTGGCGCTGCCGGAAGACGGGCGGGGTGATGGTGCTCGCCAGCCTCGCGCCCTGTCGATGCTTGCCTGGGGTGGCCGGGGCGGACACGATCCCGCGTGTCCCCGGTGGTAGCCGTGCCGAGCAGGACCTCGACGCGTGAGATGCTGGGCACCGAGGGCCCGTCGGGCGGAACATCACCGCCGGCATGATCGACCTGGCGTGGCACTGCGGGCTGCCCGTGGATATCCACAGGATGGCTCGTGCGGGGACCGCCGTACACAGGGCTCCCGCCTGGGATGGCGCGAGACAGATCGTCCGCTTACAGGCCATGGAAGGCGTTCGGCGTGCCAGCCCGACTGGATGTCGTCCGCGGTCCCGTAGAGGGGTTGGTCGTGTATCCACAGGGAATGCACGGGTCTGTGGATGACGGGGATGATGGCCGATGGTCCCTGCCCCGTGACCCAGGAGTGGAGCTTGGCCGGTGGGCGGCACCGTCGGGAGCGACGCCGGGTTCAGTGTGTCGGTCGGTGGCGTCGAACCGTCCATAGCGGTCGGCGCCCTACGGCGGACCGGCGTGGCGACGCCAACGGGGCGATGTGCCCGGATGTGGGGGCGCCACGACGTCGTTCCACGTGGAACATCGCGACGCGGCACCGAGGGGGTGAGCAGCTAGCATCCGCCCATGGAACCCTCAACACCGGTCGATGAGCAGCTCGAAGCCTTCACACGGCTGGTCGAGTCGTCTCCGCACAACCTCGTCTCGAAGCGGGCCCGCGACGAGTTGCGTTCTCGGCACGTGCCGGAATGTGTCGCATTGGCACGGATGTTGCCCGTGGGCAGGCAGCGCGTCCTGGATGTGGGGTCCGGAGGCGGGTTCCCCGGCGTCGTTCTCGCCATCGTTCGTCCGGAACTCGAGGTCCACCTGCTGGACAGCACGCAGAAGAAGACCCGCTTCCTCGAGGAGGTCGGTGCGGAACTCGACCTCGGGATCGTGGTGCACCGCGGACGGGCGGAGGACCTAGCGCGGCCGCCCTTGGCGGATTCCTTCGACGTGGTGACCGCTCGGGCCGTTGCCCCGTTGGACCGTTTGATCCGGTGGACGATGCCGTTCCTGCGGATAGGCGGCCTGTTGTACGCCGTGAAGGGCGAGCGCTGGCAGGAGGAACTGGCAGGTGCGGAAGCCCAACTTCCTCGTTCCGGGGCCCGGTTGATGGCCACGCCGGACGAGGTGACGGGGGGCAATGCCGTCGAAGGTTCGCCCCGCATTGTTATGATCGCCCGGGACCGATGAAGGCGTGATGTCACCGGTATGACACTGCCTCACGGTCCTTTCGATGGGTCGCGAGATCGCGTGCTACCCCGGTCACTTCTGATTGAACAGGACCTTCGTGGATGATTCGAATGCCGCAGAAGTATCGGTTATGGAACGGAACGATGTGAATGGCACCGGTCCCGGGGTCACGGTCTGTATCGCCAACCAGAAGGGTGGTGTCGGGAAGACCACCACCGCGGTATCGCTGGCCGCTGGCCTCGCGCTCCTCGGTGCCCGTGTCCTGGTGATCGACCTCGATCCGCAGGGCAACGCCTCGACCGGCCTCGGGTGCCGCGTCGAGGAGGGTGACCCCTCGACCTACGGCGTGTTGGTCGACGGTGATGCCGTCGCCGACGCCGTGCGCCCCACCGAGGTCGATGGTCTGTGGTTGCTGCCGTCCTCGCTCGACCTGGCGGGAGCCGAGGTCGAGTTGGTCCCGGCCTTCTCGCGCGAGATGCGTCTGCGGCGGGCGCTGGAGCCGGTGGTCGCGCACTACGACATCATCCTCATCGACTGTCCGCCATCACTTGGTCTTCTGACCATCAATGCACTGGTGGCTGCCGATCAGGTGCTGGTACCGATCCAGTGCGAGTACTACGCACTGGAAGGACTCAGCCAGTTGATGCGTACCGTCGAACTCGTGAGTGACAACCTGAACCGGGAACTCGAACTCGGTGGGGTGGTCCTGACGATGTTCGACGGACGTACCAACCTCGCGCAGCAGGTCGTGGACGAGGTTCGGGCCTACTTCGGGGCACGTGCCTACCAGACGGTCATCCCTCGGACCGTCCGTCTGTCGGAGGCTCCCAGCTTCGGTCAGCCCATCACCACGTTCGATCCCTCCAGTCGTGGAGCCCGGTCCTACCAACGGCTCGCACGTGAGGTGGCGGAGCGGCTGGCGTTGCCGGTCTCCCACGACGAGATGTCCGCACTCGACCGTCTCCTCGGCGACAAGCAGCAGGCGAACGCTGCCGAGCAGGTGCAGCCCGAACAGAACGTCGCGGTTCGGCTCGTCGATGGAGCGGATGACACTCCGGTCGTCGATCCCCCAGAGCAGGAGGTACGACCGTGAGCCGTCGTTCTGGTCTCGGCCGCGGTCTCGCGGCATTGATCCCCCCGTCCGTACCCGACGAGGACGGGGAAGCCGACCCGAAGCCGGAGGCCTCGGACGGTGGGTCCTCGACCGACGTCGCCGGGTCCTCGAACGACGTCGAGGAG
>PWLR01000104.1 GCA_003558435.1 Nitriliruptoraceae bacterium | reverse complement strand
GCGCTCGCCGAACAGCATGTGTCCTCGGAGGAGCAGGCGTCCGCGGACGAGGAGCAGGCCGACCCTGAACACTACGAGGAAGAGGTCTACTGGCTCGATGAGGCGACCATCGAGGCGATGACCCGGCCAGACCTTCAAGGGGAGCTCGAAGCTCGGGGCCTCGCCACGAGCGGCAACAAGGCCACCCTTCGTGAACGTCTGATGGAAGCGCTCGAGGACGAATGGGAGCCGGTGGACGATGGGGCCAGCGGCGGATCCGACGCCGACGATGACTGAACGCGAGTTGCTGCAGCGTCTCCAGGACGTGCTCGGGGCTGCCGAGGTGGATGCGGATGACCTGGTCGAGGAAGCGTGGACCGACGCTCGCGACGAGGTCTACGCGACCCTGAAGCGTCTGATGACCCACGACCTGCTCGCCCGTGCTCTCAGCTCGCTCGGCGGGTCGCTGAGCGAACCTCCGGTGATGGACGACCTCGGACCAGGGCGGCCGACCGAGCCGCCGGCACCGGCGGCTGAGCCGATGACCGCCCGACCCACCACCGGCGGGGCCACCCTCTCCGCGGACGGGGGAGGCTCGATGACCTACCTGTTCGGCATCGTCGCGGCGGGCGACGCGATGCCCGATGGTGAACTCCCCACGTTGCCGGGTGGCGGTGAGCTGCGTTTCATCGACGGACCGGGGTGCCGGGCCGTGGTCAGTGACGTGGATCCGGAACTGTTCGAGGTGCTACGCGAACCGAGTACGGACGGATTGGATCTCCTGGCGGCCGCCGCTCACGCTCATGATGGCATCCTTGCACGGTTCGCCGGCGGTGCGGTCCTGCCCCTCGGACTCGGAACGGCGTTGGCCGACGACGCGGCCATCAGCGCGCTGCTCACGTTCCACGCCGCGTTGCTCCAAGAGGAGCTGAGCCGGGTGCGAGGCCACGCGGAGTGGGCGGTCACCGTGCAGACCTTCGAGGCCCCCGATCCGGAGCAGCCGTCCGGTTCACCCGCGTCCGGCCGCGACTACCTCCAGCACCGCCGCGCCGAACTCGACGCCCGCGAGGACCGGTGGGCCCGTCAGGACCGGTTGGCATCGTCCCTGCACGGTCCCCTCGCGGCTTGCGCGGTGGCCTCCGAGCGTGTCGAGTCGCGACCTCTCGAGGAGGCCTCACCTCCCCTGCTGCATGGGGTCTATCTCCTCGATGACGAGGCGTTCGCCCGGTTCGAATCGACGATCGCCTATCTGCGCAGCGAGCACCCGGCAGCCGTGATCGATGTCAGCGGGCCATGGCCCCCCTACCACTTCGTGTCACTGAACCTCGGTGCCGAGGAGGTGGCCGACCCATGAGCGTGCGCCCCGTCGAACTCGCCGAACCCGAGCAGCTCTCGGCCGCACTCGCGCCGCTCGGCACCGATGCCACCGTGGTCGACCTGCTCGACCGGGTCCTCGCACGTGGTGTGACCGTCACAGGGGACGTCGTGCTGTCGGTGGCCGGGGTCGACCTCGTCTACCTCGGTGTCCGTCTGATCCTCAAGGGCGTCGACGGCACCGAACGCACGCCGTGGTGATCCACCTCTATGCCCTCGCCCGCGGCAGCATCCTTCCCGCCGACCTCGTCGGTGTCGAGGGGGCCGAGCTGGAGATCGTTCCCTGCGGAGCGATCGATGCTGTCGTCAGCGAGCACGATCGCCCGCCACCGACCGACCGGGCCAGCGCACTGCGCCATGCCGCCGTCGTGGCTGCGGTCGCTGAACGGGCCGAGGTCGTCCCGGTGCGCTACGGCGTCCAGCACCACGATCGAGCCGGTCTGCAGGGGGCGGTGGCTTCTGCCGAGACCGAGCTCCTGCGATCGCTACACCGGGTGGGTGGCCACGTGGAGTTCGTCATCCGGCACGATCACGCCGCATCTTCGATCGGCCGGCCACCGGATCGGGCGCCCAAGGTGACGGTCTCGGACGATCAACCCGGGCGGCGTTACCTCGAGGACCGTCTCGCCGAGCAGCGTCGGCAACGGCGCGCGGAGCAGGTCGCGACTGCCGAGTTGCGCGCGATCACCGGACCCTTGGACGGAAAGGCCGCCGTCGTGGTCGAGCGTTCAGGGCCTCACGGCCCAGAACGCTGTTATCTGGTCGAACGACGGGCTCTGGCGATCTTCACCGCCGCAGCCTCGAGCTGTCTACGGGACCGCGAGGAGTTGGTCCTCGGCGGCCCCTGGCCGCCCTACACCTTCGCGACCGAGGAGCTCGGGACATGATGGCGTCCGAACCGGACCCACGTCGGGCCGTCGACGCGGCTGCCGGGCTGGATCTCAGCAACGAACTCGACCGGCTGCTCGAAGGTGGCAGGTCCGGTGACGCCGGACCGGAGGACGTGCAGCGTGGCCTTGCACAACTAGTGCTCACGTTGGTCGAAGTGCTCCGTGAACTCATGGAACGTCAGGCGTTGCGTCGGATGGATGCCGGCACCCTGGATGATGAGGAGATCGAACGGCTCGGAACCACGTTCATCGCCCTGCGGGAACGCATGGAGGAACTGAAGGACGCCTTCGGTCTCACCGACGAGGATCTCAACCTCGACCTGGGTCCGCTCGGCAAACTCCGCTGACCGAGGCTGGCGCCCGCGCCGATATCAGCCGGTCGGGTCGCGGCGTTCGTCCACCAACTGTTGCAACCTCGTGGCGATGGCATCGACGGGGAGGGTCTCGTTCACCGCGTGATCGCGCCGGTTCGCCGCGTCCGGCATCCCGTAGGCCCGAGAAGATTGCTCGTCGGCGGTGAGCACGAAGCCACCGAAGTCGTGGACGATCGTGGCCCCCGTGGCCCCATCGTGGCCGCTGCCCGAGAGCACGACCGCGATGGCGCGCGGTCCGAGGCTCAGCCCCATCGAGGCCATCAACAGGTCAGCCGATGGCCGGTTCGGTGGATAGTCGCCGGAGATCACCAAGGCGAGCCGGCCCTCGTTGGTCACCAGCAGGTGCTTGCCTGGCGGAGCGACCAGGACCCGATCGGGTTCGAGGAGTTCACCGTGCTGCGCATGGGCCGCCGGGAGGGCGCTGCGGGAACTGAGGATCTGCGGCAGTCGACTCGGATGGTCGGGCGCCTGATGGATCAGCACCAGGATCGGTGCGCCGAAGGGTGGCGTCAACGGTGCCAGCACCGAGCTGACGGCATCCAGGCCACCGGCCGAGGCCACCAGGGCGATGACCGGGGCTGTGGTGTCCATCTCGACTCCTGCCCGCATCGGGCATGGCGCGGAACGTGGCGACGGTGGCGGTCGGCCCCATCGACGGCCGCTGGTCCCCAACGTCCGGGGTGAGCTGCAACGCGCACGCTAGTCACCTTGTACGGTGCCCGACTGATCGGCACGCGGCGTCGTCGTCGCTCGACGACCGAGTCGGCTGACACGATGTGCGACGGTCGAAGCGGTTCGCGCGGTGCCGCGAATGCCAGGTTCCAGCCCGGTCACGGAGATGCCATGGAGACCCCAGCGACGCCGACGCGTGGGGAACGTGGGCCGGTGACCGTTGTCGCGGATGTCCTGGACGATCTGCCCCGACCGCACCTGCGCGGCTGGATCCACCTCGCAGCGGCACCGGTCGCCGTCGTGGTCGCCGTGATGCTGTGGCGTGCCGCCTCTCCCGGGATCTCACGGGCGAGCGTCGCGGTCTTCGGGATCGCCCTCGTCGGTCTGTACACGACTTCCGGGCTCTATCACCTCCCACAGTGGCCGGCGCGGGTGCGGCACTGGTTGTCGCGCGCGGATGTCGCCATGATCCAACTGTTCATCGCCGCGTCGTTCACCCCGATCGCCGTACACGCACTCGGTGGTGTCTGGCGCGTGTGGAGCCTGGCGGTGGCCTGGGGGATCGGTCTGATCGGGGCGGTCATCGCCGCATCCCCGCTGAAGGGCCCGCGCTGGCTCTCGGTGGTCGGCTACACCGCCTTCGGCTCGCTCGCGGTGGTGCCGTTGTTCCGGATCGTGCAGGTGCTACCGACCGCCGGGTTGGTTCTGCTCGGCTCCAGCGCGGCCATGTACGTCATCGGCGGGGTCGTCTACGCCCGTCGACGCCCCAACCCGTGGCCGACCTGGTTCGGGTTCCACGAGGTGTTCCACGTCCTGGTCGTGGCGGCCGGCGCGACGCACGTCATCGCGCTCTGGGAATACACCCTTCCACTCGCTTAGCGCGGCGTCGTGGCATCCGAGACAGGACCCATGGGTACACGGAGACCACGAGCCGCCCCAGGCCCGGCTTGCCCGAGCCCCTCATGAGCGAGGTCACGATGCCGGAGCTGGGAAGCGCACGGGTCCCCAGGTGGGCAGATGTGCAGCGGCGCGTCCGGAGGCTGGTCCCCGCCCCGGTCCGCCGGGCTGATCTGTGGGCCTTCCGAACCCTCGCCCGCGCCAACATCCCGCTCGTGGGTCCGACGCTGCCCTGGTTGTCGCGTGCCGCGAACCACTCCCGGTTGTGGGCTGGCATCGCGGTGCTGCTCACCATCGGCGGCGACCGGTTCGGGCGCCGCGCCGCCATGAGAGGGGCGCTCGCGGTCCTGGTGACCTCCGGGGTGACCAACCTGCCGGCCAAGTTGCTCGCTGGTCGGACGCGACCGGATCCGGCGATCGTCCCGGGGGTGCGCCGTCTGGCGCGTGTGCCGTCATCGACGTCGTTCCCGTCCGGACACGCCGCATCGGCGGCAGCCTTCGCAACCGCCGTAGCGATCGAACGGCCTGATCTCCGGTTGCCGATGGCCGGCCTGGCCGGGGCCGTGGCGGTCTCCCGCGTCTACACCGGCGTGCACTATCCGGGGGACGTGGTGGTCGGTTCGGCGATCGGGTACGGGATCGCCAGGTGGACGCTCGGCAGATGGCCACTGGCCGACGACACGCCGGCCGCCGGTGGCGATCCGGACGGGGGCCCTGCTGGCTCACATCGGTTCGTGGAGCCCGATGGCACCGGTCTGGTCGTGGTCGCGAACGCCGGCGCGGGCAACGTCCTGGCCGAGGACCCGAAGCAGCAGTTGCGCCGCGAGCTCCCCGGTGCCCGGATCGTGGAGGCGGAGCCCGATGAGGATCTGCTCGGGACCCTCCGCCGGGCAGCCCGGACGGCCCGGGTCCTCGGAGTGGCCGGCGGCGACGGCAGCGCCAGTCTCGCTGCCGACGTCGCTGCCGAGGCCGGGATCCCGCTCCTGGTGATCCCGGCGGGCACGCTCAACCACTTGGCAGGCGACCTCGGCATCGAGACCGTCGAGGACGCCGCACGGGCGGTCCGTCGGGGCCGGGTCATCCGGATGGACCTGGGCGAGGTCGATGGTCACGGTTTCGTCAACGCCGCGAGTATCGGCGCCTACCCGCATCTGGTCGACGACCGCGAGGACCTCGAAGGCCGTATCGGGAAGTGGCCCGCAGCGTTGTGGTCGTTGCTCCGGATCCTCGCGACCCAGCAACCCTCGGTGCTCGAGGTCGATGGACGCGAACATCGGGTGTGGTTGCTGTTCGTCGGCAACGGACGGTTCACCGGGGATGGCCTGGCACCGACACGCCGCCGCCGGCTCGACGACGGCCGCCTCGATGTCCGGCTCGTTGATGCCCAGCGCTCATGGTCGCGTACCCGCGTGCTCGGATGGGCCCTCACCGGTCGCCTCAGGTACAGCGCCGACCGACGCCGATGGACGAGCGATCACCTCGAGGTGTCCTCGCAGGCGGGCGGCATGCAGCTGGCTGCCGATGGCGAGACCTGGGCCGGACCCGACACGGTCACGTTCCGGATCCGTCCTGGCGCGCTGCTGGTGCTGCAGCCGCCGGTCAGCTCGGCGGAACCGCGGTGAGCGCCGAGCAGCAGCTCGACGACGACCGCGAGGCGACCCTGCGACGTCTCGCGGCCCTGACGCGTGACCTCGAGGCGTTGATGGAAGCCACCGCCGACGTGCCCGACGACGAGCACGACCCGGAAGGCGCGACCATCGCGTTCGAGCGGGCCCAGGTGGTCTCACTGATCTCGGCCGCCCGGCGCCATCTCCGGGAGATCGACGCGGCGGTCGCGAGGCTGCGGACCGGAGCGCACGGCATCTGTGAACGCTGTGGGAGCGACATCGGTCACGAGCGGCTCCTGGCCCGTCCGAGCGCCCGTGCGTGTGTGCACTGCACGGAGGCGTAGAAGGATCGGTGGTCCGGTGAGCCGGGTACCGTTCGGCCATGAGCGACAACGACGCGTCCGCCGGTTCGTACATCGAAGACGAGTTCAACCGGGACACCAACTACATCGACGACCGCATCACGGCGGACGGGTCGTCGGGCTGGAAGGTGGAACCCGGTCGCTACCGGCTGATCGTGGCCCGGGCGTGCCCCTGGGCCAACCGGGCCATCATCGTGCGTCGCCTGCTCGGGCTCGAGGACGCGTTGTCGATGGGCATCGCGGGGCCCGTCCACGACGCACGCAGCTGGACCTTCGACAAGGATCCCGGCGGGCTCGACCCGGCACTCGGCATCCCGCGGCTGAAAGATGCGTTCGAGGCGAGGTTCCCCGGCTACCCGCGGGGCATCACCGTGCCCGCGATCGTCGACATCCCGAGCGGCGGGGTCGTGACCAACGACTTCAAGCAGATCACGCTCGATCTCTCCACCGAGTGGAGCGCTTTCCATCGCGAGGGCGCACCGCAGCTGTACCCCGAACACCTCCGCGACGAGATCCACGAGGTCGAGGGCCGCGTCTATCGCGACGTCAACAACGGCGTCTACAAGGCCGGCTTCGCCGGCACCGTTCCCGCCTACGAGAAGGCCTACCGCGAGCTCTTCGATGCTCTGGACTGGCTGGAGGAGCGCCTGGCCTCGCAGCGCTACCTCGTAGGTGACACGATCACGGAGGCGGACGTGCGGCTGTTCACCACGTTGGCGCGCTTCGATACGGTCTACCACAACCACTTCAAGTGCAACCGCAACAAGTTGGCGGAATCGCCGGTGCTGTGGGCCTACGCGCGGGACCTGTTCCAGACCCCCGGGTTCGGCGACACCACGGACTTCGTGGACATCAAGCGCCACTACTACGAGGTGCACACCGACATCAACCCCACCGGGATCGTTCCGCTCGGGCCGGATCTGAGCAACTGGGCCACCCCCCACGGTCGTGAACAGCTCGGTGGTCGTCCCTTCGGCGACGGGACCCCGCCGGGGCCGCCGCCCGAGGGTGAGCGCGTCACGCCGGACCGCAATCCGCCGCTGGCGGCTCTTCGCGACTGAACCGCGCCTCACCCGGGCGGGGGCCCCGGTCCAGCTCGACGGGTCAGAGTTACGACCCGTCGGGAGAGGTGTTGACGTCGGCTGATGGGCCGCCCGCCCCATACTCGGTGGGTTCGACCTCGGTCGGTGCACCCCGTGCTGATCGTCCCCAACGCGTGTCGCGGCGCGAGGAGAGACACCAGGATGGAACAGTTCCAGGAAGGGCTCGGGGAGGCCTGGGCGAACGTGGCGAGTTTCCTGCCGGTGTTGCTCGGCGCGTTGCTGATCGTGGTCATCGGCTACTTCGTGGCGAAGGCACTCGAGAAGGCCGTCGACAAGATCCTCGAGCGCGTGGGCTTCGATCGTTGGGTCGAACGCGGGGGTATCAGGCGGGCGTTGGAGAGTTCCGAGTACGACGCCTCGTCACTGCTCGGTCGTCTGGTCTTCTACGTCGTGATGCTGTTCGTGCTGCAACTCGCCTTCGGGGTGTTCGGACCGAACCCGATCAGTGAGTTGATCACCGGCATCATCGGCTACCTGCCGCGCATCTTCGTGGCGATCGTGATCGTGGTCATCGGTGCTTCCGTGGCCAACGCCGTCAAGGAGATGATCCAGAGCACCTTCGGTGGCCTCGAATACGGCCGCATGCTCGGCCTCTTCGCCAGTGGCGCGATCCTGGTCATCGCAGGCTTCGCCGCTCTCGACCAGTTGCAGATCGCGCCGAACATCGTCAACGGGCTGTTCTACGCGCTACTGGCGATCCTCGTGGGTTCCTCGATCATCGCGTTCGGTGGCGGCGGCATCCCGGTCGCTCGCGAGTACGTGGAACGCTGGTCCAACCGAGCCGACCGGGAGGCCGAGCGGATGCGCCGGGAGGTCGACCGGCAGGAGGGTGACGACGTCGAACGCCGTCCCGCGCCATCATCGGAGCCGACCGGTGGGTCACGGCCCGTCCGTGACATCGACCTCCGTGACGACCAGACCCGGCCGCTGCACCAGGACGACGTGGGTGGCGGCCCCGGTGGGGGCAGTCAGCAGCGTTGAGGTCCGCCGATCGACCCCGACCTCGGACGTGAACTCCCCCCAGGTCGGGGTCGAGGGCCCACCGTCGGGTCAGTTCTGTCCGAAGAGGTTCCGGATCTCCTCGAGGAGGCGGTCGATGACGCCCTCGGCACTGTCGCCGAGGTCGTCGAGGTCGATCCCGCCGTCACCGCTGTCGTCGTCACTACCGGTGTCGCTGCCGCCGTTCGGTGACCCGGTATCGGTTTCGGCTTCGTCGATCGCGGCCTCGCGCCGATCGAGCGCCTCGGCGCGATCGTCGAGCGCAACCTGACGGTTGTCGAGCTCCTCCATCCGGGCATCGATGGCGGCGAGACGCTCGTCCAGTGCCTCGCGCTGGGCGGCGAGTTCGGCATCCCGGTCGGCGCTGTCGCCATCCACCTCGGCCAGCTGCGCTTCGAGATCCGCTATCCGCGCGTCCAACTCTTCGATCTGTTGCTCACGTTCGGCCAGCTCGGCCTCGCGTTCGGCTGCGGCGGGATCATCACCCACGTCGGCCGTGTCGCCCCCGGTGGTCAGCGCGATGACCACGAACGTGAACAGGATCCCCACCAGGACGCCGGCGAGTAGGAATCCGATATCGCGCCCTCGACGGGGCCCGGGCTCCTCCTCGAGGTCGAGGTCGGTGCGAGCGTCCTCGCTGTCCGCTACGGGTCGGAGCTCGGCTTCACCCTCCAAAGGCTCTCCGGCGTACCCGGACCGGGATACCGGGGGATCACCCGGCACCGGGATGCGTCGGGTCGGATCCTGGTCGTGTCCGTCGCCGCTGCTGCTGATAGTCGCCCCTGTCGTGGTCGCTGACGCGGGTAAGCAAACCAGGTTCCTCGTCGGTGAGGCGGGCGGTTGCGCGGTGACGGTGCGCGTTCGTCGATCGAGGCTGACTGGACACTGTCCGGGGACGGGCGTCGAATGACCCCTGTCCCGACGATTGGGACGAGTGGCTGACCGTGTCGCAGGGCTTCTTACCGTGGCGCGCTGCAGCCCGGGTCCGGGCTGTCATCCCTTGAGAATCGGACTAAGGAGTCCTGTGCGTTTTTCTCTTGCCCGTGCCCTGACTGGTACCGCGTTGACCGCCGGCATGCTCGCCGTCGGTGCTGGCGCCGCGGTGGCGAACGACACCCACACCGTGCGCTCCGGCGACACGCTATCGAGCATCGCCGGCCAGCACGACGGCGTCGATTCCTGGCGTGAGCTGGCGGAGCTCAACAGCGACATCATCTCGAACCCGAACCGGATCTTCATCGGCCAGGAGCTCGCGCTCGCCGGTGGGTCGTCGAGTTCGGCCGCCACTGCCGAGTCCAGCGGATCCAACACCCACACCGTCGTGCAGGGCGACACGCTGTCTGGCATCGCGGCCCAGTACGCGGAGGTGGCCTCCTGGCGGGATCTCGCCGAGGCGAACGCTGACATCGTCCCGAACCCCAACGCGATCCAGGTGGGTCAGGAACTGGCGCTGTCCGGCACCGCGCCATCGTCGTCCAGCGCGGACACCTCGTCGTCCAGCGCGGACAGCTCGGACACCCCGTCCTCCAGCACGGACACCTCGGACACGTCCGAGTCGGAGCCGACCTCGACGCCGACCCACAACGGTGATGTGCCGCTGGAGACCTGGGATCGTCTGGCCGAGTGCGAGTCGAACCAGACCTGGGACATCAACACCGGGAACACCTTCTACGGTGGCCTGCAGTTCAACAAGAAGTCGTGGGACTGGGCCATCGAGGTCGGTGGGCACACGAACAAGCCCGCTTACCCGCACAACGCCACCCGGATGCAGCAGATCACGGTCGCCGAGACCCTGCTGGAGATCCACCCCGCAGGTTGGGGCGCGTGGCCCGCATGCACCGAGGCGCTCGGCATCCGCTGAGTCGACCCGGAACGTGAACGCGTGACGATGATGGCCGGCCCCCCAGGGGCCGGTCATCATCGCGTCGCCATCTGCTCGGTCAGGTGCGTTGCTCCTGGACGTTGTCGGCGGCGCGCTCGGCCTCGTTGCGGACCTCCTCGGCGCGGCCACGCGCTTCTTCGGTGGTGCGATCCGCAGCGTCTCGAGCCGTCTGCTTGGTCTCCTCGACCGCCTGCTGGGCGTGTTCCTGCAGATCCTCCTTCACGGCACCACCCGCGGCCTGCAGTTCGCTCTTGACCGGTTCTTCGAACTCGTCGCGCAACCCGCTGGCCAGCTGGCGTTCGGGCGCACTACTCGGTGCGAGGCTCCCCACCAGCGCTCCGAGGCCGAAGGCGATGAGTCCGGCGGCGAGGGGGTTGCCCCGCGTCACCTCCTCCGCGCGTTCCGGCACTTGTCGCGCGCGCTCGCCGGCACGGTCGGTCATCTCGCTGGCCCGCTCGCCGATCTGATCCGCGCGCTGCGACATCTGATCCCCGACCTCGCCGGCACGTTCACCCACGTCCGGTCCGTCGGAACCCATCACCGCATCCCGGGTCCGTTCCCACCGACCGCGGAACCGATCGACCTGGCGCTCCTTGATGCGGGACGGGCTGACCCGGTCCTCGATCTGCGCGAGGGTCTGATCCATCTCCGCCCGTGTCCGAGCGATGTCACGGCGCAGGTCCTCGGGTTGCTCGCTCATGGGTTCCTCCGGTCGCTCAACATCTCTTTGTCCTCTTGCAGGGTCTCGATGGTCTGGTGCGGGGTCGGGTCGAGCGTCTGGAACTTGTTGCGTCCCGTGACGATCAAGCCGGCCGCAGCGGCACCGAACACCACGCCGACGATCAGGAAGCCGGCCCACACCGGCATGGCCAGCGCCAGGGCCCAGCTGGCCGCCCAGGCCAGCAGCAGCAGGGTCACGAACGCGGCGATCGCGCCCGCCACGAGCATGCCCGCGGCCTTGCCCGCCTCCACGGCCTCCTTCTTCACCTCGAGCTTGGCGAGCTCGACCTCCTGTCGGAACAGCCGCGTGACGTCGTCGCTGAGCTCGCCCAGCAGCTCCGCCAACGAGGCCTGCTCGTCCGGACCACCGTCGTAGCCAGCCTGCCCGCCGGAGTCGGCAGGCATCCGTTCGTGCATGCTGCTACTCATGGGCGCCCCCGCGGCATCGACGGATCCGGTGCTGGCACCGCCGGGGGCGGTGGGGGAACATCGCTCGGGAGGCCACCCACGGTGGGGGAGGTCGGACCGGTGGGGGCGGGCGCCCCGGCGGGCCCCTGACCCTCGAGCGGAGGCTGGCCGGCATGTGCTGGTAGGTCGCGCTGCTCGCTCGACATCAACGAGCGGTTCCCGGTCCCGTCCGGCGACGATGCGCGATCGTCGTCACCGCGCTGCTGCTGCGCATCCTTCGCGCCGCGGCCGAGCCGGGACACGGCGAAGCCGGCGGCTGCGGCACCCAGGAGGAAGACGCCCGGCCGTCGACGAGCGAAACGCTGGAGTTCGTCGACGGTGCCGTCGAAACCCAGTTCCTGGACGCGGCCACCGATGCGGTCGACCTGATCGGCGACGCGGTCGGTGTAGTCGCCGACCTGCCCGGCCTCCTCGGTCCGCCCGTCGGCGAGTGCGTGCAGCTTGTGGCCCAGGTCCTGGATGGCGGCGCCCAGATGATCGGTCTGCTGACGTGCTTGGTCGTGCAGTTGGCGTCGTGCGTCCTCGGCGAGGTCGATGGCCTGGTGCTTGGCTTCCTCGGTGACCTCTGCGACGCTCTGGCGCGCGGTGTCGACCACCTCCTCGGCCTGTTCGCGAGCGTCCTCCGCAACCTGTTCACCCTCCTGTTTGGCGACGTCCTTGGTGTCGCGCTGAGGGCTGTCGCGCTCCGCTGGGCCGGGTGGCTCGGTCGCGCTGACGTCGGTGCCGGTGGCTTCGCCGGCGATGGGGTGCGGTGCTGGGACGTCGGTGGGTATCGTCGGCGCCTCCTGCTCCCGCGGTGTGCCTGCCGGTCGGTTCTGTGGATCGTCCAAGTGGCTCGCCTCCGTTCGCCGTGACGGGAGGTCACGGGCGCGTGGTCCTTGCTGGCTCGCAAGAGACAACGGCAGCCAGCAACAGCTCAGGGGAGACTGGGGTGGTCGACGGGAGGTGTCCGCGATGCATCATCTCTCCACCGACCCCCGATGGGGGGGCTCGCAACCCCACCCGAGCGAGCGCGTCCCCTCAGATGGGGCCCGAAACCGCACCTCCGCCCCGTTCACCGGCGATAGCACCCATGGCGGTCGACTTGACCGACGCCGACTGGATGACGGTTGGGACGCCAGCGCGCGATGGATGCGCGACAGCCTCGCCGACGGGGGAGGCCGCACTTCAGGTCGCGGTCAGGTCGCGGTCAGGTGGGCTGCTCGACCTCGAACCACAGGGGGCTGTCGGGGCCCTCGGCGCGATAGGAGACCGTGACCTCCTCGCCCTCGGCGATCGGCCGGATCGACCACAACTCCGCGCTCGTGTCGTCGGGCACCAACCACAGGAAGGTGTTGGGTTCCGAGGCGTGGTTGATCATCGAGGAGATGCCGAGCACGAGCGCGGCCGTGCCGTCCTCGTCCCATTCGTAGACGTAGTCGTCGACCACGGTCCGAGCGAGGTGTCCACGTTGGGCGCCCGGGATCAACAACAGTGGGGCGGTCATGAGGAACACGTCCTCGGCGATGTCGGCGCTGGCGAACACGCCTCGCCCGCCGAGCGATGAAGGGCCTACCTCGAGCATCTCGCATCTTTCGATCGGGACGGGGGGTCGCTGCCCCGCACGGAGCGGCCCACGATGCCATGTCGCGGCCCGGCCGGTCGCCTCACTGCGGAGGTGGGGCGCAGACCTGGTGTGGAACGCCACCGGAGGGTGCCGTGGTCGGGCGCTCCGGTCCGAGTAACCGGCCCGGAGCTTTCACCCGAAGGCCGCGTCCCCGGCAGCTGGCCGATGCCTGGTCGCTCACACGCTCCGGGTCGCACCCCACACGTCGTCGTCCAGTTGCTGGGAGCCTCGCCGAAGTAGCGTACGCCACAGCTCCGCGGACCACGCAGCCGGTGGGGCCTCGTCGATGAACCGACGCAGAACGGCGAGGAAGCGCGCCGGGTCGGTGTGGAACGGGAAGTGCCCGGCCCCCTCGAAGATCTCCAGGATGCTGCCGGGCATGGCCTCGTGCGCGAGGTGGGCGTGGCGGACGGGGATCACCGCATCACGCTCGCCCCACACCAGGAGGGTCGGGATCGCCTCCATCAAGTAGCTGCGATCGAGCATGGTGACCAGTTGCCCGCGGGGATCGATCACGCCACGAAGTGAGCGGACGAAGGCGCCACGAGCGCGCTGATCCGGTAGTGATGCGGCGATCCGGAGCAGATCCTCGGCATCGATACCGGCCGCGGTGTCGAGCCGCTCCAGCAATCCGGTCACCGCGTGCACCGACCACCTCGCCGGAGCGAACCGCAGGGTCGCCAACGCAGCGGAGGCGCCCGGTAGGGCCAAGGCCCGGAACAGCGGGTGCACGCCGTGCGCGACCCCGCCGGCGCTGACCAGGACCAGACGTTCACAGAGTTGGGGGTACTGGTAGGCGAACTGCATCGCGACCCCCGCACCCAGTGAGTGCCCCACCACGGTGACCCGCTCCACGTCCAGCACGCTCAACAGGTCGCGCAACCCGTTGGCGAAACCGCCGATCGAGTAGTCACCGCGCGGCTTGTCGGAGGCGCCGTGACCGAGCAGGTCGGGCGCGATCACGAGGTGGTCTCGGGCCAGGTCCGGCATCACGGCCTGCCAGGTGATCGAGTCGTCACCGATCCCGTGGAGGAGCAGCACGGCCGGACCGTCACCTGCCAACCGGAATGCGCGCTCGTAGCCGTGGATCATCCGGCTCCGGACCGGCGGGAACTCGGATCGCGTGACCGGCCGCAGCCTGCGGATCGGGGCGCTCATCAGGGCGGAACCCACTCGTCGACGATGGTCGGCCCAGAGGATGCACCGCGTGCGGTCGCCGGTCCACCGGGGAACCCGGCCGGACGGGTGTTCGGCCCACCGTGCCACGTGACCGCGACGGTCCGGTGGACCTCATGTCGGGTGACTCCTCGAGCGGTCCCGGGAGCGCCCACCGACGAGTCGTCACCGCGGCCCGGAGACATCGGCGTATCGCGAATCACCGATGTCGAACGCTAACGTGCCGCCCGGAGAGGCGGTCGAGGACCGCCCGTCTGCAACGTATCGCTCGCGTCGCGCCGCCGGTGGCGCCCTCAGCAGGAGAGTTGCTCGTGGTGCATCAGGTTCGTGCCGTCGTCGCCCCGGGCCAGGGTGCGCCTGTCCAGGTCGAGACCATCAACGTCCCGGATCCCGGGCCCGGTGAAGCGTTGGTCAAGGTGCAGACGTGTGGTGTCTGCCACACCGACCTGCACTATCGCGAGGGTGGGATCAACGACGAGTTCCCGTTCCTGCTCGGTCACGAGGCCGCCGGGGTCATCGAGTCGGTCGGCGCGGATGTGGAGGACCTCGCACCGGGCGACTTCGTGATCCTCAACTGGCGCGCGGTCTGCGGGGCGTGTCGTGCCTGCAAACGCGGTGAGCCCCAGTACTGCTTCGACACGTTCAACGCCTCACAGCCGATGACCCGTGAGGACGGGACCCCGCTCACCCCCGCGCTCGGCATCGGAGCGTTCGCGGAGAAGACGCTGGTCCATGCCGGGCAGTGCACCAAGGTCGATCCCGCGGCCTCACCCGCGGCGGTCGGGCTGCTCGGGTGCGGGGTGATGGCCGGTCTCGGCGCGGCGATCAACACCGCCGGAGTGACACGGGGCCAGTCGGTGGCGGTGATCGGGTGTGGCGGTGTCGGCGCGGCGGCGATCGCCGGGGCGGCACTGGCTGGCGCCAGCACCGTCATCGCCGTCGACCTCGACCCCCGCAAGCTCGAGTGGGCGACCGGGCTGGGGGCGACCCACACCATCGACGGGCGCGACGCCGACGTCGTCGAAGCGATCCGTGCCCTGACCGGCGGCAACGGCGCCGACGTGGTCATCGACGCGGTCGGACGTCCGGAGACCTTCAAGCAGGCGTTCTACGGCCGCGACCTCGCGGGCACCGCCGTGCTGGTCGGGGTACCCACACCGGAGATGGTCCTCGAGTTACCGCTCATCGACGTGTTCTCGCGCGGGGGGGCCACGAGATCCTCCTGGTACGGCGACTGTCTGCCCTCCCGCGACTTCCCCATGCTGGTCGATCTCTATCGTCAGGGACGTCTCGACCTCGACGCGTTCGTATCGGAGACGATCGGCATCGACGACGTGGAGGCGGCGTTCGACAAGATGCAGCGCGGTGACGTGCTGCGATCGGTGGTGGTGTTGTGATGACGTCCGATGCCCGTATCGAGCACCTCACCCTGTCCGGCACCTTCAGCCTCGACGGTGGCACCTGGGAGGTCGAGAACAACGTCTGGATCGTGGGCGACGACCACGAGGTGGTCGTCATCGACGCCCCCCACGATGCCGCAGCGATCGCGGCGGTGGTCGGTGACCGACGGGTCATCGCGATCGCCTGCACGCACGCACACGACGACCACGTCAGGCAGGCACCGGCGCTGGCGGCACTGACCGATGCGCCGATCCTGCTGCACCCCGACGACCAGGTGGTGTGGGACCTCACGCACGCCGATCGGGGACCTGACGGCGCGCTGGCCGACGGCGATAGCGTCGAGATCGCCGGTATCAGCCTGCACGTGATCCACACGCCGGGCCACGCACCGGGTGCGGTGTGCTTCCACGCCCCGGCGTTGGGTGCGCTGTTCTCCGGTGACACCCTGTTCGCCGGCGGGCCGGGGGCCACCGGTCGGTCCTACTCGGACTTCGACACGATCATCGCCTCCATCCGCGACCGGTTGCTCACGCTGCCACCGGAGACCGTGGTGCACCCAGGCCACGGCGAGACCACCACCATCGGCGACGAGGCACCGGCCCTCGACGACTGGATCGCGCGCGGTCACTGAGGTGGGCGTGGCCAGGGAGCGCACCCGTCGCCGCTCAGCCGAGCACGACCAACAGCAGCGCCCCGCCGACCAGCGCGTACAGCACGGCGGGCAGCAGCGTCCGGCGCAGCACGTCGCCCTCGCCGCCGGTCAGACCCACCGTCGCGCCGGCCGCCACGATGTTGTGCGGACAGACGATGTTGCCTACCGCCGCCCCGTAGCCCTGAGCACCCTGCATGGGCAGCAGCGGTAGATCGAGGGCCTCGGCGGTGGCGACCTGCAGGTCGGTGAACAGCACGTTGGAGGCGGTGGCCGATCCGGTTACGAAGGTCCCCAGTACGCCCACCATCGGCGCGAACAGGGGCCAGGCACCACCGGTCGCGCCCGCAGCAGCCTCCGCCAGGGCCTCGGTCATCCCCGAGTGCACCATGATCCGAGCGAGCGAGAGCATCGCCACCAGGGCGATCGTCACCCCGCCGAGTTGGGCCAGCGTGGTAGCGAGGGCTTGGCGCAGTGCCGTGGTCCCGACACGTTGGAGAGCGGCCCCCCCGAAGAACGAGACCACCAGCAAGGTGCCCGGGTGGGTCAGCGGAGCGAAGGAGCCCTCGAAACCACCGGGCAGTTCCCAGGCGAGTTCGATCGCGCCCAGCGTCTCGCTGATGGCCGGGACCAGGCGGGTGGCCAGGACCAACACGATCAGCACCAGGTAGGGCGCACCGGCGCGGAGCAGTTCGGCGCCCGTCGGCTGCGCCTCGGGTGCCATGTCCGCGGTCGCATCGTCGCCCGCGGAGGTGGCGTCCCGCGACGCCGACGCGCCTTCGGTCCGGTGCGGCTCGGTGTCACGGACCTCGGAGCGCCCGGTCGAGGTCGGCAGGGTGCCCAGTTCGGTGTCGGTGGCCCCCCCGTCCGCCTGCCGGGGCGCCGTGATCGGCCCGGGGGAGGGTTCACCCTTGCCGGCGAGGCGGAGTGCGCCCACGAAGATGCCGGCGCCGATCAGCGCACCGCCGAGGGTGGGGAGCTCCGGGCCGACGAAGGTCGCGATCAACCAGAACGGCCCCAGGAACGCGATGCCGGCGAGTGCCGCCCACCCCCAGATGGCACCCCGTGCAGGTGTCCCCATCGCGCGGGAGGCGACCACCACCATCGCGATCAACAGCCCCCACCCGGTCACCAGGTGCAGATCGGCCGTGGCGCCGGCGATCTCCACTCCCGTCAATCCGGTGGCCGCGACCTGGGGCACCACGGGCGTGCCGATGGCGCCGAACGACACGCCGATGGCATGACCGAGCATCGCGACCACCACCGCGTCCAGCGGTCTGTAGCCCATGCCCACCAGGAACGGCGCGGCCAGGGCGACCGATGCCCCGAAGCCGGCAGCGCCCTCGACGAACAGGGCGAAGAACCAGCCGATCAGCAGTGCGAGCAGGCGAGGGTCGGCGGCGAGCCCGGACAGGGCGATGCGCAGGCGGTCCGTGGCGCCCGTGCCGACCTGCAGGTGGTGGATGGCCAGGGCCGGCAACACGATCCACAGGATCGTGGCCGAGGTGAACAACGCCTCACCGAAGGTGCCGGTGAAGGCACCGATGGTGGTGGTGTCCGGCGGGGTGTCGCGACCGAAGCCGAACGCGACGATCCCGATCACCAGAGCCAGGGATGCGCCGACGATGCCGGCACGCGAGGCGGGCCACCTGCGCCCGACCATCAATGCGAGGACCACCAGGATGGGGGTCCCGGCCAGCAACGCCGTCACGCTCGCTCCTCACCTTCGACTTGGTGGCCACCTTCGAGCCGGTCCATCGGGATGGTCGTGGTCCGACACCACACCCGGGGTTCGTGGACGCGTGGGGCCCGTGCTGGTCACCGTATGCTCGGCGGTCGGAGCCCTCGTCGCGTCGGTAGGGACCGTCGGCGGCCGGTGCGTCCTACGGTTCGAGGCCCCGACGCTAGAGCAACACAGGAGATCGCGTGGATGTCGACCTGGCGGGGGACGAAGCGGGCACCCGGCCGAGGGTCGCGTACGTCCTCGGCGGCGGGGGGATGCTGGGCGCCGCCGAGGTCGGCATGCTGCGGGGGTTGGAGGAGGGGGGCATCGTCCCGGACATGGTGCTCGGGACCTCCGTGGGGGCCCTCAACGGCGTGATGGTCGCAGCCCAGCCGTCGGGATCGTCCGACCGGCTCGAGCGGTTGTGGAACGACATCGAGGCGCGCGATCCCTTCGGTGGGTCGTTGTTCGCACGGTTGGCGACGATCGCGCGCTCCGGTACGCACATCCACGACAACACACGCCTGAGTCGTCTCCTGCACGAGGCCCTGCCGGTACGTCGCTTCGAGCAACTCGAGGTCCCGTTCCAATGTGTCGCGGCGAGCATCGAGCGATCATCGGCACGGTGGTTCGACCGGGGTCCGCTGATCCCGGCCGTGCTGGCATCCTCGGCCGTGCCCGCCCTGCTGCCGCCGGTACGGATCGACGGGGAGCACTACCTCGATGGTGGGTTGGTGCATTCGATCCCGGTCGGGCGCGCCGTCGCCCTGGGGGCCACGGAGATCTACGTCCTGCAGGTCGGACGCATCGAGCAGCCCCTGGAGGCGCCCTCGACTCCCTGGGAGGTCGGTGTCGTGGCGTTCGAGATCGCTCGCCGGCACCGGTTCGTCGAGGAGATGTCGCGCATCCCCGAGGAGGTCACCGTCCATGTGTTGCCCACGGGTAGCAGCGATCCGCTCAAGCCGACCGATCCACGCCAGCTGCGCTACCGGGATGCGTCGGGGCTGGGCGAGCGCATCGCGGCGGCCCACCGGGCGACGGCCACCTACCTGACGTTCAGCGAGGCGTCTCCCGGGGCCGAGCTCGACACCGACGTCGCGGCAGACGATGTCGCCACGAGCGCGCAGCCCGACGGGAGGGGCTGAGCCGTGGTGCCGCCTCGCCCGGTCCGTCGCCTGGTGGTCGCCCCGGCGACCGTGCTGCTCGCCTTCCTGATGGCCACCACCCTGCCGTTGACCGCCCTCGTGGCGGCGTTCGTCTCCCCGCGGCTGCCGGGTCGCTGGCGGCCGTTGCGGGTGCTGTGGGTGGTATTCGCCGGGTTGCTGCTCGAGTCGGCGGCGCTGTTCGCGTGCCTGGTCCTGTGGATCGCCAGCGGGTTCGGTTGGAAGCTGTCGGAGCCGCGGTTCCAACGCGCGCACGAGTGGCTGGTCCGTGAGTACCTGCGGACGCTGGTGCGGACCGCCCGGCGGGCGTTGAACCTCACCTTCGAGTTGGAAGGGCTGCACGAGGTACGGGCCGAGGCCGATGACGAGGGGCGTGCCCACGTGCCGGTCCTGGTTCTGGCCAGGCACGCGGGACCGGGGGATTCGATCTTGCTCGTGCAAGGCCTGACCGCCCTGCGGCGCCATCCCCGGGTCGTGCTGAAGTCGAGCCTGCAGTGGGCGCCCGCGCTCGACGTGGTGCTCGGCCGCATACCCAGCCAGTTCGTCGGTCCGGGCGACCAACGTGGCGCGGCGGCGGCGGGCATCGCGCGGCTGGCCGCGG
>PWLR01000120.1 GCA_003558435.1 Nitriliruptoraceae bacterium | reverse complement strand
CTGAACAGCACGGTGAGGACCGGGCCGTCATCGACCGGATCGTCGACGGTCACACCGCGGTGCTGCTGGTCGGTGGGGAGGAGACCGAACTGCTGCTGCCCGTCGGCGCACTGCCGCAGGGGGCAGCTGACGGCACCTGGGTCGTGCTGGACATGTCCACCGACCCGCCGACGGTGGTTGGCATCGACGAACAGCTCACCCAGCGCCGGTTCGACGAGCTCTCGGCACGCCTGGAGACCATCCGCCGGGAGCGGCGTGGGGGACGGTTCGGCCGCTGAACCGCGGGCGGTCGCCGGGCGGGGGTCAGTCCTCGCTGGGTGGGCTGTCCCAGTCGGCGAACTCCTCACCGGCTTCACGCGACAGGATGTCGAGCGCCGCGACCGCCCCTGCGCCGGCCGAGATGATCGCCTGACTGCGGTGCTGACGGGCGATCCGTCCGACCGCGTAGACCCGGTCGACGGACGTCAGTTGCTCGTCGTCGGTGGGGATGCCGTCCTTCGGTGCCTCGATGCCGAGCTGGGTCGCCAGCTTCGCACCCGGACGGGCCGCGGCGAGGACGATGTAGTCGGCCCGCTCGGAGGTCCCCTCCGACGTGGTGATCCGGAACGCGTCCCCGTCCACCGCCAACTCGGTGATCTCGGCGTCGAGCAGCGTGGCACCGAGGCCCTCGACCTGCGCCCGCGCCCTGGCCTGGAACTCGCTTCCCGTGATGTCCTCGACCCCCAGGTAGTTGTGGAGCATCGCGTAGTGCATCGCCGTCTCGTCCTTGCCGAAGACGGTGGCGTCGTGGCCGTTCTTGGCGAGGAACAGTGCGGCGCTGAGGCCTGCCGGTCCATCGCCGATGATCGCGATCCGTGCCATGGGGTCTCCTTCAGGTGGTTCGGGCGATTCAGGGGGCTTCGATGCCGCGAACGGCACCGGGTGGGCCGGACGTCAACCGGCTCCGCAGCAGTGCGAGGAACGCTTCCGTGTCGACCGTCAACGCCACATCCGTCGTCGGCGCGTCGGGGTCGTCCCGGGCGGCTCGCGGGCCCCGCTGGTCGACCACGGTCATGCCGCGGGTGAACCGCCCCGCGGTCTCGACCCGCAGCGGCAGCCTCCGGGTACCGACCAGTGAGGGACGCGCCGCGACCGCGACGGCGAGCGGGTCGTGCATCGCGCATGCCCGGATCCCGCTCGTGGCCTCGTAGACGTCGAGGTAGTGGGGGAGGATCGCCGCCGCGAGTTCCGCGGCCGGATCACCCGACGCGGCGAACATGGCGACGTCGGCGTCGTCGATCCTGGTCTGCATCGTCACGTCCAGCCCGACCATCGTCCGTGCGACCGGAGCGTCGAAGACGATCGCGGCCGCTTCCGGATCCACCCCGATGTTGGCCTCGGTCCACGCTCCGCGGTTCCCTCCGTCGCGGACCGAACCGCCCATGATCACCAGACGACCGATGCGCGCCGCCACCGTCGGATCGAGCCGCAGCGCCAGCGCGAGGTTGGTGAGCGGCCCGATCGCCACGATGACCAGGCGGCCCGCGTGTTCGTGGGAGAGCCGGAGCAGCTGGTGGACGGCGCCCTCGGCGGACGGGGCCCCGGTCGGGGTCGGCTGTGCGGTGTTGCCCATCCCGTCCTCGCCGTGGATCCATCCGACGTCGGCCCACGGTTCCAGCAGCGGCGCTGCCGCACCGATGGCGACCGGGACGTCGTTCGCCCCGGCGACCTCCAGCACGCGCAGCGTGTTCGTGGCCGCGAGCTGCGGGTCGACGTTCCCGGCGACGGTCCCGACCCCGATGAGCTCGAGCTCCGGTGATCGCACGGCCAGCAGCAGGGCCAGCGCGTCGTCGATACCGGTGTCGACGTCCATCAAGAGCGGGTGCGTCACGGCGTCACCTCCTGGGCGGGGCAGCGTGACCGGACCGTGCGACGCTACCGTCCGCCGCTTCCGGTGGGATCAGAGGACCGGACCGAGACCGAGGAGACGACCGTCGTGGACGACCCGTTGCAGCAGCTGTCCCTGGACGAGCTGCGTGGCCGCAGCAGCAAGAAGTGGCGGGCCTACGACGAGGACGTCCTGCCGATGTGGGTCGCGGAGATGGACGTGCCCCTCGCGCCGGCCATCGTGGCGACCCTGACCGATGCGGTGACCCGCGGCGACACCGGGTATGCGCACGGACGGGAGTACGCCCGAGCGCTCGCGGGCTTCGCTGAGAAGAGGTGGGGCTGGACGGTGGATCCCGCCCGGACCGTGCTGGTCCCCGACGTCATGCTCGGCGTGGTCGAGATGCTGAAGCTCGTGACCCGGGCCGGTGAGGGCGTGGTGATCAACGCACCCGTCTACCCGCCGTTCCACGGGTTCATCGGCCATCTCGACCGTCAGGTCGTCGAGGTGCCGCTGGACGCCGGGCACCGCCTCGACCTCGATGCCCTCGAAGCGGCCTTCGCCGACGAGTGGGTGTCCGCGTTCCTGCTGTGCAGCCCGCACAACCCCACCGGCACGGTCCACACCGCCCACGAGTTGCGCGTGGTCGCGGAGTTGGCGGATCGTCATCACGTCCGGGTGGTCTCGGACGAGATCCACGCACCCCTGGTACTCGGTGACGCCCGGTTCGTTCCGTACCTCTCGCTGCCCGAGGCGACCACGGGGTTCGCGGTGCTGTCCGCGTCGAAGGCCTGGAACCTGGCGGGGGTCAAGGCGGCTCTGGCCGTGGCAGGTGAGCGGGCGGCAGCCGATCTCGCACGCCTTCCCGACGAGGTGAGCCATGGCGCGAGCCACCTCGGTGTCCTGTCGCACACGGCTGCGCTGCGCGAAGGTGTGGAGTGGCTCGATGCCCTGTTGGTCGGCCTCGAGCGCAACCGGCGCCTGCTCGTCGAGCGGTTGGCCGCAGAGCTGCCGGAGGTCGGCTACCGGCCGGGTGGGGCGACCTACCTCGCCTGGCTGGATGTCCGTGGGCTCGAGCTCGGCGAGGACCCTGCGGCGGCGTTCCTCGCACGTGGCCGGGTCGCGCTCAGCTCCGGCAAGGGCTTCGGTGAGGGGGGTGCCGGCCACGTGCGTCTGAACTTCGGGACCACGCCGGAGTTGTTGCGCGAGGGCATCCGCCGGATGGCCGCCTCGTGCCGATGATCAGCGGTCGGTCCGCCCCTCGTGGTCGGCGAGACGGATGACTTCCGCACCCGCCGGCGCACCGTCGACCGGGGCCGCGGCCTCGAGCCGTGCCGCCAGATCCGTCGCGGCTGCATGGGAGGCCGCGGCGATCACGCGGGCACCGTCGGCGAGGTCGTCGGCGGTCCTGACCATGGTCGATGCGATCTGGGGTGTGCCCCACCGCCCACCGTCGGCATCGGCTTCCTCGCGTCGGTCGTCGGCCTCGCGGCGCCAGTAGACGGCGTCCTGTTCCGCCACTCCCGCGATGGTCCGGAACCGGTCGAGCAACGACAGCGCATCGTGCAACGGCATGGGCTCGCGCACGGCACGATGGCGCTCGAGGGTCGCCACGGCGTCGAGCAGCACGACGGCGTCCTCGGCATCGAGGTAGAGGTCCCAGACGGTCACCACGAGCGAGACTCCCCGGTCGGCGGTCCTACCGCCGGGCGGAGGTCCCACCGGCGCGCTCGACCGTATCGCGTCCGCTGCCGCAACCCGTGAGACGCATGATCCAGTGCACGGGGATCACGGTCGAACGACCGGAGTGCCGGCGCCCGGTGCCTCTTCCCGACCTGAGGATCGTGACCTGTCCGACCGGGGCACGAACGCCGGTCGCGGCACGAACGCCGCGGCACGAACCGGGGCTCGGACGATGGGAACCTCGATGATCTCACCGCGCAGGAAACTCCGGGAACTCGAGGCCAGGTACGCACCGGACGACCAGCGGCCACTGGGTGGCTACCTCGTGGCCATGTCGAGCTATGCGACGGCGGTCAGCGGGTTGGTCGCGCTCCTCGCACGTCGGGGCGGGCCGCCCGAACACCTCGCGTCGAAGGATCTCGCGCTCGCCGGCCTCGCGACCTTCCGGACGTCCCGGTTGATCACCGAAGCCAGCGTGACCGCGCCCCTCCGGGCGCCGTTCACCCGTTACGTCGGTTCCGGTGGGCCCGGCGAGGTGAGCGAGCAGGTCCAGGAACCCGAAGGCGGTCACCGCCATGCACTCGGGGAACTCATCACCTGCCCGTACTGTTTCGGGATGTGGACCGCCACCGCGTTCGGTTTCGGGATGGCGCTGGCGCCGCGATGGACGAGGTTCGCCGCATCGGTGCTCACGATCGATGCGGCTTCCGACATCATGCAGAAGCTCTACAGCGATCTGCAGGCTCGGTGACACGCCGGTGGAACCGGCGCGCGGCCGGCTCCACCCCCCGTTCGGTCAGTCACTTCAGCCCGAGCTGTCGAGCAGTTGCCGGGCGTCGTCCGGGGCGATCGCTGCCCCCGGCTTGAGCTGGAGGAAGCCGACCGCGGCGAACAACCCGCTGAAGATCGCGACCATCGCGGTGGTCATGGCGGGCATCGACTCGACGTAGGCGCCGGGCTCCAGTCCCGTGGCGAACACCGTGCCGATGGCGGCCACGGCGTTGACCGCCGCCAGGATGACCAGGGGGATGACCAGCTGCTGGGGGATCGGGAGCCCGAAGCGCCCCTGGTAGGTGTCACCCAGCCGGATCCGGTCCACCGAGATGTAGCGACCGCCGTCCAGCGCCATGACCGGGATCAGGATCCCCAGCAGGAACGGCGGGTAGCGGGTCGCGCCGAGGATGATCAGCGCGGCGAGGAAGCCCGCGCCGACCCAGCAGGCCAGTCGGGTGCGGAAGCCGAGGATGAGCATCACGCCGACCGCGATCTGCACGATCCCGAAGACCAGGGCCCAGAAACCGGCGGCCGGTATGAACATGGTCTCGATGATGGTGGCGAACAGCCCCCAGTGGTTGTCGGCCAGTTCGACGAAGAAGGTCTCGAGCGCCTCGCCTCCGGCCCAGCCGGGCAGTCCGTTGACGCCGGGAACGATGCGTGTCCAGATCTCGTGGAGGAACATGAAGCCGACGAAGATCCGCAGGGTGGCGGCGATGACCCCGAGCTTGTCGGAGACGATCGTCGACATGTACAGGCCCAGGGCGACCAGGATCAGCATCGCGGCGAGCATCAGGGCGTCGTTACGGATACGGGTGGTCTCGATGTTGGGCATGCCGAGGAAGAAGAACAGCGCCAGCAACGCCGATCCGGCGATCGCCGGTCCACGGAAGCGCACGTCGAAGGTCGGGAGCTCGATCAGCCAGCGCAGGGCCTTCGCGCCGCCGGACTTCGCGTGCTCGACCTTCGACAGCAGCCAACCGTCCATGCCGTAGTAGCGGCCGGCGCCGGTCGCCAGGACGAACAGGTGCAACGCGAGGAAGAACGGTGGGATACGCGAGTTGCCCAGCATGAAGATGCTGATGTCCATGATGATCGCGCCCACGGCGGCCGGACGGACCAGCACCCCGAAGATGAACGCCAGCGCGATCGCGAACTGGGCGACGATCGTGATCCAGCTGGCGGCCACCGCGTTGGGTACCAGCACCGCCTCGTAGAGGGTCGCGAACCACGCGTAGGTCCCGTCGGCGATGGCCTCCGCCACGTCCTCGCGAACGATGTGGCCGCGGTTGGCACCGATCCAACCGGGATGCACATCCGAGCCGAACCCACCGATCTTCCAGTTGTGCCCGACCGTCAACTCGAACATCCACATGACGCCGAGGAAGATGCGGGCGAACGCGATCGAGGCCGCCTTGGCGACCTGGTCCGGGGTGCGCAGCAGCCCGGTTCGTGGATCGGTTTCCGAAACCACGTCGTCTCCTGTGTCCGGTACCGCTGCCGGGGTAGCGGCAGTGGGTTAGGACATCAGACCCGCTCGGTCCCGCTCGGTGCATGCTCGGGCAGGGGCGGGGGTCGGCAGGCCTGGTGACCAGCGGGCCCCACGGTGGGGGCCGAACGGCCCTGACGCCGTCACGACGCGTTCAGGGACGCAGGCCCCGTGCGGTGGGGCCCAGGTCGTGCGCCATCACGCGGTAGGCCCCCGGGACCCATCCCGTGAGGGTGGCGCGCGTCTCGGCGGGATCGACGATGCGCTCGATGCCGAAGACCTCGGCGGTCCGTAGCGGCGATCGGACCGCCTCCATGCGCGTGTGGATCTCGGCGCGCAAGGCCGCCGGATCGTCCGCGGCTTCCAGGTCCCGGCGGTACGCGGCTTCGATGCCGCCCTCGACGGGCAGCGAGCCCCAGTCGGCGCTCGGCCAGGCGATCCGTTCCTGAGCGAGGTGATGGGCACTGTGCCCGGCACCGGCGACGCCGAACACCCGCCGGATGATCACCGTGAACTGTGGGACCGACGCCTGGTAGATCGCCGCCAACGCCCGCGCGCCCTTGCGGATCGTTCCTGCCCGCTCCGCCTCGACGCCGACGACGAAGCCGGGCTGATCGACCAGGCGCACGATCGGCAGGTGGAAGGTGTCGGCCAGGTCGACGAACCGGGTCAGCTTGTCGGCGGCGTCGGCGGTCATGCCACCCCCGAGCACGGTGGGGTCCTCGGTGACGACCGCGACGGGATGGCCGTCCAGGCGCGCCAGGGCGGTGATGAGCGACCGACCGAAGTCGCGTTGCAACTCCAGGACCGAACCGCGGTCGAGCACGAGTTCGAGCAAACGCCGGGCATCGTGCGGGCGGCGCCGTTCGCGTGGGATCAGCGAACGCAGGCTCGGTTCGCTCCGCTGGGGATCGTCCCCGCTGGGGCTGACCGGCGGCAGCTCCCACACGTTGTCCGGCAGGTACGACAGGAACGAGCGCACCCGGGTGTAGAGCTCCTCCTCGGTGTCGACGGCGTCGTCGACCGCACCGGATTCCTCGGTGTGCATGGCGGCGCCACCGAGCTCCTCCTTGGTCACGTCACGACCGAACGCCCACCTCACCACCGGCGGGCCGGCGGCGAACAACTGCGTCGATCCTCGCACCATCACGCTGTAGTGGCTGGTGACCGCCCGTGCGGCGCCCAGCCCGGCCACCGGGCCGAGCACGCACGCGACGACCGGCACCCGTGAGAGGTTCGCGACGATGTCGTCCCACCCGGGGTTGTAGGGCACGTAGGTGTGGCCCAGCTCCTCCAACTGTTTGACGCTGCCGCCCCCTCCGGTGCCGTCGATGAGCCGCAGCAGCGGCACGCGTCGTTGCGCGGCGAGCCGCTCCGCGTGGATCTGCTTGTCGTGGATCGCGGCGTCGGCGGCCCCTCCGCGCACCGTGAAGTCGTCGGCGACCACCACCACGGGGCGTCGGGCGATGGTTGCGGTACCGATCAGCACGTTGGAGGCCCGGAAGCCGGTCAGCTGCCCGTCCGCGTCGTAGTTCGCCTGGCCCGCCAGACCGCCGATCTCGGTGAACGACCCGGCGTCCAACGCCGTCGCGAGCCGCTCACGGACGGTCAGCCGGCCACTGGCGTGCTGTCGCTGGACGCGCTCGCCGCCGCCCATCTCGGCGGCCGACGCCTCGCGGCGTGCGATGTCGTCGAGCTCCGGTTCCCAGACCATCATGCGCCTCCCCGTGTCAGACGGCGGCGACCTCGACGGGGATGCCGTTGAGGACCGCGGTGCCGGAGATCCGATCGAGGTCGTCGCGGTCGGTCAGCACGTTGCTGTTCACGCCGGCGTTCGCGCGGGCGACCCGCTGCTCGACGCCGTCGAGATCGTGGCCGAAGCCGTGTGGGAGGCTGACCACGCCGCGGCGCAGGCTGTCGGTCACCTCGACGTCGACGGTGAGTTCGCCCGCCCGTGAGCTGACGCGGGCGCAGCCGCCGTCGACCAGACCGCGCTCGGCGGCGTCGTCGGGGTGCAGCTGCAGGGTGCACAGCCGTTGGCCCTTCGCGAGCCCGGCGACGTTGTGGGACCACGAGTTGTTGGTGCGCAGGTGCCGCCGTCCGATCAGCACGAGCCCGTCCTCGGTGGCCGCGTCGGCGGCCGTCGACAGGCGATCGAGGTCGCCGGTCAGTTCCGCCGGGGCCAGCTCGATGCGCCCGGATGCGGTCCGCAGGATCTCCGGGACGCGCGGCTTCAACGCGCCGTAGTCGATGCCGTGGGGATGGGCACGGAGCTTCTCGACCGACAGCCCGTCGGGGTCGTGGCCGAAGCCCTCGCCGTAGGGGCCGGCGCGCAGCAGCAGGTCGAGAAGTCGTGCCGGCCCCGGCTCGTCACCGAGGGCGGCGATGATCTCGGCCGGGTCCCGGGTGGCGAGGGTGGACGAGGCATCGTTGGCGACCCCCTCGACGGCCTGGTGCAGGACGAACGCGTCGGCAGCCGCCGTGTCCACCTGCGCCGGCTGGCCGAGCGCGATGGCGGCGAGGGTGAGCAGGATCTCCCACTCGTCCGGTCGCGTGGCGTCCAGGGGCAGCACGGGTGGGGAGAAGTTCGCGACGTCGCGGACCGCCAGGGCGGAGAACGCCAGGTCGTAGTGGGGACGTTGCATCGCCGGGGGCGGGGGCAGGATCACGTCGGCGTGGCGTGAGGTCGCGGTGACGTAGGGATCGATGCAGATCACGAGGTCGAGTTCCGCGATGGCGGCATCCAGGGCGTCGCCGTCCGGGGTCGAGAGGACCGGGTTGCCGGCGATGGTGATCAACGCACGGACCTGGCCCTCGCCGGGGGTCGTGATCTCCTCGGTCAGCGCCGCCACGGGGAGCTCACCGATCGCCTCGGGAAGACCGCTCACGCGGCTGGACCAGCGGTTCATCCGGAACGGGCGACGCATGCCGCGATGGTGCGCCGGGGTGGGGAACATCGATCCGCCCGGCCGGTCGAGGTTGCCGGTCAGGACGTTGACGACATCCACCAGCCAGCTCGCCAAGGTGCCGAAGCGCTGCGTGGTCGTGCCGATGCGCCCGTAGACGCAGGCGCGTTCGGCGGCGGCGAGTTCACGGGCGAGCTGCCGGATCTGCTCGGCCTCGAGCCCGCAGGCGGTCGCCACCCGCTCCGGGGTGAACGGCGCGGTCAGGCGCGCGACGTCGTCGAGCCCTGCGAGATGGTCGCGCAGGTGGTCACCGACATCGACGAGGTCCTCGGCCACCAGGGTGGCGATGATCGCCGCGAGCAGCAGCGCGTCGGCCCCCGGTCGGATCGCCAGGTGGGTGTCGGCCTTGTCGGCGGTCCGGGTCCGCTTCGGGTCGATGACCACCAGCTTGCCCCCACGCTTGCGCAGGGCCGTCAACCGGCCGGGCAGGTCCGGCGCGGTCCAGAGGCTGCCGTTGGAGACCCGCGGGTTCCCGCCGAGCACGACGAGGAGATCCGTGCGGTCGATGTCGGGGACGGGGATGGCCAGTGGGTCGCCGAACATCACCCCGCAGCTCACGTGCTTGGGGAGCTGATCGACGCTGGACGCCGAATGCACGTTCTTGGTGCGCAACGCCTTGACCAGCGGACGCACGTAGAGCTGACCGGCGAGGTTGTGGACGTTGGGGTTGCCGAGGTAGACGGCGACGGCGTCGGGACCGCCGGCCTCGACGATCGCCGGCAGGCGGCGCGCGATCTCCTCGTAGGCCTCCTCCCAGCTCGCCTCGACGAGTCGGCCGTCGCGCTTGATGCGAGGGGCGCTCAGGCGGTCCGGGTCGGCCTCGAGCTCACCGAAGGTCGCGCCCTTGGGACACAGGTAGCCCTTGCTGAACACGTCGTCGACGTCACCCCGGATCTCGGTGACGCGATCCCCGTCGAGAGTGATCCGCAGTCCACAGGTGGCCTCGCAGAGCGGACAGGTCCGGATCGCGGTTCGTGTCACGGGTGCGTCTCCCTCGTCGCCGTGCCCGGACGCTACCTCGCCGACGGCCACGGTCGGGCAGGCACGACTCCCGAGGGCGGCTGACGAGCCGCCACGACGGGAAACGGGCGAGGCACGACTCCAGCCCGGCGCGTGGGGCACGCGTCGGGCTGGAGCCGAACGGAGGTGTCCGGGTGGATCTCTAGAGGCGCCGCACGACGGGTGGGTCGGACGTAGCGGTGTGCCGACCTCGGCGGACCTTGACGCGGCCGTCGGAGTTCATGGTCAGGATCCAGCGCGCCTCGGTGATGGCAGTGTGGTGCCGCCGGCAGATCGCGACCAGGTTGTCCACCGTGGTGTGACCTCCTGCGGCACGACCGACGACGTGGTGCAGATCGGTCTGGGTGATCGGGACCCGACATCCGGGGAAGCGGCAACCCTGGTCGCGTGCGTGCACGGCGGCGCGGACCTTCGCCGGGATGGTCGTGACCGGGGCGGCGACGCCGAGCACCTCGGAGCCGTCGGTCAGGATGAACTGGAGTCGTGCATCCGAGGCCAACCGGCGGACCGCTGTCGGCGTCAGGACCGGGTTGGGTCCGAGCGTGTCCCATAACAGCCGGGCGGCCACCGAGGAGGTGTCGTCCCCGACGAGGGTCGCGATGTCGGTCCAGACGTACATCAGCGGTCGCGCGCGACGCGCAGGCCCCGTTCGGGGAGGCAGGTCGGCACCGCCGGGCGCGTCGCCGGTGCCATGCGGATCACCGGGCGGGGTGTGGCTGGCGAGCCAGTGCTCCGCGATGGTGACGAGCGCATCGGCTCGGCGGCGTCCGAGCGTCCGACGGTCGGCCTCGACCTGGGTCTCAGGCAGGGTCGCATCCCGGGTCAGGGACCTTTGGCCGGTCAGCGGGGCGGCGGCATCGTCCAGCGCGCGCAGGAGCCGTGTGCCGGCGTCGTCGTCGAGTTCCAGGTAGCCGCTGAGGGTGCCGTCGAGACCGGGCTGGACCGCCAGGAACCGGCGTTCGAACGCTTTGACCCGATCGTCGTCCGCCGCGCGGTTCGCGATCTGTGCGACCCGGCCGACGACCTCGTCGATCACGTCATCCACGGGCTGATGGGCCAGCTGGGTCTGATCGACGAACACCTCGTTGATCTCCGCGCGTCCGTCGGCGTCCAACCGGCGGCACGCGCTCAACACCGCCCGGGTCTCCCCGGCGCCGACGAGCCCGAGCTGCATCGCTGTGGCCAGTGCGGGGAACTCCTCCAACTGCGCGGAGGTGCGCAGCAGCGCGCGACGTTCGGGGAGCGTCATGCGGGTCGTCAGGCCGAGCAGTTCGATCAACGGCAGGCCGGCCCGACGGTGGGCGAGCATGTCGGACTCGATCCGACCGGTCAGCGCGACCATGGTCGCCTGGATCGTGTCGGCGAGTGACGCGAGGTCGGTCAACGCGCCCAGTTCGCCGCCCGCCACCGGCGCATCCGACACCGCTCCCCGCAACCGCCGGGCCTCGGTCTGCAGATCGCGCACGTGCGTGCGTAGGGCCACGCCGGAGAGGCCGACCCCGCCGACTTCCTGCGCACCGTCTTGCTGCGCACCGTCGAGAGCGAGGCCGTGGAGGCCATCGCGGTCGACCTCATCCCGTCGCTTCGCGGAGGTGACGGCCAGGCCGCTCGGCGGGGAGTCGTACCACCCCTCGACCTGCGCCAACGAGAGCGTCTCGGGCCCCGCCCACGTCGTCACGACCGGTTCACGCTCGGGCGTCGGAGGGTGGTTCTGCGGCCGGGCGGTCCAGGCGTCGTAGGGGGAGGGATGTTCACGCGCGCTGGCGACCACCCAACGGCGAGGCCGGTCGGGCGAGAGGGTCGAAGAGCGGTGTCGGTTCATGCCTGCAGTGTACAAGTGTTCGGAACGGTAGGAAGGAGGTACTACCAAGTTGTGCAAAGAACCCGCTCAGCGCACGGACGCACACGGTGGGCGCGCTACGAGGATCTCGTGCTCGAGCCTCGTGCGTTCGGGCCCCGTGAGTTCGGCGGGTGTTGCTGGACTCGCCACGAGGACCGGGATCGACGGCGGTCGGGTCGCGGGTCCGTGGAGGTTCCTGGGGTCTGCCCAGACGCTGGTTCGTCGGAGCAATGCCCTGGCGACCTGGCCCCTTTGGCCGTTGGTTTCCGGGGCGCCGTTGCTGGAGGTGCTGCGCCACCGCGCTCCACGGTCGGTCGAGGGCTGAGGTGCTACTTGTATCTCTTGCTTGACACAAGACGTCCCTGGCGCCAGGCTACTTGTACTGACCCAACAGTACAAGGAACCTGATGTTCGCGATCGCGGTCCTGCTCGTCCTGCTGCTGGTCCTCGCCGGGGTCCTGGTCGTCGCGGCGGTCCGGCCGCAACCGGAGGCCGCACTCGAGCCTGGCTCGCGCCTATCGAACGTGCGGCGTCGCACCAGCCGGTGGCGCTGGGGCGGTGTCGCGCTCGGCGTCGTGTTCTCGGTCTCAGCGCTTCAGGTCGGTGGGACGGTCGGGCGGGGGGTGATGCTGGCGGCGCCACTGTTCGCGCTCGGGGTCCTGGTCGGGGTGATCGTGGGTGAGCTCCGGGTGGCGGCACCCTCCGTGGCGGCGCGGTCAGCGCCGCTGGAGGTCCGCCGCGTCCGCGACTACGCCCCGAAACGGCTGACGGGGGCTGTGGCGCTGGCGGCGGGCACACTCGCCCTGCTCCTGGTCGCGACGACGGCGGCGGGCTCACCTGACGATGTCGGGCGCGCTGGGCGGTGGCTGGTACGTGCATGCAGCGAATCCTTGACCGAGAGTCGCGGTCCGTGGCCGGGGTCGTTCTACAGTCTCCCGCTCGCGGCGGTCGTGTTGAGCGGGCTCGCCGCGACCGCCTTCGCGTTGCAACAGGTCGTGCGTCGCCCACGTCAAGGCGAGGACGTCCGGGTCGACGACATGCTGCGCTGCAACGCCGGGTCAGCGGTCGTCGCCGCCAGCGGCATCCTCGTGGCCGTACCGCTGGTTGGGGCCAGCGTGTTCGCCGGCATCGCCCTGTTCGGTTCAGGTTCCGCGTGCCCGTTGTGGTGGGGGGCCACGGTGGGCTGGATCCTGGTCGGGTGCGCGGCCTGTGCGGCGGTACTGGCCGTTCGATGCATCGTGGTGCTGGCGCTGCCCACCCGGACCGGCGCCGGCCACGAGGTCGGCTGATGGATCCGGACACCATGCTCCAGGTTTCCACCTCGGACCCGACCCCGCCCTACGAGCAGCTTCGCCGTCAACTGGTCGAGCTGATCAGCTCCGGGCGCCTCGAGCGTGGCCAACGACTCCCACCCGTCCGCCAGCTCGCCGCCGACCTGGGCCTCGCGGCAGGGACCGTGGCACGCACCTACCGCGAACTCGAGACCGCGGGACTGGTCGTGACCCGTCGAGGGGGCGGGACACGCGTCAGCACCGACCCACCCGTAGGCCCGACACCGCTCCTCACCGGTGACCTCCAGATGTACGTCACCGCCCTCGTTGGCCAGGCACGACGGCTCGGGGCCACCGACCAACAGATCCGCGATGCGGTCGACACCGCCCTCAACCCCACCACCAGTGCCTCGAACCGGCGACCCGGCCCCAACGATGCCCGATCTCCGACGTCAGTCGACCGGGGGTCTCAGAGCAGCTGATCGTCGACCATCGTGCAGGCCGGCCCGCGAAGCGACCAAACACGAACCAGTGACACGATACGCCCACGCTGCCACCGCGCGCCTTGTCAGCATGCAGCGAGCCGTGCGTTCCCTTGCCCGCAGGACCCGCAGGCAAGGACGGCAGATGACCGCGCTCCGGCGCCCACAACGGCACCGGCTGAATCAGGGCGGCAACCACCAGCTCAACAGCGTCATCCACGTCGCCGCGGTGACCCAGGTCCGACACCACGGCCCCGGCAAGGCCTGCCAAGGCCTACCTGGAACGCAGGCTCGCTGAACGCAAGACCAGCGGCGAGGCGAGGCGGGCGCTCGAGCGCCAGCTCTCGCGCGTGATCTACCGACGGCTGCTCGCCGACGCCCGGCGACGTGAGGCGGCCTGGGTCCGACGAACGGGAACGAGCCTCACGTCCGCGTGACCGGCTCGCATCCCTAACGCCGGTTCCCGGTTCACGTCATGCCCCGGACCAACGCGGGCTCGGGCACCTCTGCCTTCCCTCCCGAACACCCCCAAGACTGACCCTTGTCACAGAGAGGCGTCGCATGCCGCTACCCGCGCGTCTCGCCCTCGCGACCTCCGTAGTCGGATCCCTTGCCCGCTGGACCGTGGTCTACCGACATGTGGACCGACCTGGGCGTGCTGGATGCGCTGGAGAGCCCCGCTGTCGCCACCCGAAGCCGCGACAGAGCGGTCCGGGTGCAGGTTGCGCCATCCCCGCGGGCGGTGGGGGTGGGACGCGAGCTAACGGGCCAGATCCAGGTCGCGGCAGGGTTCGGGGAACGTGGCGGTTCGCTGTCGGGTCACCGCGACGCATGCCTGATCGCCCTCGCGCACGATCGTGGTGATCAGCCGCACGGGTTCCTCAGGGTCGGACCGGAGCGGCGGCAGGTCGTGTTCGAGGTGGAAGCGCGTGTGCTGTTGATCGTCGCCGAGGTCGCGTTCCCCGATGCGGTCCGCCACCTCGATCCAGGTCTCCTGATCGAGCCGTGCACGGCCATCGGCGGCGAGTTCGTCGAACTCGGCCGCGATCGCGTCGCCCAGGCCGTGTGCATCGTGGAACGTCGCGCGCAGTTCGGGGGTGTCGTTGACGACCATGAGGTCGTGCGGCGCCGGTGGTCGTTCCTCGAGCCACACCGATGCCGGTGCGACACCGAGGGCCGTGAGCAGCCCGATGGCGGTCGCCGCTGCCAGCCGCCGGCGGGGCAGGTGGTAGGCGACCGCGCTCACCAGCGGGGCGAGGGTGGCCGCGACCGGCAGGCAGTAGACGATGGCGACCCACCACCACAGGTCCTCGGTCAGTGCGCCGAGGAGCCCGGCCGCCATCGCTCGAGGAGGTACGACAGCGGCAGGCCCACCAGATACAGCCCGCCCAGTCCGATGATCGCCGCGAGCGGGAACCACCACGCGAAGGCTCCGGTGACCACCACCGCACCCGCACCCGTGCCCGCCAGGCGCCGTAGCACACGCTCACGGGTGTCCATACCGAACGGATCCCGGCAGCCCACTGACAGCCCACGGCCCGGCCACGCACGCAACGGCAGGAGCAGCTGATGAGCACGCCGAGCACCAAGGACCGACTGGTCGCAGCCGCACTGACCGTCGTCGCGCGCGAGGGCATCTCCGGTGCATCCGCTCGGGTCATCGCCGCCGAAGCCGACGTCAACCAGGCGCTGGTCTTCTATCACCACGCCAGCGTCGAGGCCCTGCTGGCCGAGGCATCCCGGAAGGTCAGCACCCGTCGGGCCGCCCGCTACGCGCAGCGGCTCACCGCGGTCATGTCGTTCACCGAACTGTCGGCCATCGCCCGGGAACTCCACGACGAGGAGCGCCACTCCGGCGAGCTGGTGGTTCTGACCCAACTCCTGGCCGGAGCACGCAGCCGGCCAGCGATCGCCGGGGCCCTGCGCGACAACTTCGAACTGCTGGTCCAGCCCATCGAGCAGACGCTGGCCCGCCTGGTCAGGGGCACGGCGCTCGAGGAGGTGCTGGCCGTGCCTGAGCTGGCGCGGAGCATCGCGGGGGGGTTCCTCGGTCTGGAACTGCTGGACGGGATCGTGACCGACATCGACGCCGGCCCCTTCGACGCGATCGACGCCATCGCGGGGGTCGTCGACCTCGCCCTGCAGGCGGGCACCATCGAGACCGCCGTCCTGCGTCGCCGCCTACGCTCCGCCCGGCCATAGCCTCAGAACGGGGGTGGACGGACGCGGTCGTTCGATCGTGGGGGAGTCGCGTGGCAGCGGTGCCAACACCGAGCAGTGGGCCACGGCGCACGAACAGGGACCGGAACGCCTCGGTGTGCAACCCGGAGCCGACCTGAACAGACCACGGACCGCAGCACGGCCGATGATCTGGGCCTCAGTGACCGGCCATCGTCGTGCCGGTCCGCCACGGGATCGCGATCATGGTTTCGATGAAGTCCAGCCGGTCGTACAGCGCCCGCGCGGTCCCGTTCTGTTCGCGCACGGTCAGATGCACCCCGGTGCACCCTCGTTCGCGACACCATCCCAGCGCAGCGGCGACCAACGCCGCCCCGATCCCCGCGCCCCGCTGGGCTGCCGTGACGGCGAGGAAATCGATGTACCCCTCGTCGTCCAGTTGGCGCTCGACCGCGACGTAGCCGATCACCGTCGTGCCACGACGCGCAACCAGGACACGTCGACGCTCACCGGCGGAGAGGCGGTGGCCCGGCACGTGGGCACCTGGGAACGTGGTGTCATGCAACGTTGCGATGGCCTGTCGATCGGTCGGGGCCAGCGGTGCGATCGACACGTCCTCGGCCACCGGTACCGACGGGATATCCGTCAACGAACGTTCCAACACCGCCGAGCCGGGCTCGCGGGTGAAGCCGTGGCGCGCCGCGAACCCCGCGAGCAGCCCGCTGCGGGCGTCGTGGAACAGTTCCTGCTCGGTGACCGTGGCCGGGAGCCGGGCGAGACCGGCGACGTAGAGCGCGTCGGCGACCACATCCCACTGGTTCACGTCCGCGATCACAGGCCCGTGCCACCATACTCGCGGCGGCTCGTTGTCCCAGTCGAGCCCCAGGAACCCGAGCAGGGCGCCATCATCGGCTTCCTCGACGGCGACCAGATGTCCACCGATACCGTCGGGCTCCAGCGTCGCAAGTTGGCTGGCAACCGCCTGCGGCTCCGCATCGAGGTAGCCGATGTGGTGCACCGGATCGGCCTGCCGCGCCACCACCAGGGCGACGACCGCGTCAAGGTCGCTCGGGCGCATGAGTCGGATCTTCATCGCCGCACCTGTCTGGCATAGCCGCTTCGGATGCGCACGTCGACGTGTTCTGGCCGCGAGCGTTCGGTCGGGCTCTGGTGCCTGTAGGGAGGGTGATCCCCGCGTCGCAGGTGGGCACGCTCTGCCCGAACAGGCGAACAAGCGGAGAGTAACTCGTCGCAGAGCGCCATCGGAGCGACCGGGTCGGTCGCCGTGGCCGGTGACGGATCGGCTCCGAGGCGAGCATCACCGCTGGGTTGCGCATGGTCAGCGGGTCGTTCAGTTCCCGCCGGCGCGGTGGTGGGCGATGGCCTAGCGCCCTGCAAGTCGCTGTAGGTCTCGGCGGTGGAACTCGAGCCACCGCCCCGGCCGAGATGCCCCTGAGCCCGTCGACCTCGGTCTCGTCGGGGCTACTCACCGTGCCGAGGCACGACGGCAGAGGCTGTCGCACCGACCCCCTGAGAAGCCCTCTGTCAGGCCGCGGTGGCCCTCGCCTCCGCCGCGCGCTTCGACGGCGAGGTGCCGACGCCGACCCGCATGAGCGACAGTGCGCCACCTGCCTGGGCCACGGCGGCGCGCGAGACCGAGGAGGGCCAGGTGATCTCGAGGGAGCGTTGCATCACCGGATCGAGGGAACCGAGCGCACCCGCCAGCAGCGAGCGGTATCCGCCCTTGGCGACGAACGGGATCGGGGGACGACGCAGGAAGGCGAGCGCCTCGCGTCCCTGGTGGTTGATGCCGAGTTCCGGGTGGTAGCTGGCCAGGACCGCATCGAGTTCGGCGACCGTGGTCGGTAGCGTCCCCTCGTCGATCATCGGGAGCGGGATGCGGTTGGCACGCAGTTCGGCCTGGGCGGTCTCGTCCTCCAGCAGTTCCCGCAGGTCGACCCGCGGGTCGAGCAGCGCGCCGATGCGTGACTGCTGGATCACGAAATCGTCGTCGTTGTCGAGCGGGTAGGGCGCCCACAGCCGGTGACCTGCCAGGAACGACGAGGTGAGCGCGATCGACACCCAGGTCAGCAGACGCGGATCGTCGGCGCGGTAGCTGCGACCGTCGGGGGCCGTGCCGTGGACCTTCGGGTGGACCGCCCGGACCCGCCGGGACACCTGGAGCGCCTCCCGGGTCGAACCGAACGTGGTCGTGGTCACGTAGGCGGAGGTGCGTTGGAGGCGCCCGAGTGGATCGTCGCGGAACGCCGAGTGGTCGTGCACCCCGGCCATCGCGAGCGGATGGGCGACCTGGACCAGCAGGCCGCGTAGGCCACCCGCGATGGCAGCCGGCTCGCCGATGACCTGCCACGATGCGGAGTGGGGACCGGTCAGGCCGGGGTCGCCCGGGTCGGTGTCCGGGTCGAACGGGGGGGCACCGAACAGCCGGGTCAGGACACGCCGGATCGCGGCACGTGCGACGGGCAGGCCGACCGTCGACGAGTTGTCCCGGGCCGACTGCAGCAGCGAGCCGCGGTCGGGAAGCGGGTCCGAACCGTCGGACCGGTCGCGCGTCGCCCAGACGTCACCGGCCTGCAGGGCGCGGGGATCGGCGCTTCCCGATCGCTCGGGTCGCTCGGCGGGGGGTGGGGTGTCGGTCATGTCCGTCATGGTGCCGGTTCGTCGCCGTACCCCCCGTGGACCTGGTCCATCGCCAATCGCGCGTCCACCGCGGCCAGGTCGTCCAACGACAGTTGGTCGTGGCCCGCAGGGCGGTCCCGGACGGGGCGGGGCGATGCGTCGGGGTCCTCGCCGGTCAGGGCCGACCACCACCACCGCAGTCCGCGGGGAGGGTTGTGGAGCCCGAGCTGCGCGAAATCGCGGTCCGTGCGACCGAGGAACACGAGGTCGGTCACGACCTGGTCGACGATGGCGCGCACGGCCTCGTCGCGCGGGTAGTCGGCGCGCAGCAGCGCGACGGCCTCCGCGCGGGCCTCGACCGATGCGTACCGGTGCGCCGCGGGCAGGTCCGAGCGCGCCAACCTCGACGTCGCTTCGCGCCACAGCAGCCGCTGACGCGCGAACCAGTCCCATGCATGGGCGGGGGGTCCCGACCTGGCCACGTCCGCTCGATTCTGCTCCGGCCACCGCGGAGCGCGGTACCCGTGCATCGAGGATAACCGCAGGGGACCGGTTCCCGGCGGGTGACCACGGTCCCTGCCCGGCTGGGTGTGGCCGAGGCCCGTGAGGTGGGCTCCGGCCGACGTCACGGAACCGGCCACGAGTCCTAGCTTCGAGCGGCATACGTGAGTGGCGTACGTGAGCGGCGTGAGGAGTGCACGTGGGGTTGGACCCGGATCCGCCGATGCGGCCGATCGAGCGCATCGATGGTCAGTTGTCGTTGGAGGACCACGGTCTCATCGGTGATGGGACGACCGCGGCCCTGGTGGGTCGTGACGGCACCGTGAGCTGGTTGTGCGCCCCGCGGTTCGACGGCCCGGCGCTGTTCGCGTCGCTGCTCGATCCCGACCGCGGTGGCCACCTCGCCCTGAGCCCGGTGGGTCGTACGGCCTCGCGGCAGCGCTACGTCCCCGACACCGGGGTGTTGATCACCGAGATGGATGCCCCCGGGGGCACCGTCGCGGTCACCGACGCGCTGACCGTGCAACGCGGCGCCGACCTGGCCGAAGGTGTGGCATGTGACCGCCAGGAGCTGGTCCGGCTCGTCGAGGTGACCCGCGGCCGGGTCCGGCTGCGCGTCGAGGTGTCACCCCGCGGAGGCGCGCGCGTGGAACCCCGGTCGGGGGGGTGGCGGCTGCGCTGCCCGCAGCGGGAGGACCTCGATCTGCAGGTCGAGGTCGCGGGCGACGTCGAGCTCGATGGTCCGGATGCCGAGGTCGAGCTCGCCGAGGGGCAGCGGTTCGCGCTGGTGCTCGGCTGGGGCGGCGGCTCGTACCGGTTCCACCCGTTCACGCCCTGGGAAACGGTCGATGCCACCATCGATGCGTGGCGGCGCTGGAGCCGTTGCTTCGACTACGACGGTCCCCAGGAGCCGCTCGTGCGGCGCTCCGCGCTCACGCTCAAGATGCTCGATCACTGGGGCAACGGCGCCATGGTGGCCGCGCCGACCTCTTCGCTGCCGGAGCAGATCGGTGGCGAACGCAACTGGGACTACCGCTACGCCTGGATCCGCGATGCGGCGTTCAGCGTCTACGCCTTGCGTCGGATCGGGCTCACCACGGAGGCGAGTGCGTTCCTCGGGTGGGTGCTGGACGTGGTCGAGCCCGAGGG
>PWLR01000008.1 GCA_003558435.1 Nitriliruptoraceae bacterium | reverse complement strand
CTGCTCGCGCCTCGTCGAGCCACTCCTCCAGGGTCGGGAGGGCCGTGTGGCGGTGCAGGACCTCGACCACGTAGGACCGCAGGCTCATCCCGGCAGCGTCGGCCCGCCGGACCAGCTCCCGATGCGTGGGCTCGTCCAGATCTCGGATGTGCATGTTCACGGCCATAACCGGATGGTAGCGCTTCGCTACCATCCTCGTCGAGGGGCTAGATGCCGCAGCGGTTGCCTTAGGCCTGGCCCGAGGACTGGTCCGACCGGTCACCCGAAGGCGAGGGCGAGGGCCAATGCAAGCCGATGGCGCGCCGAGCCAGCTCCTCGCGGCCGGAATGGGTTATCGGTCCCGTTCGGTCAGCGTGTTCTGGGCAGCGGTGAGGTTGCGCGCGGGCGAGAGCGCGCAGCGGTGAGCACCTGGCGGCAGAGGCGACCGACGGCGCTGGGACCGGGGCTACCGCTGCATCGGCGGGTGGGGGATCGCCACCGTGAGGCGGTCGCAGGTCTGCGCAGCATCGCGGCCTGAGGCCGCGAACGGTGGTTTCGGCCTGGACGGTTGGACCTCAGGAGGGTGCGCGCGGGTCGAGTTCGCGGTCGAGTAGCGACCCGCTCCCCCGGAGCGTTTCGGGGGTCGCCCACAGCGGGTGCGCAGCGAGGTGCCAGAACCAGTCTCCGAGGACCCGATCTTCATCATCGCGGTCGCGGCAGCTCGAGGAGGCCAACGCGGTCTCGAGGAGGTCGGCGAGCCGGCCAGGTGGGACGCAGACGGCGAGGAGCCCCATACCGCCCTCCGCCGGGATGGACGACCCCAGCCGGCCCCGGATCGCGGCGTCGAGCTCAGCGAGCCGACGCCTCACGACCGCGGCGCCCAGTCCAACATCACGGAGGCCGAACACCACGGTCACGTGGGGCGAACGCTCGACGACCTCGATGACGACGAGCCTGCCGTCGCGAGCCACAACGCAGCGGACCATGTCCCCGAGACTCACGCCGTCCGTCAGGAACGTGACCGAAGCGACCCGGTAGAGGCCGGCTGGCCGGTCACACGGCTCAGCCCACACCCCTTCGCCGCGGCAAGCAACGCCATCGAGGGTGGGCACGAGGATCTTGACGAGTTCCGTGTTCGACATGGTGGACACCTCGGTGGTCGGCTGCCCGAGAGCTTGCCAACCGGCGCCGGCCGCGCGCAGGTCGATATCGCGCCTGTGGATAGAACCGACCACCCGACCTCCCCGTAGCCATACTCGTGCGCATGGTCGCGGCAGGCACCCCGACCGACACGATCCTCGAGCAGCACCCACAGCTCCACGAGGAAGACGTTCGGAGGCACCGCACTCCTGTCGCGCCGGGTGGCATCCGCTGGAGAACCGGCGCTCAGCTGGATCCGAGCCTCGAGAGTTTCGAGGGAACCCTCCATTGGGGCGACCTCGTGGCTCCGGGGGTAGACACGCCCGCGCTCACTGAAGTGGCGTGCAGGTTTTGGATGTGCCCACGGCAGTTGACGAAGGCCAACGCGATCAGCACAAGGTGCGGTTCACCGGTCGAGCAGTGCTCGTACCAGGAAGGACGCCATCTGATCGCGACGCATCTCTTGCTCGGGGCAGTAGCGGTCGACGGTGCAGCCTTTGGTGATACCTGTGGCTGCCAGTGTCTCGATGGCTTCGGCGTGTACCGACCCGGCCCGCACGTCGGTGAATCCGGGACCGGGTTGCATCGGCAGGTCCAAGGCGCGCACGAGGAAGGAGGCCATCTGGTCGCGACGAACCGGCTTGTGCGGGCAGTACTCATAAGGGGTGCAGCCTTCGGTTATCCCCACGGCCGCGAGCGCCTCGATGGCGCCGGCGTGCACGGACCCGACCGGCACGTCGACGAACCGTTGGCTCGGCTGTGCTTGCAGGTCCAGGCTGCGGGCGAGGAGGGAGGCCATCTGGTCGCGTGCTATCGGGTCTCCTGGGCAGTAGCGGTCCTCGGTGCAGCCCTGGGTGATGCCGGCGGCCGCGAGCCGCTCGATGGCGGCGGCGTGAACCGAGTCGGCCGGCACGTCCACGAATCGTTCGAGGTGGCGGGCAACGACCCGGCCGTGGTGGTCGAGGACTCCGAGGCAGTAGCCCTGGTCCCGGGCACCCTGGATGATGTCTGGCAGCGCGGCGATCAGCTCGGGGGCGTTCGAGGACCCGTCGTGGAACAGCAGATTCGCGTCGGGGTGCAGGTTGGCCAGCACGCGAGTGCGGATGGTCTCAGCGTCGTTGAGGTAGTCGGTGGGGCTGTAGGTCCAGGTCACCACCCGGTAGCCCTCCGCCTCGGCTGCCGTGGCCACGAGACCGCCCGGTCCGTCCCAGTGGCCGAACGGCGGACGCAGCAGCGCGAGCGGGACCACGCCGGCTTCCCGGATCGCCCGGTCGGTCTGCGCCACCTCCGAGCGGATCTCCTCGTGGGTGAGCAGCTCGAGGTCGCGATGGGTGTAGCTGTGGTTGGCGACCTCATGACCCTCGTCCGCGGCCCGGCGCACAAGCTCGGGCCGCCTTTCGACGTTCTGGCCGATCACGAAGAACGTCCCGGGCGCTCGGTGCGCCGCCAGCACATCGAGCACCTCGGCGGTGTGGACGTTGGGCCCGTCGTCGAAGGTCAGGGCCACCACACCGCTGGGGCAGGCCGACGTGGCCACGGCGGCGGGCAGCTGCGAGGACACTCCGAACCCGGCGATCAGCACCATCACCATCACCGCGAACCCGAGGCCACGCCTTGCCGAGCCCACGCTGCGCTCCTCTTCGAGGGGGCACATTCGAAGCTACGCCGGCCTCCACCGCGACGACAGAGCCCCTCGCCACCGGCGACGTACCCGAATGGCCCTTTCCAAGCCCGGAGGCACCGACCGGCTTCGTGAGAGCGCCCCGAGGTCGGCCTAATGGGTTCGCCAGCGTCAACGTGACGAGGGCGAACGCGAGAGTCGGACGACCGATGAGCGTGCCGAGAAACGCGCGTTGGAGACCGATAATGCCCAGCTGCGTATGGAACAAGAGCGGCTCCTGCGTGAGCTCCGGGCCCACCGGTCCTCGTTCGCACGTGCGCTGCTGGCCCGTCTACCCGGCGTCCACGTCCTCAGCCGTCGACCGATCCGTCTAGCGTTCGATCCCGTCGCTGCGCCGGCCGGCATCGTGCAGAGCGACATCGCCGCCGAAGCCCGCAGCCCGGTTGCCGGCGGCGACGGCGAATGACGCCACCGCAACTCCTGCGACGCTGATGCTGGAACGGCTCGGCGCGCCGAGATCGCACAGCTCCTCGGTGACGAGGGCGAGCTCGATCTCGCCGCCGAGGACCCAGGGCCGTGGTCAGCCACATAGCCGTACCACCTGCAGCGTCTTCAGCGCCGTGTCCGCGACAACGACACCAGCACTCGGTCTGCGGCGGCCGGCGTCGCAGCTCCCCGGCGTCGGAAGTCACACTCGGGATAGATCACACCCCGGGCGTCACTGCTCCAGTGGACCTCGCCGCCAAGGTCGACGATCTCCGACCTCGGAATTAGGTGGGGTCAGGCGCGGAACTTGATGGAGCACCCTATCGACGGCCACTGGGGCTGGTCGGGTTGACCCCCAGCCAGCAGAGCCTCGAGCGCGGCGCGCAGGTCCGCGCCGTCGGGGGTGCCCTTGCCGGGTCGGGTCTCGTCCATCCGCCCCCGGTAGGCGAGCGCACGGTCGGCGTCGTAGACGAAGAAGTCGGGTGTGCATGCGGCCCGGTAGGCGCGGGCCACGTCCTGCGACTCGTCGAAGAGGTAGGGGAAGTCGAACCCGACCTGACGCTTCTGCTCCGCCAAGGACTCGGGCCCGTCGTCGGGATAGTCGGTCGCATCGTTGGAGGACACGCCGACGAAGGCGACACCGCGATCGCTGTAGGAGCGAGCGAGCGACGCGAGCTCCTCTTGCACGTGCTTCACATACGGGCAGTGGCGGCACAGAAACACCACCACGATGACGGGCGCGTCCGCGAGATCGGCTAGCGACACCTCACGGCCGGTCTCGACCTCGGGTAGTGAGAAGTCCGGCGCTTTGCTCCCGAGCTCGGTCATGTGCGACTGGTCGGCCATATTCCCTCGGTCGATCGGCTCTCCGTCCGACGCGATCCTACTTGCCCAATGGCCGGGGATGGGCCGAGCCAGCTCCAACACGCCTTCTCAGCACCGGAGGTGCCATTCGCGGCCCTACAACCCTGGTCTGGGCGGGCCGTACCGTCGAGGTCGGGATTCCAGCGAACGCTGTGAGGCGGGCGAGATGTTGGCGAACGAGGGCTCTCCACTAACGCTAGGGGTAGCGGGCCGGGGGGTGGTGCTGTCGTTCCCCAGTTCCACTCGTGCTTGGGCATAGCCGCGGTGCCCTTTGTCGTGTGCGTGGCGTACAGACGGTGCGCAGCAGACCGGCGACGTTCCTTCCGATCGATCCCCATGGAGCCGTATGAACCATGGTTCTTCGCTCGTGATCGTCGTTCTCGGTCTCGTCCACCAACTCCTGAGCCCGCGCTTCCCCGTCCGCGAGACCCTCTGCTTCGACCTCGATCCACGCAGCATGCCGCACATGGCGTAAGCAAACGCGAATGGTAGAGCTCGTACGATCGCCGGGGTGGAGCGACCACCCGTATCTACCCCCGTCAGCCTGAGGTGAGACAGCCACAGGAGGCCGGTGCTTGCCGAGCCCGATCCGTGCCCGACCTTCTCGAGGACTCCAGCGAGGCCACATGCCGGTGCCACAAGGAAGGTCGGCGGCCAACTCAGGCACCATAGGGTCGCCATGAGCAGACTCGGGCGAACCCGTCGCAGGTCGGCAGCACGACCTGGCACGAGATCATCGACACGTGAGGCGTAACCGGTTGGGTGTCGGGGAACTACCTGCGTCCGGCTCTCTCGATCAGTCGCAAGGGGTCGTAGCCGCAGGCGAACGCGCGTCTCCTCCCAGCCCTCTCCGTCAGGCTGGGGTGGGACACCAGGGAGTTCCAAAGCACCGTTGACGAGCAGGTCAACGGTGATCCTCCATACCAGTTCGGTGGCGGCGAGGGGAGATCGAGCGCGAGGCACGCGGCGAAGCAACGGAGGCCCGTGACCCACCGCTGATATCAGACGGGTGGGCCGAGGCGTTTGCAGACAGGACACGACAGCGGCTTCTGACCGCGCGCCAGTTCTCGAGTCCAGTAACCGTTGCAGTCGCGACAAGGCCCAAGGAGTTCTTGTCCCTGGGCAAGCGCGAGATCATCCAACCCGCTCGTCAGTGGGCTGTGGGGGTCGCCACGGCTCCCAGCATCTTCGGTCGCTGCAGCCTGGCGTGACGAGACATCGGCGGCACTCGAGGCATCAACGGGCGGCAAGCTGGCAGAGTTGTTCCTCGTGAATGATCTGCTGCTGACAGAGCCGACGAGGTCACGAAATCGTTGGTGAAGGGGCACCGGCACATCTCCTCGATCCGGTGGATGACGCTAGCCGAACCGCGGTCGTCTCATAGCAGGGACGCAGGAGCGGGTTCATGACCGTCACCGTCTAG
>PWLR01000221.1 GCA_003558435.1 Nitriliruptoraceae bacterium | reverse complement strand
GCAGCCGGTGTAACACACGTTGGTGAAGTTGATGTTGCGGTTGATCACGTAGGTGACCTCGTCCCCGACCGCGGCCGACCGCACCTCGTCCGCGGCGGCCGCCAGCGCGTCGATCTCCACCCCGGTGGTGTCGAACAACAGCAACGCCTCGGCATCATCCAGCACGGTGCCGCGCTGCGCCTTGGCCAGCGCGGCGGCCACCTCGGGACGGATCTTCGAGCGTGCCGCGCCCTCCACGCGCGGGGCGTTGGTGGCCAGCACCCCTTCGGCGATCACGTGCAGGTCGCCGTAGACGGCCCGGTGCATGTCGTCCTCGGCCTGCGCAGAGCGGGCGTTGCGCCCGTCGGCCGCCGAGCCGCCGGCCTCATCGCCGTCGATCACCGCCGCCATCGTCGAGGTCAGCTCCACCGACACCACCTCGGGGTCCTGCCAGGTGCGCGCCTGCGGGCTCGCCCCGGGCCGTGCGAGCCCCTCGGGGGTCATCAGCGCCGCGACCGGTTCCCGCATCCGCCCCGCAAGCCACGGGTCGGGCTGCACGGCGTACTCCGGGTAGACGCACAACCGTTCGGTCAGCTCGAAACCGTGCTCGGCGGAGCGTGCCGCCAACTCATCCAGCTGCGGCCACGGCGCCTCCGGGTTGACGTGATCCGGGGTGACCGGCGACACCCCGCCCCAGTCGTCGATGCCGGCACGCAGGATGTCGCCGTACACCCCGGGCGAGAGGTTCGGCGGCGCCTGGATGTGCACGGTCGGACCCAGCAGCACACGCGCCGTGGCCACCGTCGCCAGCAGATCCTCGAACGACGGCTCCGGCGCGTCCTTCATCGCGGTGTCGGGCTTGGCCCGGAAGTTCTGGACGATCACCTCCTGCAGATGCCCGTAGCGCCGGTGCACCTCCCGCAACGCCAGCAACGTGTCGATCCGTTCGGGCAGGCTCTCCCCGATCCCCAGCAGCAACCCACTGGTGAACGGCACCGACAACCGGCCCGCGTCCTCCAACGTCGCCAGACGCACCGCCGGATCCTTATCCGGCGAGTTGAAGTGCGACTCCCCCTTCGCGAGCAGCCGCTCGGACGTCGACTCCAACATGATCCCCATCGACGGGGCCACCTGCTTGAGCGTCGCCAGATCCGCCCAACCCATCACCCCCGGGTTCAGGTGCGGCAGCATCCCGGTCGCCTCGATGACCTGGATCGACACCGCCCGCAGATACTCCAGCGTGGTCGCATACCCGCGCGCCTCCAACCACTCCTTCGCGGCCGGGTAGCGCAACTCCGGCTGGTCGCCCAGGGTGAACAGCACCTCCTTGCAACCCGCCTCCTGCCCACGACGGGCGATGTCCACCACCTGATCGGGCGACAGGAACGCCGGCATGTCCCGCTTCGGCGGCCACGCGAACGTGCAATACCCACAGGTGTCGCGACACAGGTGGGTCAACGGCACGAACACCTTCCGCGAGTAGGTCACCCGCCGACGGCCCTCCGGGCTACGACCCCACCCACCGACGGCGTACCACGGGGCCGCATCCCGCACCCGTGAGGCCACCGCCAGCAGCCGCTCCAGGTCCCCGTCCCGCGCCGTCAACAGCCCCGCCGCCTCATCGCGGGTGAGGGTCCGACCCTCCTCCGCGCGGTGCAACGCCCGCGGCCGCAACCGCTCCAACACCTCGTACGCCGGTCCACTCACCATGGCTCCTCGCCCAGGATGGCGCACCGTACCCACCGGGTGTCCACCCCCCGTGACCAGGCCGTACCCGGGGCCGCACGCGCGACGCGCCCGAGCTCGTGGCATCGCGGCCTACCCTCCCCCCGACCCGACCCGACCCGACCCGGGCCGACCCGGCCCGACCCCGCCCGGGCCGGGCGCGCGAACCGGACGCGATCAAGGAGCCCGGATGTACGCCGTACTCGCCGGCGGTGTCGGCGCCGCCCGGTTCCTGCGCGGACTGACCGCCATCGTCCCGGCCGACGAGGTCGTCGCGATCGTCAACGTCGGCGACGACCTGGAGCGCTTCGGTCTGCGGGTGTGTCCCGACCTCGACTCCATCACCTACTGGCTGTCGGGCACCGTGCACCCCGAGCAGCAGTGGGGCCGAGCCGACGAGTCCCACGTCGTCGCCACCGAGCTGGAACGCTTCGGCCACGACCCCTGGTTCACCCTCGGTGACCGCGACCTCGGTGTCCACATCCACCGCAGCTGGCGGCTGGGGCAGGGCGCGTCGCTGTCCCAGGTCGCCGAGGAGGTCCGCCGCGCCTTCGGGGTCGAGGTACGGCTGATCCCCGCCACCGACGACCGGGCCGAGACCCGCATCGTCACCCAGGACGGCCGGGACCTGCACTTCCAGGAGTACTGGGTCGGGGAACGCGGCGCCCCACCGGTGGCCGGTGTCCACCTCGCCGGCGCGGCCGACGCCCGCCCCGCCCCCGGGGTCGTCGAGGCGCTCCTCGATGCCGACGCGATCATCATCGCCCCGTCCAACCCCGTGGTGTCCATCGACACGATCCTGGCCATCCCCGGCATCGCCGAGGCCCTGCGCACCACCCCGGTGCCCGTGGTCGGCGTCTCCCCCATCATCGGCGGCCAGGTCGTGCGCGGCATGGCCCACAAACTGCTGCCCGCGGTCGGCGCCGAGGTCTCCGCCGCCGGCGTCGCCGCCCACTACGGCCCGGAGGTGCTCGACGGGTTCGTCATCGACACCGCCGACGCCGACGCGGTGGACGCCATCGCCGCGCTCGGGATCCGCTGCGTCGCCACCGACACCATGATGGACGACGTCGAGGTGGCAGCCTCCCTGGCCCGCACGTGCCTGGAGCTGGCCGCGGAGTTGGCAGGGTGAGTGACCGGCTCACGGTGATCCCGCTGCCGACCGCACACCGGTTCCGGGCCGGTGACGTGCTGGCGGACCACCTCCTGGCAGCGATCGGGGCCGCCGGCGAGAGGATCGTGCCCGGCGACGTGGTGTGCGTGGCCTCCAAGGTGGTCAGCCTCAGCGAGGACGCCACGGTCGCGTTGCCCGCGCCCGGTGCGGCCGACCGCGAGAGCGCCGAGGTCGGCGCCCCGAGCCCCGCAGATGCCGGCACGGACCCGCGGCAGGCCCGGCGGGCCCTGGCCGCGGAGCACGCCGCCGCGATCGTGGCGGAGGCCCCCTACGTGTTGGTCACGCGCACCCACCACGGGTTCGTCGCGGCCAACGGTGGCATCGACGCCTCCAACGTCGCGGACGGGCTCGCCCTGCTGCTCCCCCACGACCCCGACGCGTCCGCGGAGGCGCTGCGGGTGGCGGTGCGCGAGCGGTGCGGCGTCGATCCCGGCATCGTGATCACCGACACCTTCGGTCGGCCGTGGCGGCTCGGCCAGACCGAGGTGGCACTGGGCGTCGCCGGGACGCCCGCGATCCGCGACGAGCGCGGCACCGCCGACCTCGACGGCCGTGCGCTGGAGGTCACCGAGGCCGCGATCGCCGACGAGCTCGCCGGGGCGGCCGACCTGGTGCGGGACAAGGCCAGCGGCACCCCGTTCGTGCTCATCCGGGGTCTGGTGCACGCGCCCGCCGCCGCGCCCGGCCGGGGGGCCGACCTGATCCGCCCGCTGGAGGAGGACCTGTTCGCCTCGGGCGGCGCCACCGCCCCCCAACGCGCGGTCGCCGGGCGACGGACCATCCGGGCGTTCGACCCGGACCGGCCCGTGCCCTCCGGACCGCTCCGCGCGGCGGTCGCCGCCGCGGCCACCGCGCCCGCGCCCCACCACACGCGACCGTGGCGGTTCGTGCGCGTCACCTCGGGGACCCGGGAGCGGTTGTTGGACGCCATGACGGCGCGTTGGCGTGACGACCTGGCCGGTGACGGTACCGACGCGGCGAGCATCGACCGGCGGATCGCGCGGTCGGATGCGATCCTGCGGGTGGCGCCGGAACTGCTCGTGCCGTTCGTGACGCTGGAGGCGGCGCACCCCTACCCGGACGCCCGGCGCACGACCGGCGAACGCGACCTGTTCCTGCTCTCGGGTGGTGCGGCGCTGCAGAACCTGCAGATCGTGCTCGCCGGCTACGGGCTCGGCGCGGCCTGGATCAGTTCGACGGCGTTCTGCCCCGGGACCGTGCGGGAGGTGTTGGAGCTGCCGGAGAGCTGGCAACCGATGGGTGCGGTGGCGATCGGGTGGCCGGCGGGGGACGGTCCCGGGCCGCGCCCGACGATCGACGTCGACGAACTCCTGATCGAGCGGTAGCCGGTCGTGGCTGGCGCCGGGCGGCCCGGCGTGCAGAACGAGCACGGTGACCACGTCCAGCTGATGCGGACCCGAGGCCCGGGTGGGTACCCTCTGCCGTTCGTCCCCCTCCCTCTGCACGAAGGTGTCCTCCCGTGGCCGAACAAGAACGGCTGACGAACAAAGAGCGCCGCGAGAACGCCCGCGCGGAGCGCAAGGCCAAGGAAGCGGAGGCCGCCAAGAAGAAGAAGACCGGCAACCTGCGCAACGGTGTGGTGACCTTCGCGATCGTCGCGGTGGTCGGCGCGGTGCTGCTGCAGGCCCTGACGGGCGGACCGGAAGCGATCGACGACCGGATCGAGCTGATCTCCACGCAGGTCGAGGACGCGCGGCTCGCCGCCGGGTGCGAGGTGCTCGCCGAGCAAGAGCCGCTGGAGGACCGCTCCCACTTCGAGAACAGCTCGGGCGTGAACCCGGAAGCGGTCTACACCGACACGCGTCCGACGCACTCCGGTCCGCACACGACGGGTGTGCACCCGGTCACCCCCTCGGCGAGCAACCAGATCGACGAGGTCTCGTCGACCCACAACCTGGAGCACGGGACGATCATCGTCTGGTACGACCCGGACGAGGTCGACGGTGCCACCACCTCGGAGATGGGGTCCTGGGCCGAGCAGCTCAACGACAACGGGTTCAGTCCCCGCCCGGAGACCGGGGTGGGCATCATGACCTCGCCCTACGAGGACCCGGGCATCGACTCCGGCAAGCCCTTCGCCTTCCGTGCCTGGGGCACGGCGATGGACTGTGACGAGTGGGACGAGGACGTGGCCTACGGCTTCGTGCTCGACCACTTCGGCACCCACGGCATCGGCCCGGAGCGCACGCTCGCGCCGTTCCCGAACGAGATGCTCGGCTACGTCGACCAGGACACCCCGGACACCCCGACCGACGAGGCCCCGCTCGACGAGGGCTTCGACGACGTCGACGCCGAAGACGTCGAGGACGCCGACGGCGACGACGAGCTGCTCGAGGACGAGGAAGCCGACCCGCTCGAGGAGCCGCAGGACGACAGCGACAGCTGATCGGCTCTCTGCGGGCTGATCACGGCCCGTCGGTTCGCGACGATCCCCCGCGCCACGTCTTCGCTGGCGAACGCTCGTGCTGCCAGCGTCCCCATCTCCCCGGCGCCGACCACCAGCGCGGTCGTCCCCTGTATCCGCCGCCGTTCGGCAGCGAGTTGTACCGCGGCGCTGCCGAGGGAGACGACGCCCTCGTTGATCTCCGTCTCAGAGCGCGCGCGTTCGCCAACGTG
>PWLR01000028.1 GCA_003558435.1 Nitriliruptoraceae bacterium | reverse complement strand
GACACCTACCGCTACCTGCACGACGAGACCCTGCGGCTGGCCAACCACGGCGAGACCATGGCGGAGATCGCCGAGCAGGTCGAGCTCCCGCCGGCGCTCGCCCACACCTGGTCGTCGCGCGGCTACTACGGCTCGGTCAACCACAACGTCAAGGCCGTCTACCAGCGCTACCTCGGGTTCTTCGACGGCAACCCGGCGAACCTCCACCCCCATCCACCGGTCGAAGCGGCCCGCCGTTACGTTGCCTACATGGGCGGGGCCGAAGCGATCCTGGAACGTGCTCGCCTCGACCACAAGGCCGGGGACGACCGGTGGGTCGCGGAGGTCGTCAAGCACGTCGTGTTCGCCGATCCCGGGAACCAGGCGGCCCGCAACCTCCTGGCCGACGCGTTCACCCAGCTCGGCTACCAAGCCGAATCCGGACCGTGGCGCAACTTCTACCTCACCGGCGCCAAGGAACTCCGCGACGGGGTCCTGGTTCTGCCCACGCCGACCACGAGCTCGCCCGACATCATCGCGGCGATGCCCACCGACCTCATCCTCGACTACCTCGCGATCCGCCTGAAGCACCCCGAGGCGGTCGACCTGGCCGGCACGGTGTCGATCGTGCTCACCGACGTCGACGAGCGCCACCTGCTCGAGCTCTCCAACGGTGTCCTCCACCACCGGGCGCTCGCCGACGACGAGGAGGTGGCGGCAGACGCCACCGTCACGACCACCCGCGTGCGACTCGACGACCTCCTCGCGATGGACGACCCGGCCGCCGCCCTGACCGTCGGCGAGGGTCTGACCATCGAGGGCGATGCCTCGACGTTGCTGGGGGTGTTCGATCACCTGGACCAGTTCCCGTTCTGGTTCGACATCGTCACCCCCTGACCGTCCCGCCGCCCGGGAGGGCCAGGAAGGGTGGCAACCCGGCGACGCTCACCCCGCTGGGGTGACGCACCCGGTCGATCCTGGCTGCACGCTGTCATCCCGGGCCCCGACACACGAAGGAACGACCGTGGCCGAACCGAAGCCCTTCGAACGACGCCGCACCGGCTGGGACATCGTCCTCGGCATCCTGTCCATCGTCGCGGGCGTCGTCGCCCTCGGCCACGTCGCGGTGGCCGGCGCCATCTCGGTGCTCTTCCTCGGCTGGACCATCCTGCTCGGCGGCGTCGCGCTCGCGGTCAGCGCCCTCGTCGGGTGGAAGGATCCTGGCCGACGGTGGGACCTCGCCATCGGAGCCCTGCTGTTCCTGGTCGGCCTCGGCTTCGTCCGCAACCCCGGTGTGGGGCTGCTCACCCTGACGCTCCTGGCTGGCTCGCTGCTGCTCGTGGGCGGCATCGTGCGGATCGTCGCCGCCTTCCAACCCGGCGCCCCTCGGGTGCTGCTGCTCCTCAGCGGCGCGGTGACGCTCCTGCTCGGGTTGATGGTGCTCAACCAGTGGCCCGTTTCAGCGCTCTGGTTCCTCGGCACGGTCCTCGGCATCGAGCTGATCCTGGGCGGCATCACGACCGCGATCAGCGGACGGCCCCGACCCGTCACCATGGACACCAGGATCCCCGAACCCGAACCTCCCGTCCCCGCGTGACCCGCCTACAGCAGCCCGCGACGGCGACCGGCCTCGACCGCCTCGCGACGCCCCTCGACCCCCAACTTCCGGTAGATCGACCGTAGGTGCGTCTTGACGGTGTTGACCGATACCGACCGTGCCTCGCCGATCTCCCGCAACGACAGCAGCGACGGCAGTTCCCGCAGCACCGCCAGCTCACTGGGCGTCAAGCGGTCGGCCTCGTACCCGGTGTCGGTGGGCGGCGGCACCGCTCCGAGGATCCGGTCGACGAACCCGTCCTGCCGGCCGAAACGTCCTCGCCCCACGGCCAGCAACTCGAGAACCGAGGGGAACAGCAGGAACGGCCGGACGACCTCCTCCTCCGAGGCCAGATCGACCGCCGCCGTGACCAGCTCATGTGCCCGGGTCGCGGCACCCCGGCGGAGCTCGATGTCCGCGGCGAGGAGCCGAGCCCACACGGCGGTCGTGAGCACGTGGCAGCTCGCCGACGCACGCACGACCGGGGCCAGCGTGGCCCTGGCCGCATCGACCCGGCCCGCGTCGTGCAGGATCATCGCCCGCAGCAGTGCAGGCTCGCCGGGGTCGGGAGACACGGCGCAGACCTGTTCGGCCACCGCCTGCGCCCAGGCCCGCTCACCGACGTCGAGGCCGATGCGCAGCACGAGGGGGGCCGCGTAGGCCAGGAGGGCCGGGGCCATCTGCGCGCCGGCGAGCCGTTCGAAGGCGCCACGGTAGGCCCGCAAGGACTCGAAGGTGACCCCGCCCTCCGAGCCGACGACCAGGTCGAGGCTGCGGACAGCGAGCTCCACGTCCGGATCGACCAGCTTCCCGAGCGACGTCATCGCCAGCCGGGTGTGTTCCGCCGCGAGGTCCCGGTCGGCCTGCAGGTAGGCGGACCACCCGATCAGCATGTGGGCATGGGCGACCGCCTGCGACCCCGCCCAACCGCGCCGTGTCGCAAGCTCGACGGCGGCCTCCGCCGGCCCCCGCATCGTGACGAGCTGGCTCCGACAGGCGATCGCGCCCGCCAGGAACGACAAGCACGACAGCTGCAGCACATCCCGGCCGGTCAACCGCGCGAGCGCTGCGGCGCGACCCAGGTCGTCGATGCCCTCGTCGTACCGGCCGACGTAGAGCCGGGCGATCCCGCGCTCGTGGAGCGCGAGGAGGTCGTACTCCTCGACGCCGGTGCCGGCAGCCGAGGTCGACTCCATCCGCGCCAGCGCATCCTCCACGCGGTCGGTCGCACGAGCGCGCCACACCCCCACCGTGGCGCCCAACGCTCCGAGCAACGGATCGTCCGCGACGACCCCGGCGACATCGACGCCGGACAGCCAACGGTCCGCGGCATCGGGGTCACCCCGTTCCAGCGCCGTCGCGGCACCCAGCAGCGCGACCGCCGGGACCGATCGACCCATCGGTGGGACGGTGACGAGCAAGCTATCCAGTGCCTCTGCGTGCCCGTCGAGGAGTGCGCCGATGGCATCGGCACCGACCAGGTCGGCGAGATCGGCGAGGTGCCCGCCACGGATCAGGTGCTCGATGGCCTGGAGGGGCTCGCCGTGCCCTGCGTGCCAGGCCGCGGCCAGCCGGTGGAGGCCCTGCTCGACGGCTGGCTCGGTCCGTCGCAGCTCCGCGAGCAGGTAGGTCCGGAACAACTCGTGGTAGCGGTAGACCTCCCGGGTCCGGCCCTGCCGTCTCGTCAGAACCTGGTCGCGTTCCAACTCGTCGAGCAGCACCCCCGCGTCGTCCCGCCCGCTGAGCTCACGCGCGAGGTCGACCCGTAGGAGCGAGCAGATGCTGGTCCGGAGCAGGAAACGGCGCCGATCCTCGGCGAGGCCGTCGAGCACCTCGGTCACCAGGTAGTCCGCCACCGCATGGTCGTCACCTCCGAACCGTTCGATCAGACGGCCGCGGTCCGCACTGCCGGCGATCGCGAGCGCGGCGATCCGCACCCCTGCCACCCAGCCCTCGGTCCGCGCCTGCAGGGTCCGGACGCTCGAGGACGACAGGTCGAACCCTCGGCTATCGAGGTAGGCCGTCGTCTCCTCCTCGGTGAACGCCAGGTCCTCGCTGCGCTGTTCACGGAACCGACCCTCCAGTCGAAGCCGTGCCAGACCGATCGGCGGGTCGCTTCGGCTGGCAAGGACGAGCTGGAACGCCGCGGAGCTCCGCCGGGCCAGCTGCGCCACCGTGTCGACCGCTGCCGGGGTCGTGAGGAGATGGACGTCGTCGAGGACCAGCGAGACCGGTGTGTCGATCGCCTCGACCGCCTCGAGCACCACGTCGACGAACGCGCCTGCCACCTGGTGCTTGGACGCGACGAGGTCGTGCAGCGCGGAGGTCGGGGGGAACCCGCCGGTGGCGCGTAGAGCAGCGAGGATGCCGTTCCAAAGCAGCACGGGGTCGTCATCGAACCCGTCGAGGGCGTACCAGGCCACGAGCCGACCGGCCCGGGTCGAAGCCGTCGCCCAGGCCGCGAGCAACGATGTCTTGCCGGCCCCGGCGTGCCCGCAGACGAGCGTGACGGGCGTGGGGTCGCGATCCAGCCAGCGAACCAACCGCTCACGGGGCAGCTCGGTCGGGGACGTGGAGGGTGGTCGCAGCCGCGTCGACGCAGCCGGCACACGGTCATCGAGCACGAACGACATCTCGAGCCTTCGCAGGGCGGCCGACGGCGAGACCAGTCCGTCCCGGCTTCAACCGGCGCCTCTCTCACTATCCCACTTCGGCGCCTCGCCTGCCAGCGGTCGACCGAGCGGTCCCGGCGACCCGGCAGGACCCCCACGAACGCCCCCTCCGGAAGGATCAGAGGGATGACGCGACCTGGCGGGATCCTCGGGGCAGACGACGGCAGCGTCGACGCGTCCACGGACGCACGACGCTCGCTGAGGCGAGCACCGGCCGCCTCGCGGTCCGGCGGAGCGAGGATGGCTCTCCGGGGGGTGGTACGGGTTCACCCGTTCGGGGTGGTTCGTCGCCGGTCCCGGTCGCCGTACACCTGGGACGCAGGTCGGCTCCCCGGCCGCCAGTCGCTGGGAAGTGAGGCGTACCCATGGATCTCGTGACCGCGGCCTTCAACGTCGCGCTCGTCGCCTTCATCACCTCGACGATGCTCGCCGCCGGGCTCGGGACCCGGATCGCGGACCTGGTCGCCGTCCTGCGCAGAGGGTCGCTCCTCGCCCTGGTGCTGGCAGCCAACCTCGTCGTCGTCCCCCTGCTCGGGTGGGGTGTCGCCTGGCTGTTCGGCCTGAGCACGGCGGCGACGATCGCGCTGATCCTGGTCGCCTCCTCCCCGGGCGCCCCCTTCGGGGCGAAGGTCGCGATGATCCAGCGTGGCGACGTCATCACCGGGTCGACGCTCCAGGTGGTCCTCGCCGCCGTCGGCTCGGTGAGCTTCCCGTTCACGGCCAACGTGCTGATCGGGTGGGCCGGCGTCGGTGGCGACCTCGCCCTGCCGGTCGGCGACCTGGTCCGCAGCGTCGCGATCCTGCAACTGGTGCCCTTCGCCGTGGGGCTCGCGTTGCGGCACTGGAGCTCGGACACGGCCACCCGCTGGGAGGCGTCCACGCAGCGGGTGTCCTCGCTGTCCTTCGTCGCGGTCCTGGTGTTGGGTCTGGGCAGCTCGTGGGAGCAGATCGTGTCGCTCCTGGGCAGCCGGACCCTGCTGGCGGCCGGCACCTTCACCGTCCTGGCCGCCCTCGCCGGAGGGCTGCTGGCATCGGGCTCCGCGGTCCTTCGGACGACGATGGGCGGCATCGCCCCGCTCCGGAACGCGGGCCCGGCCTTCGCCGCGGTCGCCATCGCCTTCGACAGCGATCCGGAGATCCTGGCGGCGCTCAGCGGGATCCTGCTGGTCGGGCTGGTGGTGAGTCTCCCCGTCGCGGCACGGCTCGCGTCGGCCCGCCCGGAGAGCTCCGACACGGCGCCGGACGTGCAACCCCTCACAGGGCAGGGGAGCCCCTCGGAAGCGCCGGCATCCGGGAGGTGATCGATGCAGGAGCACCGTGGGCGGGCGTACCGCGGGCTGCGCACACCGAGGGCGGCGGGGATCGCGTTCCTGTGGTTCATCGGCGTGGTCCGGGATCGGCTCGGAGAACACGAGGATCGGTTCTTCTCGACCGTCACGCTCGGGAGCGGGCTCCTGTTCGTCGCGATGGTGTTCGCCTCGACGGCCATCGCCGGTGGGCTGCTGGCGACCGCGAGTGCGGAGCTGGCCGAGGATGCGGAGCGTGGACTCGCGGCGTTCGGGCGTGGAGTGATATTCCAGATCAGCAACGTGTACGCGCTGCGGATGGGGGGCGTGTTCATGCTGTCGCTCGGGACGGTCTGGCTCCGGACGGGGCTGATGCCGCGCTGGCTGGTGGTTGCGACCTACCTGCTCGCACTGGGGATGCTGGTGATCGTCAACCTGAGCCTGTGGGTGACCCTGATCTTCCCCGCGTGGGTGCTGGTGGTCAGCTTCCACGTCCTGTTCCGACCGAGCAGCGCAGGAGGTGGCTGACCCCTGGCGCCAACCGGTGTCGAGGCGTCCGGACCCGCTCCGCAACACCTCAGAACCGTTCCGCGGCCCCCCAACGCGTGATCGTCGGTGGAGGAGGAACGCGGGGTGCCCGAGGCGGCCGACCTCACCCGGTCGGGGTGAGTTGGAGCTCGCTCCCCGGTTGCATACTGAAGGCCCTCCGAGCCACCCCGAGGTCACCATGAGCGTCGATCCCGTCGACACCCGCCGTTCCCGTTGGGATGGCCTGATCACCCCGCGCCGCGTCGTTGCGGTCGCCTTGGCGGCGCTCGGGTTGCTCTTCATCCTGCAGAACCGTGACGACACCTCCCTGCAGCTGCTCGGCTTCCAGGTCACCGGCCCGCAGTGGCTCGCCTCTCTCGCGCTGCTCGCCACCGGTATCGCGATCGGCGTGTTGATGACGAGCCGTCGTCCGAGACCGCCTCGGTGAGCCCGCGAGCGGCGAGGTCGTGACCGCCGACTCCCGAGCCGGGTCGAACGATCTGGGCCCGCGATGAACTGGGCAGCGGTGCAGTTGAGCCCGGCATTCGGGTTCACCGTCGTCGGACTCGTGATCGTGTTCGGGCCGCTGGTCGCCGAGCGTCTGCGGCTGCCGGGACTGTTGGGATTGCTGGTGTTCGGCGCCGTCATCGGGCCGAACATGCTCGCGGTGTTGCCGCGCTTCGCCGGCCTCCAGGCGGTCGGCAGCATCGGGGTGCTGTACCTGATCTTCCTCGCCGGGCTGCAGCTCGACCTCGAGACCTTCGTCCGCTACCGCGTCATCTCCGCCGGGTTCGGCCTGCTCACGGCCCTGATCCCGATGGCGATCGGCTTCGGTGCGGCGCTGCTGCTCGGCATCGACCCGCGGCCGGCGGTGTTGATCGGTTCGTTCTGGGCGTCGTTCACCCTGATCGCGTATCCGACGGTGGCGAGGTTCGGGCTCACGACGTCCCGGCCCGTGGCGGCGATCGTGGGGGCCAGCGCGATCACCGACGGCATCTCGCTGGTGGTGCTCGCGCTGATCGTGGGCGCGGAGACCGGCGACGCGGCCGGCGCCCGTCTGGTGTTCGACATCGCGTTGGGGTTCGTCGTGCTGGGCGTCTACTGCTTCGTGGTGGTCCCGGCGGTCGCACGGTGGTTCTTCACCGGGCTCGGCCAGGAACGCACCCTGCGCTACATCCTGGTGTTCATCAGCCTGACATCGTCGGCCGTGGTCGCCGAGCTGGTCGGGGTCGAGCCCCTGATCGGCGCGTTCTTCGTCGGGGTCGGGCTGAACCGTCTCGTGCCCAATGCCAGTCCGTTGATGGCCGTGACCGACTTCTTCGGCAACGCGTTCTTCATCCCGACCTTCCTCGTGTCGGTCGGGCTGCTGTTCGACCCGGGGGTGATGTTCGTGTGGTCGACGATCCGCCTGGCACTCGGGTTCGTTACGGCGCTCATCGTCGGCAAGGCGATCGCGGCATGGCTCACCGGACGGATCTTCGGTCTCGTCCCCGTGGAGATCGGGCTGTTGTTCTCGATGTCGGTCGCCCAGGCGGCCGCCACGCTGGCCGCCACCGTGATCGGCTACAACATCGGGCTGTACGGCAGCGACGTGGTCAACGCCGTGATGGTCGTGGTCGCGGTGAGCCTGGTCGTGACCTCGATCGGCACCAACCGCTTCGCCCGTCAGATCCCCCCGCCCGTGGCTGAACGCCGGCGGGCGGGCGAGACGATCCTGGTACCGGTCCTGGGCGAACTCGACGGACTCGCAGAGGTGTTGCGGCTCGGCCAAGACCTCGCCGAACCGGCCGGCGGGTTCGTCCAGCCCCTGGTGTCGGTCACCTCGGTGCAGGGTGACGACGTCCTCACCGGCAGGACGAAGCGGGCCGAGGTCGACCGGGTGCTGCGCGAGCTCGGTGGCGACGCGGAGACGATGCTGCGGGTCAACCGGTCGGTCGCCACCGGACTGAACCAGACGGCCATCGAGATCGACGCCTCACTGCTGCTGCTGGCATGGCCCGGCCGCACCGACCTGCGGGCGCGGATGGTCGGCGCGACCTACAGCGAGATCATCGCGGCCACCGCCGTGCCGGTCGCGATCGCGGCGCTGCACCCGCACACCGGCCACCGGCGGGTGGTCCTCTACGCGTCCGCTCGTGAGCTCGCCCCCGGCAAGCTGCCCACCACGGCTTTGGCGTGCCACCTCGCCTCGACGCTGGCCCGCCAACGACCCGAGGCGCTGATCATGGGCCCCGTCACGCCGCCCGTCCTGGCGGCTGCCGGTCTCGCCATCCCACCGAACACCGAGCACCACCACGGCAACCAGGATCTCGAGGAATGGGCGGCCACCGCCACCCGCCCGGGCGACCTGCTCGTGGTCCCCATCCACGACACGATCATCGGACCGGCCGCGATCCGGCTGCACCGCACAGGCCGGTCGATACTCGCCGTCAGCCAGAACCCCGAGAGCTCCTCGAGCGCGACGGTGAGCCCCATGAACCTGCCGGTAGGCCGCACCCTGAGCACCTGATCACCCCGTCTCACGCGTATCGGGGGCGCTTCGAGTTCGACCCCGACCGGATCACGTCAGGGGCCCCGGGCTCGATCTTCCCACCGATCGAGGTCGCGGCGTCGGCCTCGACCGCCCGGTCCGGCGGCGCGACCAGCCGATCGCAGCGACCCGTCCGTGATCGGCACGGGACAGCGATCCTTGTGGGCATACTTCGTCGTGCGTACAAACCGACGTGAGCATCCGTCAGCATCAGCCGGTCAGGGCTCGGGCTTCGCGCTGCGGTCCCTCCAGGTGCAGCCGGAGGATGTCGTCGACGTGTTCGTCTACGTCGCGGTACTCAACCTGGCGATCGAGTACCTGCCCGCCGTCATCAGCGAGAGCTTCACGCTCTCGCTGCTGACCGCGGTCCTGCTCAAGCTCTCCCTCGAACTGGTCCTCGTCGTGAAGGCCAGGGCCATGACGCGGTTCCGTCGCGCGATGACCTTCCGCGCGAAACTCACCGCGGGGCTGCTGCTGTGGGCGACCGCCGCGGGGAGCAAGATCGTCGTCCTCGAGCTCGTGAACCTCGTCTTCGGGGACGCGGTCAGGCTCGGCGGCTTCGCCTCGGTCACCCTGCTCGTCGTCACCCTCCTGCTGTCGCGAGCAGCTGTCCGCCGCCTCTTGGCCGGCGGACACGACGAAACCGGCAACCCCGCCGGCACGGACCCGGCCCCATCACGGTGACGGCTGCCACGTTGCTGCTGGAGTCCGGCGAGATCTGGGAGGTGGTGACCGTTGGCTCCGCGACTCCACGACCGCCCACATCCACGCGCCCTGCTCACGCGTCTCACCCAGCATCGATCGCGACCTCGAGCGCCAGCGTGACGTCGGGCAGGCGACCGATCGCTCGCGCGCCTTCCTCCGCAATCGCCGGGAGTCTGCGCTGATGCTTGGATCAGGGGCGTTGGGGCCGACCCCAGCGACTACCTCGAGCACATCATCTACCTCGACGAGCACGGACCACCGGGCCATCGTCCGGTACGCCCGACCGCCTGGACCGTTCATCGTCAGGGTCCAACGAGGTGGGCTCCAGCGCGCGTGGCCGTGAACCCGATGCCATAGCTCCAGATGCACGAACAGCCCCGCTGGCGAACCCTGTGACCGATCTGAGACCGGTCCCGGGCGAAGGGGCTCCCGACGCGCGAACACCCCGACCGTCGTGGCCGGGGCGTTTCCGCAGTTCAGCGGGTGTTTCGGTGGCGGGCTGACCGCGAGTCGTTGTGCTGGCTACCCGGGCGCCGTGCGGGCGGGTTCCCGGACGCTAGAACGGAGCGTTCACATCTCGAGGCGGCGCTGTTCACACCTCGCCGTGGCGACCGGTGACGGGTGGACCGCCGCGATGCAACCTTCCCTCACCATGAGCCATCGCACCCAGATCACGTTGACCGACAAGCAGTACGCCAGATTGCGTGCCGAATCCGAGCAAACCGGCCTCGGGCTCTCTGAACTGGTGCGTCGGGCTGTCGACACGTCCTACGCCACGATGGGTCGCGAGGAGCGTCTCGCCGACGCCAACGGGTGACGGTTCTGCTGGACACCTCCGTGGTCATCGACCTGTTGCGGGGCAACCCGGCTGCGCTCGACGCCGTGAGCACCGCTGTTCAGGCCGGGCACGACCTGGCCGCCTCGGTCGTGGTCAAGGTCGAGGTCCTGGCTGGCATGCGTCCCGACGAGGAACACCAACACGTCGGCTGCTGGACGGCATCGATTGGATCGCAGTCGACGACCTCATCGCTGAGGGCGCCGGCATGTTCGCGAACCGCTACGCCCGGTCCCACACGGGGATCGACCCGATGGGCTACGTCGTCGCGGCGACCGCCCACGTCATCGGCACCGACGAGGATGCGGGCGCGCCGTTGTGGACCCGCAACAGCAAGCACTTCCCGATGTTCACCGACCTCGCGCCCCCCTACTGAGGTGTGCGTGTCGAGTCCGACGGTTGGGACCGTTCGGGTACTCGCCGTGACGCAGGGAAGCGCTCCGTCGACCGTCTGCCATGAGTTGCCTGAGCGACTTGGAACTGACGCGGCCCTTCCGGCGTCATACGACATGACCGACTACGGAGAACGGCATGATCAGAACGTCGATGACCGCCCTCGCGGCAGCGGGTCTGTTCCTTGCCGGATGTGGTGCAGCGTCTGAGCCGGCGCCGGACGCTGGCGAAGGGTTCGACGTGGTCGAGACCGAACGAGGTCCGCGTCCGGGTGGTCACAACGGTGGTCGTCAGCGGCGAGGACGACGCCTGTGCTGACGTCGTCGAGGTCCCGCTCAACCGGCCACTCGACGACCGGACCGTGACCGACCTCGTCTCCGGAGCGGCGATCGACATCGTCAGACACCGCGACGCTGGCGTCGAACTCGACTGCTTCGACGCGGACTTCCCCCTCGAGCCCACCTTCGCCACGCCCGAGGCGGCGTTGGCCGAAGCGGTCGCCCACCAGTCCCAGGAGGTCGAGCCGCCCGATGATCCGGCCGACTACCGACGCGTCGACCGCGGCGAGACCGTCATCGACTTCGAGTACCGGGTGAACGACGACGACGTTCACACATGGGGGATCATCCGTGACGATGGGCGGTGGGGGATGGTCTCGTTGGGAGGCTGCATCCCTACCGGCTCGCGAGCGAGATCGGCGGTGTGGTAACGAGATCGCCCGTGTGGTGTCGACCCCGCACGGTGCGCAGTAGCGGGGTCGACCGCTCGAAGCGTCGGCCGCATGCCGGTGCGTTGTCGGTCGGGATGAGGTTCTGAGATCCGTGTGCAAGCCGTCCAGCATGGACGTCGCTTCCCACCGGTCGACCGTTCTTCATGTACCTGGATAAACGTCATGGAACCCGCAACGGTCCCACGACGTCACACCACTAGAGACGCCAGAGGGACTCTATGAAGGTTCGACGGGGAACGACCGCCGCACTTCTGGGGGCAGCGCTGCTACTGACCGCCTGCGCAGCAATGGGCGGTCCGAGAACAGAACGCGGTCCAGTGTCACTGGCTGGCTGGGAAGCTGTCCTGACCGACGCGACCAGCATCGACCTTTCCGTGCCGTCCTGCAACGGCGACCCGGTCGTGGACGAACTGGCCGAAACCGACGAAGAGGTACGCGTCAAGGTCGTCACCACCGTGGTCGTCAGCGGCGCCAGTGACGACTGTCTCGATGAGGTCCGGGGCAACCTCCAAGACCCGCTCGGAGAGCGGCCCCTCATCGATGCCGAGTCCGGCGAGACCATCCCGGTCACGCAACGAGAAACGCCCGCCAGGAGCGACCGGATGCGAACGGAACCCTCCGTCGCCCCGCCAGGTGGGACCATCGACGTCACGTTCCCGAAGCGGGACACACGCGGACCAGGATTCGTCATCGACCAACAGTCTCCCGACGGATGGGACTTCGAATGGGCCGTGAGCAGCGACCCGGACGCACCCGACATGGTGAACATCTGGACCGCTGAGGAGTTCGAAGACCAAGGAGTCGAATGGGGCGGACCAGCTTTCGACAGTGACCAGCCGCACATCATCCACATCCCCGACGACACCGAGGCAGGCCATTTCCGCGTCTGCACAGCAGCATCAGCCGTGACGCTCTGTGCCGAGTTCCAAGTAGTCGAACCCGCGTGAACCTCGAGCCGACCAGCCCGATGTGCAAGGTCGGCGCTGACCGTGTGAACGGCACCGCGAGGACCGAAGCGGAAATGTGTCCGTGCCCGTTCCCGGAACTGGCAGATGAGGCCCCGCGCTCAGGCGGTTATGGCCTGCCCGCACGAGCCGAAGCCTACGCGCCGCCGGCGAACAGGGTCGGGGCCCGCCTGGTCGCGATCTCAGGGTCAGCGTTCGGTGTTGAGCGGGAGGGCGAGGTGGAACTCGCTGCCGGCGCGATCGGCAGCCTGGACCGGTCCGGTCGCCCCCGTGTGCGCGTGCGCCCGTGGGAGATGAACAGCCTCAGCCCGGCCCCCGTCGTGCCCGTCTCGCCCCGGTGGAACTTCTCGAAGATCGCGCCGGCCTCGCCTGGTTCCACCTGAGCCATGATCGCGGACGACGACCTCCGCCGAGACACCGTCGACACGGACCGTGACCTCGATCCTCGATGCCCTGCTCCCGGTGACCGTCCACGAACTCGCAGGCGTCACCCGACGCGGCGCGCGGCCCCACGCGACGTCGACATCGAGAGGCGGCACGCCGTGTCGGTCCCGGCGAGACCGAACCCGCGGAGACCGGCAAGTTCGTGATCCCGGTCCCGCTCGACGACACGGCGACCTGGACGACGAACGATCGAGGTCGAGAAGGGCGTCGTCATCGGTTCCCTCGACGTCGCCGCGACCGGGCGTGCACCGCGTACCGCGGGCAGCGCACCGCCCTTCAGCAACCGACCCTGGCCCGGACCGCCACTGCCGCGCCGCTCGTCGGCGCCTCGACGATCCGGTCCTCGACCCCCTCGTGCACGCGCTGGCCCTCGTCGGACACCGAGACCGTCACGAAGACGTCGTCGACGCAGCGGTCGAGGGTGCAGCCGCGCGCGTGGACGGACGTGTCGGTTCCGAGCGCCGCGGCGGCGTCCTCGCACACCTGCGCCGGCTCGTCGGCGGCGCGGTAGTAGCGGATCACCGTCGGGCAGAGGACCTCGCCGCAGGAGCGGTCCCGGTCTTCGGTCTCGAGGACCAGGTCCCACCGGTCGGGCCAGTCGAAGCGGTCGGCGACCGCGGCCGGATCCGGGCTCGCGCACCCGACGAGACCGAGCAGCAGCAACGCCACCGATGACCGCCGGACAATCGATGGGGCGTGCAGCCGCTCGGCGGCTCGTCGGAGCTCCAGGGTCGCCTCCACGGTCAGGACGTCGGCGGCGCGAGGTGGCCGTCGGCGGTCGCCAGCTGCAGCATCCGCGCCAGGAACGAACCCAGCTGATCACGTCGCACGGGCTGGTCGGGAGCGTATGTCGTGGCGGTCCTGCTCTGGGTGAACCCGGCCGCTGCGGCCTTCTCGATGTTCACCAGGTGGGTGTTGCCTGCCACGTCGACGAACCGGGACGGCTCGTGCGGCAGCGGCGCACCGTGGAGCGTCTCGTACGCACGCAGCAGGATCGACGTCATCTGGTCACGACCGACCTCCGCGTGGGGTCCGAAGGTCGACGCGTCGTGCTCGCGAACGACGCCGAGCTGCGCCAGCTGGTCGATCCGGTCGGCGTGGACGCTGCCTGCGACGTCACCGAAGCCCTGGTCGGAGGGTGCGGGGAGCACCATGCCGGCGGTCTCCAGCAGGCGTGCGACGAACGAGGCGAGCTGGTGACGGGTGACGGGGCCCCGGGTCGAAGGTGGTCGGGGTGGTCCCGTTCGTGAGCCGGGACCACACGATGCAGGCGGTCGCGTCGGCGTGGGTGCTGCCGGCGAGGTCCGTGAAGGGTTTCTCGGCGGCACCAGTGCGGGGTCGCAAGCCTCCGGCCCGGGGACGACCGGGCCCGGGGGTGACGGGGTCCACCCATGCCCCACCCCTACGGCCTCGCCCCCATGGCCAGCTTCCCTCGACCAGCCCCGGAACACTCCAGTCATGGGAGGGCTCCCTGTCAACGCGTTTGCTACCGGCCCGCGAGGAGTTGGCGCACGCGGTCGCCCTCGACCGACACCGAGGCCGTCCACTGGCGGCCCTCCACTTCCTTACGCGCGACGGCGCGCAAGGGCGACCGGTCGACCACCTCCCAACCCGTCCGCTCGGCCTCGGCGACGAGCACATCGACCACATCAGTCGGCTCCGCGGGCGGGCGGGGGACGAAGATCCGCAGTACGGAGCGCTCGCCGTCCTTGATCAGCGATTCGCCGTCATCGACCACCTCGTCGAGCAGTTCGGCGTTGTCGGGCTCGACCAGACGGAACGGCTCGCCGGTCAAAATGCGTTCCTGCCGATCGCAGCCAGTCAGCAGTGCGATGGCGATGACGAGGGTCGCAACGATCAGAGCCCGCGCGTGGCGGTTGGGTGGCCTGCCGGTCCGCCGATCGGCGGCGGGCTCGTCCACACGGGCTCGTCCGGCCTCGCGCCAGCGCGTCGCGAGGGCCACCACAGGCTGGTGTCGGCTCGCCATGCGACTCACGCCGGGCCCCGCACGCGCGCTACTCGTCGCGGCGCCAAGCGCTGGGCGAGTCCAGCCGACCAGACCCAACGCGGCTGATCGGACTCGCGCTCCCGCCCGCTGCACCCAGCCAAGGGACTGCCGGTACCCCTGCCCGCCGCCCCTGGCAGAGCCCACCACGGACCTCCTCGCGAGCCTCACGCAGCCTACCTACCGGCGCAACGGTCCGGCAGCTACGACTGGTGGCGGAGCGTGATCGTCCTCATCGCAATCTGCGCCGTGGGCAACACCCCCGCCGGCGTGTTCCGGACCGCATCAGAGCTGACCAGGGAAGCAGGTTCCGGCACGGCTGCTGCCAGCTGGCATGATCGTGGCGCACTGGGGCGTCGGAGGTGCCGGCCCGCTCGCAGGCCCTGCCCAGTCGAGTCCGCGGCTGCCGACCCCGAAGACCCAGGCATGACCATCGCGATGGACCACGCGGCGAGCGGGCATCCACCGAACAGCGAGCTGCTGCGACCATCCGTTCAACTCAAACCCATAGGAGCGCCCCCGGGCCCTGTAGTCGCAGGTAGTGCGGACCGCACCCGAAGGACCGCGATCAAACGAAGTCGGGGCAGATCCAGGGCCACGGCGGCTGCATGTTGCGCGTTGGGGAGTTGCCTGCCCATCTCGCCGGTGTTGTGCTTCGATGGCATGCGCTGATCTGCCAAGCGTGACGTCGTCGCGTGTTCGATCGTTCGGAGGGGTGGTGCCAGGATCGAGGGCAGTGCCGATGCCGGTCGAGAGCGGCTATCTCGCCGGAACGGTCGGTGGGTTGACAGGCGCGGCTGTCGGCGCGTTGATCGGTTGGCTCTTGCTGTCGCGGCTGGAGGTGGAGGGTGATCCCAACCTGGGAGCGGCGAATCTCGCGATCGGTCTGGTCGTGCTGCTGGTCATGGTCGGTGGCGGCATGATCGTCGGTGGGTTGGTCGGCATCGGCGTCGGGCTGCGGATCGGCAGCCATCGCGCCATCGGCGCCACTGTTGCAACCGCCGCGGTTGTGGCTGCGGCCGTCGGGGTGCTGCTGATCGTTGTGGCAGCACCGTTGGCCGTCGCGGTGCCGCTGCTGGCGGGGGTCCCTGTCGGTGCTCGGTGGCTGGTGGTCGCCGGCGCTCGCCGACAGGGCCACGGCAACTGACCCGCGGACCGCCGCTATGGGGGGACGCGGCTCCCACGAAGCAGTGGACGATCTCGCACAAGGGAGTCCATGCCGTTCGGCAGGCATCGGCTGCCACCCCGCGGCATTTGTCGGTCGGACGTTCAGCCGGCTGGATGCGAAGTTGCCCGGGCTGTCAGCCACTGATCGGCGGTGTGGATGACGGTCCGCGCGATGTCGCTGTCGTCCTCATCGACCACGTAGCACTCGCTGCCCCGAGCCTCGCACTCGTCACGCACTCGGGTGATCGCCATACCGAGACCCTCGATGGCTGTACGGGCCTGGTGGAAGGCGTCGGCAGCCTCGAGGCAGGACGGTGTGAGTGTCGGTGACGCGCGGACACGATGGGCCACTCCTGATCGAGCAAGGGCGACCCGCCTCCAAGGCTCCTCCGCAGGGACCGTGTCGATGAAGGCGGACGGGCGGATCGTTGGTAGTCGCTGACAGTGCATAGCGGCTCGGCGGTTGAGGCACCGGATCCGTGCGAGAACCTCGATCGGGCTGGGACGGTCAACGCGACAGAGCGCACCGGCCGCTGGCTCGCTGTAGTGCCGTGGTCGGGAAGTCGATGTCTCGGCGCTCGGTGAACAGCTGCCATTACACCGCGTTGATGATCTTCGCGACGGGCGCGTAACGGCGCACGATGGCCCCGACAGTGGGTAGCAGGCCACCGGGCGACCGGCCCGATGCGTATCCCGCGATGTAGGCGTCGCGTGCCCGGGGATCGGTGAGGCCCGTGAGTTCGGTGACCAGGAAGTTCACGGACTTCGTGACCGTGTAGGCCGGGTCGTGGAGACGGTGCCGGTAGAGGAAGCGCCGCTCACCGGCGTCCAGCGCGAAGTCCCGAGCGCTCGCCAAACCGAAGTCGGCGACCAACACCTGCCGTCCGTCGGTGAGCAGGTTGGTCAGGTGCGACTGCGCCCACACCTGCTTGTGATCCAACCATCCATGGCGCATAGCCTCCCCTTGTCGTCTGCGCGGATCATCCACGCTTCCGGGAGGTGTTGCGCCGACCACCTGAGAACACACCCGAAGGACCGCACTGGGGGATCACTCATGGCCGCTGTTGGGCGCGGCTCCTGCTCAGGTCGGGAACGCCGATACGGGGAATCGACGTCTGTACGATGTGCGCCGGCCGGTGCTCTACCGGCGGCGGGCGAGCTCGGGAGTCGGTGGTGGGGTGCGGCCGTGATGAACGGTTCGGTGCAGAGGGGTGATGACCTCCGAGGTCGAGGAGTTCCTCTCGGACACCCCACCAGCCGTTGCGGTTCGAGCTCGGCGCGCAGGATGTGATCGGCGCAGTCCCTGCTCGGCTGCTGGAACACCTCGCGACCAAGACCATCGCGAACGTCCACGGGCTCGCGCACCGCATCCTGCGCGATGCCGTTATGGATGGGGTGCTTCCGCACAACCCGGCCGACCGTGCCGTCAAGCCCAAGGCCCGAGATACCGAGCAGCCGACCTGGACGCCGGTGGAGGTGGCGGACTTCCTCGCGTATGTCTTCAACGACGACCTGGACTGGCACGCGCTGTTCGCCACGATCGCGATCACCGGCATCCGACGTGGCGAAGCCGTCGGCGCAACCTGGTCCGCCACCGACCTGAGCGCCGGAACGCTCGAGATCCGCCAGACCATCACCAAAGCCGGCTCGAAGCTCATCGGAAACCGTCGAAGTCACGCCGGTCACGACGCCTGGTCCCCCTGCCCGTCGCGCTCGTGGCCATCCTCGCCGAACATCATGTACGTCAGGACGAACGACGCCGGGTACTGGGAGGCACGTGGCAGGACCCCCGACCTCGTGTTCCCCAACGAGGTCGGGGGCTATCACCCCCGCGACTTCCCGCTTGCTGGCTGACCTGGTCGAGCGCGGCCTGCTGGCCAAGACCTCCGAAACGCAGCGTGGCCCCACGCGTGACCTACAGCCCCGGAACACGCTTCCCCTCGCAACGAGGCAAGCGAACGCGGACTCGCCGTCAGCCACCAGAGCAGCAACGTCCGCCGGAGGATGACACCGTGCGCGAGGGCTGACGGTCGCAGGCGCTCGGACACAAATGGACGCCTCGATCCCAGCCACATCCACGCTCTCGACCGATCCTGTGACCAATCTGTGACCAATCGACGTTTCGGCGTCCAGATACGCGAACGCCCCCGGCACGGCGCCGGGGGCGTTTCCGCTGGTGAGCGGGTGTTTCTGGAGCGGAGGGTGGGGGATTCGAACCCCCGAGAGCGGTGAAGCTCAACACGGATTCCAGCCGTGCGCCATAGGCCTGACTAGGCGAACCCTCCAGGAGCGTGCCGGAGGGTATGCCGGGAACGCGCGGCCAGCAACGCGAGCCTCACCCGACGGTGACCGCGATGACGTGGGTCTCACCGAAAGCGCCGTGGACACCGTCAGCCAACTGCACACCGCCGTCCGTACTCGCCGGGCTCCAGGTGGGGCTGTCCCGAGCTCGACCCGTCGCCGGAGCGGTTGGAGCTGGACATGTCGAGCTCGCTTGGCCGGGGCCCCACGGCCGGATCCGACCGGACGATGGACCAGGACCGGCCCCGGGCCTCGTCGCTCAGTCCCCCTCGTCCTGCCGGCGGAAGCCGAACCCGGTGCCCGTGACCGCGTGGAGCAGCCGCCCGGGCGCCTGTGCATCGACGACGAGGCGTCGGGTCTCGGGGGCCGGGGCGAACATCACGGTGTCGTCCACGCCGATCAGCGTGGTGGGACCCGCCGACTCCGTGGTCACCTGGAACCGCCCCTCGAGGCAGAACAGCAACCCCGCTTGGCCGGGATCGAGCACGATCAGCAGCGCCCCGCCAGGCTCCATGCGCGTATCGGCGAACTCATGGAGCTGTCCATGCACCCGTGAGCGCTGGCGCTGGACCAGGACCTTGCTCGTGACGTTCTCGTGCGGATCGATCCGCGACATCTCCGCCCCGGGCAGCACCCGGAACGTGGCTTCGTCCGGCATCGGATCGGCCGGGTAGGCCAGGACGTAGACACGCGCCGGGACGTCGTCCTCGTTGTGCTCGACGTGACCCATCCCTTCGCGTCCCTCGGTCAGGACGCCCAGGTCGCCCTCGTGCAACGTGCCGCTCATCCGGGCCACGGAGTCCGTGTGTCGCAGCGTCCCCTCCAACACGTAGAAGAGGTGCTCCATGCCGCGATGGGCCTGTCGATCGCTCCGCGATCGCGGGGCGAAATGCCGATCGTGCACGACCACGAGCGGCCCCAAGGCCAGGATGGAGGCGAACGGCCCGACCGCCTCACGCGCCCGCAAGCCCGTGGCACCGAGGTCGTCGGGACCCACCCATCGATAGTCGTCGACGCTGAGGTGGATCGGCATCGCCGTGCCGGTCGACTGCGCGGACATGAACGCTCCGTTCGAAGTGGTCGACCTCGACCCTGCCCCGTCGCAGGGCTGCTTGCGGGTCCGGACGGGCACCTTCTCCCTCGCAGCTCATGCGCCAGAGCCAACTCGACGGCCACGGCAGACCACCCGTCCGGTGTCCGGCGACGACGAACCGTCCACCTCAAGGCCTCACACGGCACCTCACGACAACACAGCCAGTAGGTGAGCGATCGTGTGCTCCGCCACGCGCTCCAGTGCGCCGGGCTCCTCGAACAGGTGGGTGGCACCGGGCACGATCTCGAGTTCCACCGGCGCGGACATCTGGTGCATCGCGTCCTCGTTCATCCCGATCACCGGATGATCCTGACCACCGACGATCAGCAGGGTCGGCGCGCGCACCTCCTCGAGCGCGTCCCCGGCCAGGTCCGGGCGACCTCCCCGGGACACCACGGCGCCAACCTGCTCGGGGCGACGTGCCGCCGCGACCAGAGCTGCAGCGGCGCCGGTGCTGGCACCGAACAGCCCGATCGGTAGCGCAGCGGTGCTCGGGTCCTCATCGAGGCGGTCGATCGCGGCCACCACACGATCCGCGAGCAGCGGGATGTCGAACCGCAGCTCCCGGGTACGGGTGTCGATCGCTTCCTCCCGTGAGCTCAACAGATCCATCAGCAGGGTCGCCAGTCCCGCGCTCTGCAACCGTTCGGCGACCTGGCGGTTGCGACGGCTGTGGCGG
>PWLR01000047.1 GCA_003558435.1 Nitriliruptoraceae bacterium | reverse complement strand
GAGCCCCGCAGGTCGCAACAGCGCCCGGGCGATCGCGAGCCGGCGCCGCTGCCCCGTCGACAGCCCTCGGCCGCCGACACCGATCACGGTGTCGAGACCGTCCGGGAGCGCAGCGATCTCGGCGGCCAGCCCGACGGCCTGCAACGCGTCCTGGACGGCGACCTCGTCGGGTTCGGGCGTGACGCCGAGGCGCACGACCTCACGCACGGTCCCACGCAGCTGGGCCGGTGACTGGGGCACCCAGGCGCAGCGGGCATGCCAGGCACGATCGTCGACCGGGACCTGCACGGACGTGTCACCACCCAGGTAGACGCGGCCAGCGTCCGGTTCGCGCAGCCCGAGCAGGATCGCCGCCAGGGTCGACTTCCCCGCGCCCGAGACCCCGACCACCCCGAGCCGCTCCCCCGGGGTGATGGTCAGGTCCACCGCGTCGAGGGCAGGCGTGTCGCGTCCGGGATAGGAGACCGTGACCGCATCGAGCTGGATCGTGACCCGTGCCGGATCCGGGGGATGGTGGTGTGTCGCCGCGAGTACGACGTCGCTTCCGGCTCCTGCCACCTCGTCGCCGTCTCCGAGCAGGTCGAGCAGTCGGTCAGCAGCCGCAGCACCGTCCTCGTTGGCGTGGAACTGCTGCCCGACCTGTCGGAGTGGCCAGAAGGCCTCGGGTGCGAGCAGCAGGGCGATCAGCACGGCCTCGAAGCCGATACCGGTGCCCTCCGCCAGGCGTACCCCGGCGATCACGGCCACGGTGGCGACCCCGAGCGCCGCCAGCATCTCCAGGGCCAGCGCCGAGATGAACGCGACCCGGAGCGTCTCCAGGGTCGTGGTCCGGAGCCGCTCCGCGGCGGCCCGGACCGCTTCGCCCACCCGGGTGGACGAGCGGGTGACGCGAACGACGGTCAGCCCCTGCAACACCATGAGCAGCTGACTCGACAGGGCGGTCAACGCCGCGAACCGTTTCCGCGTCGCGGCCCGGGACGCCAGCCCGATGAGCACCATGAACAGCGGGATCAGCGGCAGCGTGACGAGCAGCACCAGCGCCGAGGTGACGTCGATCGTCACGACGTACACCACGATGGTGGCCGGCACGATAACCCCGGCCAGCAGCGCGGGGAGGTAGCCGCCGAAGGTGCCGTCCAATGCGTCGATGCCGTCGGTGAGTGCGGCAGCCAGGGCGCCGGTGTCCTGATGCGCATCCCCCGGGGGACGACGCGCCTGGCGGGCGACCACGGCCCGGCGGAGACCCGACTTGACCTGCGCAGAGGTGCGCTGGGCGAGGAGTTGGGTGAGCCAGGTCGCGCCCGCACGCACGATCACCGCGCCGATCAGCCACGCGAAGGAGGTGGTGTGATCGGGGAGGCTCGCGCCGTGGAGGAACGTGCGCGCAACGATCCTGCCGAGCGCGGTGGCCTGCACGATGAGGGCAACAGCGGTCACCAGCGCGAGCACCGCTCCGACGGCCAGCAGTCGTGGCACTGCCGGGTCGAAACGCAGCAGGCGGGGATCGACGGGAGGACGGGTGGCCTTGTCGCCGATGCGGTGGTCGGGGACCGCGCTGGCGAGCTGTGCGCCGCTCGCGGCCGACGGTGCGGCGAGCGCTGTCACGCGACCGGAGCCGGCCCGCCGTCCCGGTCGCCACGTGCGTCCTTCCGCGCCGCCTGTCGCTGGGCGAGCCGGCGGTCCACGACCTGCAACGGTGTCTCCGAGGGCGCCTCGACGGACTCGCGACTGATCCGGTGGCGGAAGACCCAGTAACTCCAGGACTGGTAGACGAGCACGATCGGCAGGAACACCAGCGCCGACCAGCTCATGATGGTCAACGTGAGGTCGCTGGCCCTGGCGTTGGCGATGGTGATGTCGAAGGCCGGATCGATGGAGGACACCAGCAGGCGCGGGTAGAGGTTCAGGAACAGGGTGAGTACCACCAGGGCGATCATCGTCGTGGTGGCGACGAACGCCCAGCCGTGCAGCCGCTCACGGATCAGGATCGGCACCGCCAGCGCCGCGCCCATGGCGGCGACCGGGATGATCCCGGGCACCACGCCGGTGTCGCCGAGCCCCAGCGCATTGAGGTAGGTCCAGCCGAGGAAGGCGATGACCCCGACCAGCACCACCGGCGAGAGCCACTGGGCCAACTTCTGCGCGCGCTGCTGGATCTCACCACCGTCCTCGGTCTTGAGCGCGAGGTAGACCGCTCCGTGGAGGGTGAACATGATGAGCGACGCCACCCCGCCGAGCAGGGCGTAGGGCGAGAGCAGGTCCAACACCGTGCCGACGAACAGTCCGTTCTCCTCGACCGGGACCCCCTGCACGAAGTTGGCGAAGGCCACGCCCCACAGCACGGCGGGCAGCAGCGACCCCCAGAAGATCGCCTGGTCCCACCACCATCGCCACCGATCCTCGGTGCGCTTGCCCCGGAACTCGAACGCCACCCCGCGGACGATCAACCCGATCAGGATGAAGAACAACGGCAGGTAGAAGCTGGAGAACACCGTGGCGTACCACAGAGGGAAGGCGGCGAACATCGCGCCGCCAGCCGTGATGAGCCACACCTCGTTGCCGTCCCAGACGGGACCGATGGTGTTGATCATCACCCGACGGTCGGTGTTGTCGGAGGCCAGCACCTTGGTGAGCACGCCGACACCGAAGTCGAAGCCTTCCAACACGAAGTAGCCGATGAACAGCACGGCGATCAACGCGAACCAGAGCGTCTCGAGGTTGAACCAGTCCATCGTGGGATCCTCCTAGCGCATCTGGCGCGGGCAGGGCGGTCGAGCACAGCTCGGGGCGCGCTTCAATACCCGCCGCCGAGCGGCGAGAAGGTGCGGTGCTCGTCATCGACGTCCTCGCCGGTCTCCTCGACGGCGCCCTTGTCGATCTGGCGTTTGATCAACCCGATCGTGACCACCATGAGCACGCCATAGACCAGGGTGAAGCCGGACAGGGGGAAGATGACCTCCCAGCGCGACACCGACTGGGATATCCCGTCCTCGGTACGGAGCACGCCGTAGACCACCCAGGGTTGACGGCCCATCTCGGTCAGCACCCAACCAGCGGTGTTGGCGATGAAGGGCAGCGCGACGGCGTAGGGCAGCACCCGGAGCCACCAGCGGTTCCAGCGACGGTCGGTGTCGGCGATGCGCCCCCGGAGCGAACTGAGCAGCCCGAACAGTGCCAGGACGATCATCACCATCCCGGCGCCCACCATGATGCGGAAGGCCCAGTAGGTCACGCCTACGGGCGGGATGTAGTTGCCGGGACCGAACTCTTCCTCGTAGCGGGCCTGGATGTCGTTGATGCCCTCGACCTCGGCATCGAGGGTGTTGGTGGCCAGCAGCGACAGGCCGCGCGGCAGACCCAAGTCGACGATGTTCTCCCGGTTCTCGACGTCACCGATGGCGAACAGCGACAGCGGCGCACCCGCTTCGGTCTCCCACAGTGCCTCCGCTGCGGCGATCTTCATCGGCTGGACCTCGGCGAGGCGTTGCGCCTGGTCGTGACCGACGAAGGCCACCCCGATCGAGGTGATCACCGCGATGGCGACCGCGGTACGCGCCGCCGGGGCGAACACCTCGACGTCGCGGCCCTTGAGCAGGTACAGCGCGGAGACCCCGAGCACCACGAAGGCGCCGGTGGTCCATGCCGCGAAGATCGTGTGGGTGAACTGGCCGACGAGATAGGGGTTGGTCAGTACCTCGACGAAGCTGTCGAGACGGGCCTGGCCGGTCTCCGGATCGATGACGAAACCGACCGGGTGCTGCATCCAGGAGTTGGCCGCCAAGATGAAGTAGGCCGACAGGTGGGTCCCGAGCACGACCAGCCAGATCGTGGCCAGGTGCAGCTTCGGTGAGAGGCGGTCCCAACCGAAGATCCACAAGCCCAGGAAGGTGGACTCGAGGAAGAAGGCGAGCAGGCCCTCGAGCGCTAGCGGCGCACCGAAGATGTCACCGACGAACCACGAATAGCTCGACCAGTTCATCCCGAACTGGAACTCCTGCACGATGCCGGTGACGATGCCCATGGCGAACAGGATCAGGAAGATCTTGCCCCAGAACTTCGCCAGACGACGGTAGCGCTCCTGCCCCGTGCGCACGTACTGGGTGTGGAAGATCGCGACCAGCGGGGCCAGCCCGATCGAGATGGGCACGAAGAAGAAGTGGTAGATCGTTGTCGATCCGAACTGCAGACGAGCGAACTCCAGTGCTTCCACGGGCGTGTGCTCCTCCCCGATGCCCGCTTCCGGGCTCTCGAGGCGTGGATCCGGATGATGACGGTCGGTCGTGCGACGTCCCCAGGGCCTTGACGACCGATCGTGGACACCCGATGAGTCGACCTCGCCTGACCGCGACACTAGGCCACAATCTGTCCGTACAATAGGGTCGGACGCGGTCGTGGGCGGGACCTTCGGCCCGAACCGCTGACGGCGCTTCTGCTGGGCCCAAGTACTCCTGCACGCATTGGCCGCCTGCTGAGGTCGTGATCGTAGTCGATTCCTGTTCGGACAATACCGGGCCCTCCACCGACCGGGGCGTACGCCTCGTGGCCACGCTTCGCCTTGGTGGCCCAACCCTGGGTCACCGCCGAGACCCCGGAAGAGCCCATCGGCTTCCTGGACTGGAAGCACGGCTCCTGGGCGGTCCCCTCCAGCCATCCCGCGGGCCACACACCGGTCTGGCCCACAGAGCCCGTACGAGTGCTCGCCTCATCAACGCATCCGAGCGACGCAAGACCCGGGTCAGGGGCTGTCGATGCGATCGAGGACCACGAGCTCGGCACTCTCTCTGCGTGGCGGCTCGGGATGGCCTGGGCCCACCATCATGGTCAGCGGATCAGGATGGCGACCTCGCCCTCCGGGTGGAAGGTGCAGATCCCCTCGATCCGGCCGGGCGAGGTGAAGGTCTGCTCGATGGTGTCGCCCGGCCCCACGGTGTACGGACCGATCTGGTGGACCACTTCGTCGTCGTTGACGATTCTCAGGGTGTCGCCAACCGACACGGTGAACACCTCGGGCAGCAATGGCTCGGTCATCGGGTCTGCCTCGAGCTCGGCCCCATAACCGGCCGGCACCTCGATCAGATGCTCGGTCCCCCCCCGTAGCAACACCATGACCAGCAGCGCCACGACGACCAGCAGCGCAGCGGTCGCCGTCCACAGGAGCTTGGCCGACGATCGGTCGCCCGCCTCGCGCGCCTGCTCCGGTGTCGCGTCGTCGCTCATGGGCGTTCGACCTCCAACCTCACATCGGCGTCACCATCAGCGGTCCGCAGCCCGAGATGGACGACCCACGGGCCGTCACCGTCGATCTCGAGACCGTAGGCGATGGCATGATCAGGGGAGACCAGGAACAGCTCGAACGGCTCGCCCGAAGGGATGGCGGCGTCAGGTCCCTGGAGGCCTGCCCCTGCCAGGGTCGCCGCGGTGAGATCCGGAAGTCGCCCATCCGGGCCGGGCTGGCCGATGACGTGAACCTCGTTCGAGGCGTCGGGCGCCGCCGGCAGGACCGCGACCTCGAAGGTCCCGACCTCGGTAGCCACCCTTCCGGACCAGCCATCCCCGACGCCACCGGGCAGCACGACCATCACGGCGGCGACGGCCGCAACCCCACCCATCAGGCCCGGTAACGCACGGTGCGCCGAGCGAAACCGGAGGGTGAGCTCCACGCCCACCGCACCGACGACCACAGCGACCACGCTGCGCCAGACGGCGGCACCAACGGGGTCCATCACCGCGGTCGCCACCGCGGCGATGGTGATGCCCACCAGGACAGCACACCAGGCGCCCCCGCCCTCAGCCCCGATGCTCCGGCGGCCCCGTCGGACCACCAGCAGAGCCCCGATGGCGATCACCCGTGCCACTACGACCAGCGACCGGGTGGAACTCGCTACGGCAAAGACCGTGTCCGCAGTCAAACGCACCTGCTCGACGAGATAGGTGCCCAGTTCGACGGCTGTAGCCAGCAGCACGACCGCCGCCGCGATACCGACGATCCTGTCGGACCACGGGTCGTCGTGCGGTCCACGAAGCGCGGCGAACGCCAGGGCCCCGAGGGCTGCGAACGCCACGGCGGCCGCCCCGCCGGAGAGCGTCGATGCGGTGGTCGCCGCGCTGCGGGTGACCTCGACCACCGCCACAAGTGGCAGGCTCACACCTCGTCCCTGACCTCGACGTTGACCGTCTCCTCGCTCCCGTCGTCGAAGGCCAGCGTGAGCTCGAAGGTCGCGCCAGCCTCGAGCGGGCCAGCGAGCTCGAACAGCATGACGTGCAGACCACCCGGCTCGAGGGCGACGGTCTCCCCGGCCACAGCATCGATCTGCGCGACCTCGCGCATCTGCATGGCAGCCATGCCATCCATGCTGTCCATGCCGCCCTCACCGTCATCCATGTCGCCATCGCCGTGGCCTTCGGCGGCGATGGTCTCGTGCAGCTCCACCACGCCGGCGACATCCCCACCGACACTCGCCGACACGACCGAGCGATCCTCGTCGCTGCTGTTGACCAGATCGAAGTAGACCGCCCCGCGCTCCGCGGTCGGGGCGGTGCTTCGAGCGCGCGGGTCCTCGATCGACAGCCCCTCAGCGCTGGCATTGCTGCCGCAGGCGGTCACGATGAGAGCGATGCAGGTGACGAGCGCGGCACGCCGCAGAAGAGTCGGTGACACGGTGGATCCTCTCAGGCTCGGGACCGGCTGGACAGCCCGGCCCGTCGAACCCGAACGCTCAGGCGTCCGGGAGGCTGGCTTCGATCGCGGTGACGAACTCCTCGGCGCTCACGCCGAAGGGCAGCTCGCGGACCACGGTCCCTTCGTCATCGACGAGATAGGTGATCGCGGAGTGGGTCACGCCGTAGTCCCGGTCATCGGGCTCATGGGGCTCGATCTCGTAGGTGACCCCGAGCCGCTCCGCAGCCGTGCGGAGACTGGCATCGTCGGGAGCGCGTAGAGCCCGGTAACCGTCATCGAAGAAGTGATCGAGGTAGTCGAGCATCCGAGGACCGTCGTCGCGGTCCGGATCGAGGGTGATGTAGGCGACCTCGATCCGGTCGTTGATCTCATCGGGAAGACGCTGACGCGCTACACCGATGTCCGCCATGGTCATCGGGCACACGTCAGGGCACGACAGGAACCCGAAGTAGACCAGCGACAGGCCACCGTCCGGGGCGGTCAACGTCGCGTCCTCGCGCTCCTCGGACCCGCTCGATTCGATGAACGAGAGCCCGGTGACGCTCGGTGCAGGATCACGCACGATCCCAGGGACCGGATCGTCGCCGTCGAGCACGATCAACACCGTGGCGAGCAGCACGATGCCCAACAGCGCGATGCCGCCGCCGATCGGCGACCACAGGCGCCGTCGGTCACGTGGTTCGAACACCGACACAACCAACTCCGGGGGGAAACGGGTAGGAGCCCATCCGGGTAGTCGCTCCAGACGTGCCGTCGGTTCCAGGGGCAGGCACCGAACGTGCCCATATCGCCGACAGCGCGCACGAGCCGCCCACGATCGCGAGCGCGAGCCGTTCGATGTGAGGAGTGCGGGTCTCCCTCGGTCAGCCCTTCATCAATTTGGTGAGTTGTTTGACGCTGGGGACCCGGCCGGAGACCACGACGTTGCCGTCGATGACGAGTCCTGGGGTGGCCATGACGCCGTAGCCCATGATCTGGGCGGTGTCGGTGACCTTCTCGATGGTGGCGTCGGTGCCGAGGTCGTCGAGCGCGTCGCGTGTGCGCGCTTCGAGGGTCACGCAGTTGTTGCAGCCGGGGCCGAGCACCTTGATGTCCATGATGGTTCCTGACGTGGTTGTCGGATGTGCGGGTGGGTTGGTCGGGTCAGGTGATCAGGTCGAAGATGAAGCCGATGCCGATGATCCCGAGGGTCACGGTGGCGACGTAGATCGCCAGCAGCGGCAGGCGCATGACCCGCTTGAGCAGGATCATGGCGGGTAGCGAGAGTGCGACGATGCTCATCATGAACGCCATCGCGGTGCCGAGCCCGAGCCCTTTGGCGTGGACCGCTTCGATCAGCGGCACGACCCCGGCGACGTTGGCATACAGGGGGACACCGGCCAGGGTGGCGGCCGGGACCGCCCACACGCTGTCGGCGATGCCGGTGGTGGCGAAGAAGTCCGCCGGGACCCAGCCGTGGATACCGGCGCCGATCCCGATCCCGACCAGCACGTAGACCCACACGCTGCGCACGATGTCGATGGTTTCGACCTTGGCGAACTCGACCCGGTCCGAAAGGGTCGGCTTGCCGCCATCGATGCCGGCCGGGACCGCGATGTCGGTCACGAACGGATCGACCCACCGTTCGAGGTTGCACCGCGACAGCACCACCCCGGCGACGATCGCCATCGCCATGCCGGTCAGCACGTACAGCGCGGCGATCTCCCAGCCGACCATGCCGGCCAGCATCACGACCCCGATCTGGTTGATCAACGGGCTGGTGATCAAGAACGTCAACGTCACCCCCAGCGGGACCCCGGCGGCCACGAACCCGATGAACAACGGCACCGACGAGCACGAACAGAACGGCGTGAGCGCACCGAACACCGCGGCCAACCCGAACCCGACCGCGACATGCCGACCCACGATCAGATCCCGGACCCGTTCGGGCGGGATCGACGAACGCGCCAGACTGATCACGAAGATCAACCCCACGATCAGCAGCATGATCTTGGCGGTGTCGTAGAAGAAGAAGTGGACCGCGCTACCGAGCCGGGTCGCGGGATCGAGCCCGGCCAGCTCGTAGAACACGACATCCCACACCCGCTCGTTGGCCACATACAGCACCACCCATGCGGCCCCGGCAGCGATCAGACCCAACCCCAACCTGCGGAACGCACGGCCCCTCGACGGCACGCGCTCGAGCGTCTCCCCGTCGCTCGACACGCGCGCCTCAACACCCCCGGACGGCTCCTGCCCACGGTGCTCGGTGGCACTCATCGCCCACCTGCCGCGTCGTCACGTTCACAGGCGGTGCAGGCGGGATCGAGGTTGTCCACCGAGCTCAGCGCCGGCAGCGCCGCACGGAGCGCATCGATGGCACCGAACTCCAGGCAGTAGCGCACCCGCCGACCCCGCCGGTTCGCACGCACCAGTCCGGCATCCCGCAACACCTTCAGGTGGAACGACAACCGGTTCGCGGGCACCCCGAGCTCCACCTCCAGATCACCGTGGCAACGTGCACCATCAGCGGCCAGACTGTCCAGCACCGCCAGCCGCGTCGGATCGGCGACCGCCTTCAACAACTCCAGACGAACGTCCTGTGGGGTGCGGTCAGCCACCGTGGTGACCTCCGCGCGCAATGTTCCAACCATGGTTGGAATCTACGGCACCCACTCCAACACCAGGGGGGCCGAAGGACCCGAACCATCAGGACCGATGAGCACGAGTGGATCGGTTCGGGTTTCGATGTCTCCCCCCTGGCTGTTGGCGTTACCTTCGCGAGCCGGACGACAAGGGCGAACGATGCGACGCGGGCTGACGGGATGGCTGCTCGTGGGGGTCCAGGCGATCCTGATCCTGGCGCTCGTTATGACACCGCAGGGGTCTTCGTGGCCCACGCCGACATGGGTAGTCAGCGCCGGCTGGGCGATCAGTTCTCTCGGCGCGGTATGGGCGATCTGGGCCGCGTTCGGGCTCGGAGACCGGCTGACGCCGACGCCGGTCCCTCGTGACGGAGGCGAACTCCGGACCGGCGGACCCTACGCCCACGTGCGCCACCCGATCTACAGCGGCGTGCTACTGATCGTGGTGGGCATCGCGGTCCGCACCGGCAGTGTGCTGGGCCTGGCGCTGGCTGCCGTGACCATCGGCTTCTTCCACGCGAAGGTGGCCTTCGAGGAGCGTCTGCTCACCGAGCGCTTCCCGGGCTACCGGGCCTATGCGGCGGTCACGCCACGCTTCGTGCCCCGCCCGTGGCGAGCCGCCCGAAGGGCTTGACGGCCGCGGCGTCCGGCAAGCGCCACACCGGTTCCAAGCTCCCCGCGGGACGACCCAGTCGTGCGCTGACCGGTGACCTCAGCCGGCGTTCGAAGCCGGGTCGTGCCCCACCCACGGGGCCGGACGGCGGCCGTCCCCGTGCCATCAGGTGCGCGAACAGCTCGGCTGGGAGAGCCGACGGTCCCACCAGGCACGCCCCTGAGCCAGCTCCCGCATCCGCTCGACGCGAGAGGTCACGGGCTCAGCGCAGATCTCGTCGGCTCGAACCTCGCCAGTCGACCGACGCGCGTGCCCGGGGAGGCTGGGACGAGCTCGACATCGACCGTCCGACCGGTCCGTTCCGGGGGTCGGCCCGCTGCGGCGGTCCTCCGAGGCACCGGTAGAGGGCCGCGCGCAGTTCGACCTCGCGGGGGTCGGTCGGGCTGCCGAAGCCCATGCGGTTGGGCGTGTAGGCGAAGCCGATGCCGAGCGCGGGGTCGGCCATGCCGATCGAACCGCCAGCGCCGGCCATCGCGTAGCTGCGCTCGTCCGACCCCAGTGGGAAACCGGGAAACGCGTGCACGTGGCCGAAGCTGAACGGGATGGCGCTGTGGAGCACGAGGTCACGCGGCCCGCCCGGTGGCGGGTCGGCCGGTGTCTCGAGTGCCGACAGGGTCGCCGGGCACAGCTCCAGCCGTCGGCCTCCGGTGGCGAGATCGCCGTAGGCGCGGGCGATCCCGCGCGCGTTCCCGACACCACCGAAGGACGCGAGCTCGTGGCGCAGCAGCTGACGGTCGTTGATCCGTTCCGGGTGCCGCGCGATGGGGATGGCCATGAACGCCCGGGAGGTGAGGCTGCGGGGGTCGCACAGCGCCAGCAGCAACTTCCGCGGAGCGCCACCGAGGTGGAAGATGCCCCGGACAGGGTGGACGCCGTGGAACCGGGCGATACGGCGGCCATCGACACGATCGGGGAGGCCGATGTGAAACTCGATCCCGAGCGGGCCCGCGACGTCCTCGGCGAAGGCACGTCCGATGGTGCGACCCAGCGGGTCCACCCGGCGCAACAGCTCGCTCGCGTAGAAGCCCAGGCTCACGGCGTGGTAACCCTGCCGGGTACCGGGTTCCCACAGCGGTGCCTGTCGAGCGAGCACCGGCGCCAGCGCGTCGGGGTCCGCGAGCAGCGCCGCGCTGATCGGCTCGTCGAGGGCCGCCAAGCCGGCCTGGTGGGACAGCAGTTGGCGGACGGTGACGTCCTGCTTGCCGTTCTGCGCGAACCCGGGCCAGTAGGCGGCGACACGCTCCTCGAGGTCCAGGTGTCCGCGGGTGTGGGCGACGGCGAGCGCCATCATCGCCATGCCTTTGGTGGTCGAGAAGACCGGGACCAGGGTGTCACGCTCCCAGGGGAGCCGCCGATCCGCATCGCGCCGACCGCCCCACAGGTCGACGACGGTCTGACCATCGCGCTGCACGGCACACGCGGCACCGATCGTCTGCCTTCGCGAGATCTGGTCGCGGAAGGTGTCGGCGACCGGGCCGAAGCCCGGCGCGACGTCACCGTGGACCTCAGGCTGCACCCGCACGCGACCTGCCATGGCGCGGCTCCCTCGTCGTTGCGTCCTGGGGCCCGGCGCTGGCGAGAGGCGACCGGGCCTGGAGCTCTCCGACCCCGATGTACACGACCCCCCAGGCGATCGCGAGGGCCGCCCAGCCGGTGGACAGCTGGGACACGGCGGTGATGCCGAGCGATCCCAACCCCAGCGCGGCGACCATGAGGCCTGCGGTCCACAGCGGGAACCGCCAGCCGGACACCTTCCAGGCCGCGACCGCTCCGAAGAGCAGCACCAACAGCGCGTAGACCGCCATCACGATCCAGTGCCCGAACTCGTGATGCTCATCGTGTGAGCCGCTGCTGGTGTGGATGTCGAGTTGTCCGACCGCGTAGGCGATCAGCGGTACGGCGGCGACGGCGACGAGGGCGAACAAGCTCGGGCTGGGTCGTTCCACCGAGGCGTACTTCGCCCGCCACGTCGAGGGATGGACGACGAACGCGATCCCCGCGATCACGATCGCGACCGCCACGACGGGGACCACCTCGGACGGCAGGTCCGCCACCGCCAGGACCATCGCGAACATCAGCACCGTGCCGGCGCCGTACACCCACGCGGCACCCACCTGGGCAGCCGGTCGCCGCAGCTGCACGACCACCGCGGCGAGGATGGCCCAGACGAACACGCCCTGAGCGAACCAGTGGATCTCGTGGGTCGCGCCCGCACCGTCGGGGAAGCCGCCGAACGCGGTGAACACGTAGCTCAGCTGCTCCGGCCGCTCTCCGAGGTGGAGGAACAGCAGCAGCACCATCAGTACCGAGAAGCTGATCAGGCGCCAGCGTGGTATCGGTGGCGTGATCGACTTGGTCATGGTCACTCCTGTCTCTCTGTCTGTCTCGTTGTGTGGGTTGGGTGGATGAGGCGGAGCCGCGCCGCCGGCCAGCGCCGCCCCGCCGGGCGGGTCACAGCGGCGCGAGTCCGGGGTGGTCGGGGTGAGACGACCGGTCGGTCTCGATCGCCGACATCGCGGCGAGCACCAGGTCCTCGCGCCAGTGCCGCCCGATGAGCTGGACGCCGACCGGGAGGCCGGTGCTGCCCCGCTCGCAGTGACGTGCCGCCTGTAGCGCCTTGTCCTTGCTGGCGGGCCGGTCGCTCTCCTCGCCGGGCCGCACACGGCTCACCGGGACGACGCCGGCCGGCAGGCCGAGCGTGGTGGTCAGCAGGGACGTGGTGTGCACGTCGGGCAGGTGCCTGGTCATGCCGTGGGGGACTGCCGGCAGCGGCGTCGCCGGGCAGAGCACCAGGTCGTACCGGCCCGCATCCAGGGCGGCCATGAACGTGTCCGCGTAGCTCAGGTGGTCCCCCAGGACGTCCGAGAGCTCACGGGCGGATGCCTTGCGCACGTGGCGTAGCATCCTGGCGGCCCGCTGCTGTCCCGTGGCACGCAGGGTCGAGGTGAGCAGCCGGATCACGGAGTTCGGCAGTGACGCGCCCTGCACGTCCTGCTTGATGAGTGGGTGGGGCTTCTCACCGTCGAGCATCTGGCGCAGCCAACTGCCGCCGTCCGCGGTCCACCTCCGCAGTGCGAGGCCGACCGCCTGCCCGATGTCGGGCACCGTCGTCCACGGCTCGACCTCCGCACCGGCCGAGCGCAGCGCTGTGGCCGCCTCCACCAGTGCGCGACGGACCGCCGGTGACGGCGCGAATCCGTCGATCTCGGGTAACAGGGCGATCCGGAGCCCGGCGACGCCGGCCTCGGGCGGTTCCCGCCACGGCACCGGCGGGTTGCTGCGGGTCGGCCGGGCGACGATGGCCTCGACCATCACGCGCACCGCGAGCGCGACGTCGGCGGTGGTTCGGGCGAAGGGTCCCGCCTGTGCGTCCACCAAGCCGGCGCCGGTGCGGATCGGCGCGCGATCGATCGGAAGACGCGGGATCGTGGGCACGAGCGTGCACACCCCGCACCACGCGGCCGGGACGCGCAGACTGCCGCCGAGGTCCGCGCCGAGGCTCAGCGGGATCCCCGCCGCCGCCACCAGCGCGGCGTCACCGCCGCTGCTGCCACCGGGCGTCCGGTCCAGGTCCCACGGGTTGTTGGTCCGGCCGAACATCGCGTTGTCGGTCTCGATGGCTCCCAGCGCGGGGGGCACGTTGGTCTTGCCGAGCACGATCGCTCCTGCTCCCCGCAGTGCGGCGACCATGCGCCCGTCCCGCCCGACGCGTCGGTCGGCCAGCCGGGCGACCCCGAAGGTGGTCGGGAGGTTCGCGACGTCGAACTGGTCCTTGATCGTCACCGGCACGCCATGCAACGGACCCGGCGACTCGCCACGCAGCCGGGCGCCGTCGGCCGCGTCCGCTTCACGACGGGCCTCCTCGAACCGTGGGAAGACGACCGCGTTGAGCTTCTCGTCGAGAAGCTCGATGCGCTGGATGTGTGCGTCGACGACCTCCCGGGCGGACACGTCGCCGGCCGCGATGCTGCTCGCGAGTTCGGCGGCACCGAGCCGGGTCAGCAAGACGGTGGTCTGCATGGCACGGCCTCCTGCGTGCGGCTGGCGTCGTGGTAACGGTTCTACGCCGCCGACAGGTCGGTGCCATCAACCGAAGGTCGCAACGGTCGGGCGCAGGGTCGCAACGCGCCGGGTCGGAGGGGGCCGCAGGTGGGCGAGGATCGCCCGGTCAGAGCAGCCGCAGCTCGCGGGCCCGCGCCACGGCGTGGGTCCGTGACGACGCAGCGAGCTTGCGCAGGATCCGGGTCAGGTGCGACTTGACGGTGGGTTCGCTGATGAACAGTCGCGTGGCGATCTCCCGGTTGGACGCCCCGGCCGCGACCTGGGCGAGCACCTCGAGCTCCCGCTTCGAGAGCACCTCGTCGGTCCCAGGGATCGGGACCGGGCCCCGAGCATGACCGTCGGACGGGCCCGCCGTCAGCACCGCCCGGATCAGGTCGGTGTGCACCCCGGCGCGGGTGCACCGTTCCAGCACCGCACGGTTCGCTCGCGCCTCGGGGTACAGGATGCCTGGCCCGACGGTGGCCGCCACGTCCAGCGTGGGCAGGGCCGCTTCGATCGCCGCCGCCGTCCGGCCGAGCTCGAGCAGGATGCTCGCCCGGTCCAGCCCCGGCATCCCCGTCCACAGCCAGCATCGTCCGTCGCGCTGCGCCTGCTCACCTTCGAGCAGCGCGTCGAGGGCGGCCTCGCCGCGGCCGGTGATGCGCGCCACCATGGCCTCGGCGTTGGCGCGGACCACCCGCTCCTCCGCGAGCTCCCCGGCTGGCTGCGCGGCCAGGGACCGGTCGTGGATCGCCACGAGTTCCCGATGGTCACCGGCCAGCCAGTTGGCGCGCATCGCGGCGTAGACGTAGATGTGGCGGTACTGGCGGTAGACCGGATCCTCCAGCCGCGGCAGCGCCCTGTCGAAGATGCGGTGGACCGTCGCGAGGTCACCGGATCCGAGACCGACCGCCATCAGCAGGCACTCGGCCTCCTGATGCGTCCACGCCATCTGTCCGTAGCCCGTCGACTCGTCGAGGCATAGCCGCAACTCCGCCGCGGCATCGGAGACCTCGAGCCGGAGCAACGCCGCCCCGGCCCGCGCCGGACGTAGTGCCGTCAGCGTGGCGCGATCGTCATCGCTCAGCCCGGCGCGCAGCCGGTCGGCGGTGCCACCGACCCAGTCCGGCCCCCGGTCCACGAACAGCAACTGCGGTGACAACGCGGGGCCCACGGCCTTGGCGAGGTTCGGGTCCCCGGAACCGAGGACCAGATCGAAGGCCTCCGCGCTCATGCGGCTCACCCCTGCCCAGTCGTTGCGGTAGAAGCTCAACCACATCCCGACCGCGAGGGCGGAGGGGCGGTGCCACGCCGCACCGGTGTGGCTGAGTGCCTGCTCCAGGGCCACCTCCGCGGTGTCGAGGTCACCGAGTTGGAGGTGGGCGGCCACGAGCAGCCCGTTGAGCTCCGCGGCGGCCACCTCCTCGCCGGAAGCCAGCAGTCGGTCGCGCAATGGCTGGAGCTGGTCCACCACCGCGTGCGCGTCGCCGGTCACCAGTGGGATGTTCGCCAGCAACAGGGCGAGGTTGTGGTCGGTCTCCAGGACCTCCGAAGGCAGCGCCCGGATCGACGGGGCCAGCAGCAGCTGCATGCCGACGTCCAGGTTCGACAGGCCCAGATCCACGATCAACTGCGCCGCCGCGGCGTGCTCGCCCGCTGCCAGCAGATGCGGCAGTGCCCGCAGGGGCGGCAGACAGCGACTGGCCCGGCGGTGGAGTTCCGCGACCGCTGCCCCGTCGCGGGTCGAAGCCAGCTGCTCCCGTAGGAACGCGGTGAACAGGTCGTGGGTCCGCCAGGTCTCCTCCGACCCGGCACGGTGGCGGGTCACGAACAGGTTGCGGCGATCGAGTTCCTCGAGCAGGCGGTCGCTGTCGTCGCGTTCGGTGACGTGGTCGCAGATCGCCGGGTCGAGCTCGTCGAGTATCGACACCTCGATCAGGAACGTCCGGAGCCGCTCCGGCAGGGCAGCGAACACCTCGTCGGCGAGGAAGGGACGCAGGTCGGTCAGCATCTCTCCGATGCCGAGACGCGCGGCGACGGTCGATGTCGCATCCGCCCCGACACGTGTCGTGGCCAGTCGGACCGCGGCGGCCCACCCGTTGCTCGCGGCCAACACTTCGTCGAGCTGCTCATCGCTGACGGTCCCCTCCTGGGCGACCACGCGACGGACCGCCTCGCGGTCGAGGCGGAGGTCGTCGAGACCCAGTTCCGAGACCTGACCCCGCACCCGCCGCAACGGCAGGGACAAGCAGGGCTCGATCCGGGTTCCGAGCACCACCCGGACGTCGTGCGGGAGGTGATCGAGCAGATCCTCGAGGAACTCCGATGTCGCCGGTGCGCCCACCGAGTGGGCATCGTCGAGCACCAGCGTGACCGCCCCGTGGTCCCCGAGGTCGTTGACGAGCGAGGTGACCAACTGACGGCTCGCGGGAGCCGGGCCGGCGTACGCCAGCAGCTGTGCGAGCCGACCACCGAAGCCGTCGCCGAGCTGTCGCCGTCCGCCCTCGAGCAGCGCAGCCGCCAGGGCCGACGGCTCGTCGTCCTCGGGATCCAACCGAACCCAGACCACGTCGTCGGAAACGGCCGACGCCCAGGCAGCCAGCGCCGTCGTCTTCCCGGAGCCCGCGGGAGCGATGAGCACGGTCAGTGGTCGCGGACCGATCACCGCGTCCAGCCGGTCGACGAGGTGCTCGGTGACCACCCGCGCATCGAGTGCCGGCGGCACGAATTTCGTGAAGGGGAAGCGATCCGGGGCGCGCTGCCGCACATCGGGCACCACCCGCTCCTTCCTCTCCGTACCGGAAGTATGCACGCCCAGCCGGTCGAGTGGTGCCGGACATCGGCCCAGCCGCTGCCCCCGGTTTGCGACCCCGGGCCGGCCACATTGCGACCTTCGGGTGATGTCGGTGGCAGGTGCGGTCCGCAGGCTCGATGCATCCGCCGACGGCTACCGACACGGCTATCGACCAGGAGCTGAACATGGGTGGAGCCGGATCCCGACGGACCGGGCAGCTCGCCCGGCTGCAGTCTGCGGAGGCTGCGGCGTTCGCGCACTACGGGGTGGAGGCCACCTCGGCACCACTCGCGATCTCCGATCCACCGCTCACGACCCGGGTCCGGCGAGTCGGGGATGGGCCCCCCACGGTGCTGCTCCACGGCGGGGCGCTCACCTCGACGGTGTGGGCACCGTTGGTAGCGCACCTGTCAGGGCGTTCGCTGTACCTGGTCGATCTGCCCGGCTGCGGGCTCGCTGACCCCTTCGACTACCGGGGTGTCGACCTGGCCGCGCACCAGACGACGTTCGTGGGCTCAGTCCTGGACGCGTTGGGGCTGGACCGGGCGGCGGTCATCGGCGCATCGCTGGGTGGATGGTTCGCGCTGCGCTTCGCCGTCGACCGACCCGAACGGGCTGTGGCGACGGCGTTGGTCACGGCTCCGGCGATGGCGCTGCCTGGCGCGCTCATGCCAGTGCCGATGGCGCTGAGCAGCACCTGGCTCGGTCGCCGACTCGGAGCCGTCACCCCGCCGCCCTCGACCCGGATGACGCGGCGGATGCTGGCGTCGATCGGCGGGGACGCCTCGGTGGCCGGGGCACCGGATGCCCTGTTCGACGCGCTCGGGGCAGCGATGGCGCTCGGCCTGCCGACCGCGGCCACGCTCGATCTGTGCCGGTGGCGCACACCACATGCGCACCTGCACTTCACCGAGGCCGAGCTGGACGGGTGCGGGGTCCCGGTGCTGTTCGTGTGGGGCCAGAACGACAAGGTGCAATCACCCGAGGCAGGTGCCTGGGCAGCGCAGCTGCTCCCCCACGGGCGGCTCGAGGTACTGCCCGGGGGCCACGGGCTGTGGTTCGAACACCCGCAGCGGTGCGGACGGCTACTGACCGAGTTCCTGGTCGAGGTCGAACGAGCCCCGTCATCGTCACACCCGACCGAGAACAACGTGAGGAACCTGCGATGAGCGCCAGTCCTACACCCGCGACGAGGGTCGATCCCGCCGAGGTGATGCCGACCCTGCTGGCCGCGTTCACCCATGACCCGGTGGCCCGCTGGCTCTACCCCGTCGACGAGACCTACGAGCGCGCCTACCCCGAGGTGGTGGCGCTCTCCGCCGGCGCCGCCTTCGACGCGGGCACCATCGACGGCGCACCGGGCGGCACGGCGATCGCCCTCTGGGTCCCACCCCGAGCCGACGTGGATCGCGACGAGCTCGGCGCGGCCTGGGCCGCCCACTTCCAGGCGCACGTCGATCCGGCGCGTCTCGGCCACGTCTTCGCCTGGGGCGAACAGGTGGAGCACTTCCATCCGACCGAGCCTCACTGGTACCTCGCCCAGATCGCCGTCACGCCCGGACAGCAGGGCCGAGGACGGGGCACGGCGCTGCTGCGCTCGGGGCTCGAGCGATGCGACCGTGAGGGTTCGCCTGCCTACCTCGAGGCGAGCAGCCCTCGCAACCGGGCGCTGTACGAGCGGCACGGCTTCGAGCCGGTCGCCGAGATTCGGGTCGCGGACTCACCCCCCATCTGGCCGATGCACCGACCTCCGGTCGGCGAGCGGTGACCCGACGCGGCTGGGTCAGGCGGTCCGTACCCATCGCGCACCTCTATCGACAGGTCTCGATAGAAACGCTACGGACCGCCGACCATCGGTCATGATTGATTGCGCCGACCCGGTGGACGGCCCTCTCGCAGAGAACCCCACAATCGCCAATCCGGCCTCCCAGATGCTGCAGAAGTCCGAATTCACGTTGCACGCTGGGAGGGATCCGAACCCCCGGCCGCCGGCTCCGTTGAGAGCTGGCCGGGGATACCTACCTCATGGTGGGGCATCGCCCCGGTAGCACAACCTCCCTTCGGACCGCGAAAGACCAGATCAGGACCGCTATTCGGGGTCCCGGGGATGCTCGCTTGCTCGCCCCTGCCTGCCACCCGAGGACGGCCCGGGGACCCGGAGGAAGGCCCCGGGGAGTCTGAGGGCTACGAGGACCAAGAGTTCCCCACCGGTTCGGCGCCGCCCGGTCCTCGGGCGGCGCCGAACCCGCCGGCCTGGTAGCCGTCGAGGTAGCTGCGTGCCCGTTCGGCCCCGGGGAAACGGGCGACCAAGGCGTGGAACGCCGGACCGTGACCCGACACCTGCAGGTGGGCGAGTTCGTGCACCAGCACGTAGTCGCGGACGAAGGCCGGGTGCGCCGCCATCTCGCTGCTGATCCGGATCGTGCCGTCGCTGGGCGTGCACGAGCCGTACCGGGACCCCATCCGGGTCGACCACGTCACCCGCCTCGGGCGCACGCCGCCGAGGTAGCGATCCGCGAGCGCTACCGCTCGGGCCGCCAGCGCCGCGTCGCCACCCGTCATGACCGGCCGGTGGGGGTCGGTGACCTTGCGCACCACCCCGTCGAGCAACAGCCGTTCCTCCGCGGCCGGCAGTCCGGCGGGGAGCCGGACCACGATCCGACCGTCGCGGTAGGCCGCGGAGGCGGACCGGTGGCGACGGACGCTGCGATGGATCTCCAGCGGCGGCCGGTGGGCCGTCGCCGGACGGTGCTCCGGGCTGGGTGACGCCCGTGAGCCGCGCATGTCGGTCGGTGACGGCATCGAGGTTCTGCTCCGGTTCGCGAACACGGCTGCGATAGTAAGGGCCTGTGGACAGTTGTTTCGTCCGTTCGAGCGGTGAGGCTCCTGGTGCCGGCCCGGCGCCAGTGATGCTTTTCAGGTCACCGAGGCGACCTTCGGCTTGTCCTTGATGCCGCGCCGCATCCGCGGTTTGGGTCGTTCGAGCGACGGTCGTCCTGCCGCGTCCCACGCCTGCTCGGCCTGTGCTCCGAGCTTGGCGATGTTCACCGCAGCGTTGATGTCGGCGTTGTCCGCGTGTCCGCAGGAGACGCAGGCGAACGTGGCCTGGTCGGGCCGGTTCGCCGCGTCGGTGTGCTGGCAGGTTGAGCACCGTTGTGAGGTGTAGCGCGGATCAACCAGCCAGACCCCACGTCCGGCGCATTCAGCCTTGACGTGGATCCAGTGGGCCAGCCGCCCGAGCGCCGCGTCCTGCAACGACCGGTTCAGTCCTGCCTTCTGAGCAACGCCTCTGCCAGGCTCTTCGATGGTGCCTTTCGCGCTGCGGGTCATCGCGACGAGGTTGAGGTCCTCGAGCACGATCACGTCGTG
>PWLR01000214.1 GCA_003558435.1 Nitriliruptoraceae bacterium | reverse complement strand
GCTCGCCACCTTCGCCCGGCCGAACCGACCGTCCGATCTCACCCGAGCGAGGGTGAGCGAGCCGAGGAGCATGGGTGCCCGAGCCGAGCGTGCGCCCCCGCAACGACCTCCGTCAGTACGACGATCTCGCGGACCAGTGGTGGGAGCCGGGCGGTCGGTTCGCGGCCCTGCAGTGGATCGCCGCCTCACGGGGTGAGCTGATCCCGCCTGCGCCCGCGGGGGGTGGGATGTTGCTCGATGTCGCCTGCGGCGGAGGGTTGATGGCCCCGGTCATCCCCGAGGGCTACCGGCACATCGGGGTCGATCTGGTGACCTCGGCGTTGGTGCAGGCCGCCGATCACGGGGTGCAACCCCTGGTCGCCGACGCCACCGCGCTGCCGTTCGGTGACGCGGTGTTCGACGTCGTGGTCGCCGGGGAGATCCTGGAGCACCTCGACGACCTCGACACGGCGGTCGCGGAGATCTGCCGGGTGACGAGACCCGGGGGGTGGATCGTGATCGACACGATCGCCGATACGCGGTGGGCGAGTTTCTCGCTGGTGACCGTCGCCGAACGCTTCCCCGGCGGCCCCCCGCCACGCTGTCACGATCCGGAACTGTTCGTGGATCCGGAACGTCTGCGGACGCGGTTCGCCGCCGGTGGCGTGGAGATGCGTCTGCACGGGCTGGTGCCCGCGCCGATCCAGTACCTGCGATTCGCGGCGACGGGGCGTGGCCGGGTGCAGATGCGTCGGACACGGTCGCTGTCGGCCCTGTACGCCGGTCTCGGTCGTAAGCACCCACCTGCGCGGAACGGTCCTGTCAACGGCAACGGAACGAAGGCTCACTCGTGGTGAACGCCGCATCGATCGTCGGGCGCGGGTGGGCGACACCGTCGCCGATGCCGCAACAGGAACTCTGGGACGGGTTCTTCGCCGAGCACTACGACCACCACCGTCTGGCGAAGCGCATCTGGGACCGCGCCGGGGTGTCGACCCGTCACGGCGTCGCCGACCCGCGGACCGACGACGTCTCGAGCTGGGGCACCGAGCAACGGATGCGCCGGTTCGTCACCGAGGGACTCGCACTCGGCAAGGAGGCGGTCGCCAACAGCCTCGCCGATGCGGGGATCACCCCCGACCGGGTGGGACAGTTCACGGTCGCGAGTTGCACGGGCTACGCCACGCCGGGTCTCGACATCCTGCTGGCCCGCGACCTCGGCATGCCGGTATCCACACAACGGCTGCACATCGGTCACATGGGGTGCTACGCGGCCATCCCGGGGCTCGCGGCGGTGGCCGCCTCGACCCGGATGCGCGACGAGGTCAGCGTGCTGCTGTGCGTCGAGCTGACCAGCCTCCACGTGCAACCGCGGGACACCTCCGGCGGGCGACTGGATGTCGAGCAGGTCGTGGCGCACGCCCTGTTCAGCGACGCTGCAGCGGCCGTGGTCGTCGCCCCGGACGCCCCCGGGCTGGAGTTCGTCGACGTGGTCGCACGCACCGACGTCGCACGGTCCGCGCTGATGACCTGGGAGGTGACCGACCTGGGCTTCCGCATGGGGTTGTCGCCGGAGGTGCCGGCCGTGCTGGCCGAACACGTCGAGGCCGCCGTGAACGAACTGCTCGCGCCCCAGGGCCTGGAGCGCACCGACGTCGCCCGGTGGGCCATCCACCCGGGAGGTCCGCGGATCGTCGAGGTGGTGGCCGATCGACTCGGGCTCGACGACGAGGCGGTCGCGAGCTCGCGGCAGGTGCTCGCCGACCACGGCAACTGTTCGTCAGCGACGGTGCTGCTGATCCTCGATCGGATCCTCGACGAGGGACTCGAACCGGGTGACCCCGTGGTGGTCATGGCCTTCGGGCCGGGACTGACCCTCTACGCCGCGTTGCTCCGCGTCCGGTAGCGCGCGGTCCCTCGGGTGCCGCTACCGTTCGGGCCCGAACGGTCCGTGGAGCGAGAGGAGCCGGATCGTGCGTCCACGCATCGCGATCACCACGTGGCGGCGGGAGCTCCCGACCTTCGTCGGCCCCCGCACGCTGCTGTACACGCTCGCGGACGAGTACGTGCGGTGCGTCGTCGAGGGCGGTGCCACACCGCTGTTGCTCCCGCATCTGGCGCCGGACGAGGCGGACAGCGTCCTGGACGGCGTCGACGGGTTGGTGGTGGCGGGCGGTGGTGACGTCGATCCTGCGAGTTACGGAGCGATCGATGCGGGCAGTTCGGGCACCGATCCCGCCGCCGACGCCACCGAGGTCGCGCTCGTTCGGGCGGCGCGGGCGCGACAGGTGCCCGTGCTGGCGATCTGTCGCGGGATGCAGATCGCCAACGTGGCCTTCGGCGGATCGTTGGAGCAGGACATCGGACGGGTCGGAACCGTGCACGAACCCATCTCCGAGGACCCGGAGGAGGTCCTCGCCGCCACCCACGAGATCGTCGTCGCGTCGGGTTCGCTGCTCGGTCGGGTCCTCGGCGCCGGCCCGCGGACGGTCAACACGATCCACCACCAGGCGATCGATCGGCTGGCGAACGGCTTCCACGTCACCGCCCGAGCGGAGGACGGGGTGATCGAGGCGATCGAGACCGACGACGCCTGGCCGTTCCTCGGGGTGCAGTGGCACCCGGAGAAGCAGGCCGGGAACCCGGACGCCCCGTTGTTCGAGTGGGTCCGCGATGCGGCGCTCGCGGCCCGGATGGTGCGGAGCCGTTGAGGCACGGTCGTCGGCGCACGTTCGCTTAACCTTCTCGCTCGCGCGCCTCGACGAGGCCCGCCCGTCGCCCCGAGGAATCCGATGTCCGCCGATCCACGTCCGAGCCGACTCGACGACCCGATCCAGGCCGAACGCGACATCATCGCCCGGCTCGACGACGAGGGCATCGACCTCGACTACGAGGCGCTGTCGATCGTGTCGAACATCTATCGCGCGGCCTCGGCCATCCGACGCCACATGGAGCAGGAGGTGTTGGCCCCGGAGAAGCTCTCCTGGACGGCCTTCGTCACGCTGTGGGTGTTGTGGATCTGGGGCGAGATGGAGGCCCGTCACCTCGCCGGCGAGGCCAACGTGACCAAGGGGACACTCACCGGCGTGCTCGACACCCTCGAACGCCGTGACCTCGTGCAGCGCCGTCGGCACGAGGAGGACCGTCGCCTGGTCAGCGTCGCGATCACCCCTGAGGGCGAGGAACTGATCGCCCGGATCTACCCGGCGTTCAACGCGCAGGAGTCGCAGATCGCCGCGCTGATGACCGGCCGGCAGCGGCGTAGCGCGACCGAGGGGCTGCGCAGGGTGGTGCGCGGCCTGAACGGACCCGATCCGAGCTGACCACGTCCGCCCGAGCGTGCGTCAAGCGCGCCGAGGCGGCCTATCGTGAGGGTCCGAACGATAAATCGTTGGCGTCCGAACGACCGACATCTAGGGTCGGTGCGTCGGCCACGGGAGAGGTGGCCGCGACGACCGCGGAGGTAACGATGTCGGACCGGTCCGCACGTGGCTCGAGCAGCACCTCGAGCCCGGGGGCGAGTGCGGGACGGCTGGAGCCGGATGCGGTCGGGTTCCCGACCGCTCTGGCCACGGCCGTCGGGTTGATCATCGCCTCGTCGGTGCTGCTCACCGCGACGACCGGCTTCGGGGTCGGCGGCGGGGTCTTCGCCGTGGCCATCCTGATCGCCTACGTGCTGATGATCTTCCAGTCGATGAGCTTCTCCGAGGCCTCGGGGATGATGCCGCTGGCGGGCTCGGTGTACGACTACATCTCGGCGGGCCTCGGACGGTTCCTGGGGGTCACCGGGACCCTGGTGGCCTACCTCGTCGTGCACCTGTTCGCGGGTACCGCGGAAACGGCGGCGGCCGGATTGTTCGCCAGCGTCAACTTCCCCTTCCTCAAGGGCCTGACCCCGCAGAACTCCTGGGTGATCGGGGTGGGCCTCCTGGTGATCTTCGGGGTGATCAACGCGCTCGGGATCCGGGTCTACGGTGCGGTCGAGGTCGCGCTGACCGTGGTGATGTGGGTGACCCTGGTGATCTTCGGTTCGTTGGGCGTGCTGCGCGCGGCCACGGTGCAGACCGACGGGTTCTTCGGGACCTCGCTGATCGGGACCGACCTCACCGCGGTGCTCTCGATGGTCGGTCTCGCGATGTTCCTGTTCGTCGGCGTCGAGTTCGTCACCCCGCTGGCCTCCGAGCTGCGGGATCCGGCCCGGTCCATCCCGCGCGCGATGTTCGTCGGTCTCACCGCCGTCGCCGCGTCCATGGTGCTCTACGGCGTCGGGGTCCTGCGCCACGTGGAGAACGTCGAACTCGAGCCGGGGGTGATGATGTTCGACACGCCGGTCCCGATCCCCATCTTCGCGGAGGCGGTGCTCGGCACGCTCGGTCGTTGGTGGCTCGCGATCGCCGTGCTGTTCGCCGCGGCGGCGACCATCAACACGCTGCTCGCCGGTATCCCGCGGATCCTGTACGGGATGGCCAAGGACCGGGCGTTCCCGCCCGCGTTCGCCTGGCTCCACCCGCGTTACAAGACCCCGTGGGTCGGGATCGCGCTGGCCATGGTGCTTCCCGGCGCCCACGCGATCTGGATCCAGGGCGACATCGACTCGATCATCGTGCTGATCCTGGCGGCCGTGTGTGCCTGGCTGTTCTCCTACATCCTCGTCAACATCTCCGTGATGGTGCTGCGGTCACGGCGGCCGGATCTCCACCGGCCCTTCCGCACGCCCTGGTTCCCGGTGCCGCAGGTGCTGGCCACCGTGGGGATGTTGATCACCATCTGGTACATCGCCCCTCCCGGCATCGCGCGCGGTGACGTGTTCCTGCGCTTCTTCGTGATGCTCGGCCTGGTCGCCGTGTTCGCGGTGTGGCAGACCCTGGTGATGACCAAGAAGCCGTTGTTCGAGCGGGTCGAGCCCGAGGAGCTGGCGCGCGAGGAAGGGCAGCCCGTCTGATGTCGGAGCGACCGGGACCGCCGGCGACGCCGCCACGTGGGGGACGGGCCGCCGACCTGCTGAGCCACGTGCAGGCCGACCTCGTCGGGTGTGAGCTGACGCGCGGCGCGGCGGGCACCGCCGTGGTCCGGCCCCCGACCGGACCGTCGTTCGAGATCGAGGTCCGGCGCGAGAAGCGCCGCCTGATCGACCTGCATGTCCTGGCGGTCCACGTCCACGGTCCGGTGACCGAGCTCCGCGAGGCGGCGATCGTCCTCCATCACCGCGGGCAGATCCGGCGAACCGGGCTGGCCGGCAGGGTCCGGGGCGGCGACACGGTGGCGGTCACCGCCTTCCGTGACGAACTGATGGCCGGCGGTGCGTTGGAACGGGCGTCGCTACCGCTGGACTTCACCTCCTTCGAACTGCGTGCCAACCACGGAGCCTGGCGGGCGACCCTCGAGCTGATGGGCGCCTCGTACGTGCGAACCACCTTCCCGCCCTCGGCACGCTACGTGGGCCTGGACGCCGAGCAGCTGGCCGCGCTGCTGGCCACCGTCCGGGTCCTGCACGCCCGGCTCCCCGGTCGCGAACCCGCAGCGACGACGCAGCCCGGGCGGCGGGTTCCGGGCTCCCCACACCTGCCCGCCTCTCCCGCCCACCGCCCCGCCTCTCCCACCCACCGCCCCGCCTCTCCCGCCCACCGCCCCTGG
>PWLR01000098.1 GCA_003558435.1 Nitriliruptoraceae bacterium | reverse complement strand
TGCCCTGGATCCACGGTCGTAGCCTCGCGGCGGCGACCGGTATCGCGGTGGCCGTCACGCTGGCCTACGAGCTGCGCCTGATGGCCAAGATGCCACGCCTGTTCTGGGTCGAGCCTTCCGCAGGCCGTCCGACGGCCGCACCCAACGACACACGGAGCGACACGCTGTGACCCACGTCCTCGCTGCAGCGGAATGGGGTGGAGAGTTCGATGGTGTCCTCGATGACATCAACGCCCTGTTCGACTTCCCCAAGTTCATCGATCTCGGTACCTGGTTCGGTCAGGACATCGGGATCAACCGCACCATCATCATCGCGTGGTTGATGACCGCGCTGGTGGGGTTGCTGTTCGTCATCGCGTTCCGCGACCCCAAGCTGGTGCCGGGCAAGCTGCAGTCGGCGCTCGAGATGGTGATCGACTTCAACCGTCAGATCGCGCTCGACATCATCGGTCCGAAGGGCCTGAAGTTCGTCCCGATGCTGACCACCTTCTTCGTGGCCATCTTCGCGCTGAACATCGCGAAGATCACGCCGATCTTCATGCTGCCCCCGACGGGGCGCATGGCGTGGCCGCTGATGTTCGCGGTGATCGCCTGGCTGATCTACGTCGGGGTGGGGATCCAGAACCAGGGCCTCGGGGGCTACTTCGCCGGGATCGCGTTCCCACCCGGTGTCCCCAAGGCGCTCTACATCATCCTGACCCCGATCGAGATCGTGTCGTCGCTGATCCTGCGACCGTTCACGCTGGCGATCCGGTTGTTCGCCAACATGGCGGCCGGCCACATCCTGGTCGTGATCACGCTCGTGACCCCCTGGATCTTCCTGTCGTCCGCCCGCGGGTGGCCGATCGGGGTGTTCGGGGTCGTGCTCGGCCCGCTGGTGTTCGCCTTCGAGCTGTTCATCATCGCCCTGCAGGCCTACATCTTCACGATGCTCACCGCGGTCTACATCGACTCGTCGATGGAAGCCCACCACTGATCTGCCCGCTCTAGACCCCCCCGAACCACGCGGCGCCCGCCGCTTCAGGAGGAATCACCATGACAGGCTCTCTCAACGTCATCGGCTACGGCCTGGCGACGCTCGGCCCGGCCATCGGGCTCGGCATGCTGATCGGCAAGGCCCTCGAGTCGATGGCCCGTCAGCCCGAGGCCGCTGGCATGGTCCGTACCACCATGTTCATCGGTATCGCGGTCGTCGAGGCACTCGCCCTGCTGGGCTTCGTCCTCGCGTTCGCCCTCTAAGCGACCCGGACGGGAGCCATCATGTTGCTCGCCACCACGATCATCCTGGCCGTCGAGAACGGCGAGACCACGGGTATCCAGCTGTTGCCGGATGCCTCCGAGCTCGTCATGGGCACGGTCGCCTTCCTGCTGCTCGTCGCCCTGATGGTCAAGTTCGTGTTCCCGAAGGCGAACCAGGCCTTCGAGGACCGGGCTGCGGCCATCCAGGGCAAGATGGAGGAGGCCGACGCCAAGCTCGTCGAGGCCGAGGAGACCAAGCGGACCTACGAGGCCGGCATCGCCGACGCCCGTGGTGAGGCGGACCGCATCATCGAGGAGGCGCGGGCCAGTGCCGAGGCGTTGCGGGCCGATGTGGTCGCCAAGGCCGAGGCCGAGGCGGCGGCGATCGTCGAGCGGGCCCAGACCGACGTGGCCGGCGAGCGCGAACGCGTCGTGCAGGACCTGCGCGCGCAGGTGGGTGCGATCTCGGTCGAACTCGCCGCGCGGATCGTCGAACGCGAGCTCGACCAGGCCACGCACGAGGGCCTCGTCGACGAGTACATCCAGCGGCTGTCCAGCCAGAACTGAGGGTCACGATGACCACGCAACGGACGGGCCGCTACGCAGACGCGGTCGTCGCCATCGCCTCCGGCGAGGGCGGCCTCGACGCGGTCGAGGACGAGCTGCTGACGGTGGCACGCGCCATCGACGGCAACGAGCAGCTGCGTCAGCAGCTGACCGACCAGCACCTGCCGGTCGGCAACCGTCTGACCTTCCTCGAGTCCAGTGTGCTGACCGCCGCCCATCCGGCGACCCGCGCCGCGCTCGCGATGCTGATCGCCGCCGATCGTGTCGGTGACCTGACCGACATCGCGAACGAGGTCGCGGAGCGTGCGGCCACCTCCCGCGAGGAGGAGTTCGCCGAGGTGTTCGTGGCCGTGCCGCTCGACGACGCGCGCAAGGCCGCGCTGAAGGCGGCGCTCGAACGCGCCACCGGTCGTACCCTGGATCTGAAGTTCATCGTCGACGACAGCGTCGTCGGCGGGGTTCGCGCCCGGATCGGCGACACCGTCATCGACGGTTCGCTGCTGCGTCGTCTGACCGACCTGCGCGGCCGCGTCGGCGCCTGAGAACGACGGAACCCCCCGAAGTCCCCAGAACCTCCCGCCCGCCTCCCCAGTACACGAGGAAGACACGCAGATGGCTGACCTTTCGATCCGGTCGGAGGACGTCTCCGACGCGATCCGGCGCATGCTGGAGGGCTACGAGCCGGACCTGGCGGCCGAACAGGTCGGGCGGGTGCTGGCCACCGGTGACGGCATCGCCCGGATCAGCGGCCTGCCGGGCACCCTGGCCAACGAGCTGCTCGACTTCGGCGACGGCGTGTTCGGCATGGCCATGAACCTCGACGAGCACGAGATCGGTGCCGCGGTGTTCTCCGAGTCCTCCCGAATCGAGGAGGGCCAGACGGTCCGCCGCACGCAGCGCGTGCTCTCGGTCCCGGTCGGCGACGCGATGCTCGGCCGGGTCATCGACCCGCTGGGCCGGCCGATCGACGGCAAGGGCCCACTGGACGCCTCCAAGCTCGACGGTGAGCGGCCGCTGGAGGTCCAGGCCCCCGGCGTGGTCGACCGCCAGCCGGTCGGCGAGCCGATGCAGACCGGTATCAAGGTCATCGACGTGATGACCCCGATCGGTCGCGGGCAGCGTGAGCTGATCATCGGTGACCGGCAGACCGGCAAGACCGCGATCGCCATCGACGCGATCATCAACCAGAAGCAGCTGTGGGGCACCGACGAAGCGGTCAAGTGCATCTACGTCGGGATCGGTCAGAAGGGTTCCACCATCGCCCAGGTGGTGGCGACTTTGGAGCGTTACGGCGCGCTCGAGTACACCACCGTGGTCTCCGCGCCGGCCTCGTCGCCCGCGCCGTTCCAGTACATCGCTCCCTACTCCGGGGCCGCCATCGGCGCCAACTGGATGTACCGGGGCGAGCACTGCCTGATCATCTACGACGACCTCTCCAAGCAGGCCGACGCCTACCGCCAGCTGTCGCTGCTGCTGCGTCGCCCACCGGGTCGCGAGGCCTACCCGGGTGACGTCTTCTACCTCCACAGCCGGCTGCTCGAACGGGCCGCGAAGCTCAACGACGAGCTCGGCGGCGGGTCGATGACCGCGCTGCCGATCGTGGAGACCAAGGCCAACGACGTCTCGGCCTACATCCCGACCAACGTGATCTCGATCACCGACGGGCAGATCTTCCTGGAGACCGACCTGTTCTTCCAGGGCGTTCGCCCCGCCATGAACGCCGGTGTGTCGGTCTCCCGGGTCGGTGGTTCCGCGCAGCGCCCGGCGATGAAGAAGGTCGCCGGGACCGTGCGGCTCGAGCTCGCCCAGTTCCGCGAGCTCGAGGCGTTCGCGCAGTTCGGTTCCGACCTCGACAAGGCCTCCCAGCAGCAGATCGCGCGTGGTCAGCGCGTGGTGGAGATCCTCAAGCAGCCGCAGTACCAGCCCCTGTCGGTGGAGCTGCAGGTCGCCTCCGTCGTCGCGGTGACCTCCGGGGTCATGGACGAGCTGCCGGTGGTCGATGTGCGCCGCTTCGAGCGTGACCTGCACGACTACCTCGGCACCCGTCACAGCGAACTGCTCGCCAAGCTCTCGCGTGAGAAGATGAGCGACGAGATGCGCGCCGAGCTCGACGGCGCGATCCAGAGCTTCGCCGCGACCTTCACCGCCACCGAGGTGGCCGACGAGGACGACGCGAACGAGGGCTGGGACGCGATGGCCGCCACGAGCGAAACCGTCGACTCCGAGTGACCGGCAGCGTCGCGGTCGAGCCGCACACGGTCCACACGGACCACCCAGGAGGATCACGTGGCAGGTAGCGGCCAGATCCGTCAGCTCAAGCGGCGGATCAAGTCCGTCCAGAGCACGCAGAAGATCACGCGTGCGATGGAGATGATCGCGGCCTCACGCATCGTCAAGGCCCAGGGCCGGGTGCGTGCGGCCCGTCCGTACGCAGAACAGATCCACGACGTGATCAAGGGTCTGGCGGTCTCCAACGAGGTGCGCCAGCACCCCCTGCTCCAGCAGCGGAGGATCGAGCGCGTCGCGGTGATCGTCAACACCTCCGACCGTGGTCTGGCCGGGGCCTACAACGCCAACGTGCTCAAGGTCGCCGAACGCAGCATCCGTGAGGAACGCGCCAAAGGGCGCGAGGTCGACCTGTACGTCGTCGGCCGGAAGGGCGCCGGGTACTTCGCCTACCGCGGCGAGCGCGCCGAACGGGTCTGGGAGGGCATCTCCGACACCCCCACCGTCGAGGCGTCCATCGGGATCGCGGAGACGGTCATGGACCGCTTCGCCGCCGGCGAGCTCGACCGGGTGTGGCTGGTCTACACCGACTTCAAGACCTCCCTGACCCAGACGCCGGTCCGTATGGAGCTGTTGCCGGTCAAGCCGGAGGAGTTCGGTGGTGGGCAGGAGGTCGCCCCGGAGTTCATCTTCGAGCCCTCCCAGGAACAGCTGCTCGAGCTGCTCATCCCGCGCTACGTGGAGGCCAAGGTCTTCCACAGCCTGCTGGAAGCGTCGGCATCCGAGCACGCCGCGCGCCAGCGCGCGATGAAGTCGGCGACCGACAACGCCAAGGAGGTCGCGGGCAACCTCTCACGGATCATGAACGCGGCCCGCCAGGAACAGATCACCACCGAGATCATGGAGATCGTCGGTGGCGCGGAGGCGCTCGGCAGCCGCTAGGCGCCGGCCCCACCACTTCGAACATCCCTAGCTTCGCCCGAGAGAAGGAACCACAGATGGCCACGAAGACCGCCGACGGTCGCATCGTTCGTGTCATCGGCCCGGTCGTCGACGTCGAGTTCCCACCCGGCGACCTGCCCGACATCAACAACGCGCTCACCTTCCAGCGTCAGACCGAGGAGGGCGCGTCGGTGACCATCACCGCCGAGGTCGCCCAGCACCTGGGCGACCGTCGCGTGCGCGCCATCTGCATGCAGCCCACCGACGGGGTGGTCCGTGGCGCCGACGTCAACGACACCGGTGCGCCCATCAGCGTGCCCGTCGGTCCCGGCACGCTCGGGCACATCTACAACGTGCTCGGCCAGCCGCTGGACGTCGACGAGTCCGAGATCAACCCGGACACGCGTTGGGCGATCCACCGCGACCCGCCGGCCTTCGACGAGCTCGAGCCGCAGTCGGTGATGTTCGAGACCGGCATCAAGGTCATCGACCTGGTCGAACCGTACGTGCAGGGCGGCAAGATCGGCATGTTCGGCGGCGCCGGGGTCGGCAAGACCGTGGTCATCCAGGAGATGATCAACCGCGTCGCCCAGCAGCACGGTGGTGTGTCGGTGTTCGCCGGGGTCGGGGATCGCACCCGCGAGGGCAACGACCTCATGCTGGAGATGGAGG
>PWLR01000252.1 GCA_003558435.1 Nitriliruptoraceae bacterium | reverse complement strand
CGGGTGGTGGGCGCGAGTTCCGCGACCACCACCCGCCGTGCCCGGATGCCGCCTGGTGTCAGCGGCCCGTGGTCGGCGTGGTGAACAACTCCGCCTGCTCGCCGACCGGCGCCTGGGGCACGACCAGCATGACGCCCTGCGGACGGAACCGTCCGGGTACGCCCTGCGTGGTGACCGCGATGCGTTCGGTCGCTCCCGGCGCCACACGGACCGGCGCCGCACTCACGGCCGGCCTCGCGAGGTCGAACGCCGCCCGTCCGTCGGACACGTCCCCTCCGAGTCCGAGCAGCGAGGTGGTCGCGGCCCGGTAGGTGAAGTCGGTGTTGCCGTCACCGAGGCCGAGCGCGGCCGCGGTCACCGGCAGGATCACCGTGTGGTTGTCGGTCGGCGCGACCGCGAAGTACTGCGCCGAAAGCGCGCCGGTCGCCACGTTCTCGACGAACGTCGCCACCTGACCGTTGAACGCGCCACCGAGGATGAGCCCGAGGTCGAGCCCGTACACCCGGCGGTCGTCGTTGCCGTCACCGTCGGTGTCGATGCCGATCTCGAACTCGACGGTCGACGCCGTGGACCACGGGCGGTGGGTGCTGATCGCGAACTCGACGACGTCGCCGTCGACCCGCACACCCGCTGCCTGCAGGTCCGCGTCCTCGATGCCCCGATCCGGGGCGGAGACGCCCCAGCTGTAGGTGAGCGCGTCCGCGGGGACGTCACCGGGGTTGGTGACGGCCAGCGTCGCGCTGGATGCCCCCCGCGAGAAGCGGCCGTCGCGTTCCACCTCGACGTCCGCGCGGGCGCGCGGCACGGCCAGGTACGGGACGCGCAGATCGACCTCGGCCCCGCCGGTCGCGGTGAAGGTCACCAGCCCGGAGACGTCCGTGAAGTTCAGCCCGTCTGGTCCCGCAGCGACGTCGGTCGCCGATGCGGAGACGGTGAGCTCGACGGTCTCGCTCGCACCCGCCGGGACCGTCAACGAGTCGGTGTCGACCTCGGCGGCGTGATCGCTGCTCCCGGTGGCGGCAGCGGCGGCCACCGCGTAGGTCACAGCCTCGTCGCCGAGGTTCTGGACCGTGACCTCGCGGGTCTCGGTGAACCGGTCGGCGACCTCGACGACGCCGAAGCTGATCGTCGAGGTGCCTTCGTCACCGTGGGCCACCGCCGAGGTGGTCACGGCCGAGAGCGGCTGGACGAGTCCGGCCCCCGCGGAGTTCACGGTGAACGGACGGTCCCCGCCGATCTTGTCCGGGTCCGCGGTGCTGGTCACGGCTGCACGCAGCGCGTCGTGCGACCAGTCGTCGTGGACCTGCTTGGTGAGTGCGGCCACCCCCGCGACGTGCGGGGCGGCCATGGACGTCCCCGAGAAGCGGGCGCCGCTCGTGCCGGTCCCGACGGCAGCGCTCAACACGCTGACACCAGGAGCGGTCACGTCGGGCTTGAGTGCGCCGTCCCCGGACCTGGGCCCGGAGGAGGTGAAGCTCGCCAGCCCGGTGAAGCCCGGGTTGGGGATCTCGGCCGACGAGGCGATGACGGTCTCGGCGGCGACGATCGCCGCACCGTCGGTGCTACGCACGCCCAGGAAGGGGATGCGCACGACGGCCTGGGTCTCGGGGTCGATGATCTCGCCCTCGAACGGCGGGAGCGCGGCGGTGTCGTTGATCATCAGGGCAGCGGCGCCGCCGTTGCGGGCGCTGAAGATCGCGCGGTCCACACGTGCGCACACGCCACGCCGGGTGACGACCAGCTTGCCCTCGAGCTCATCGGCTACAGCTGCGTACTCCGCGTTGTCACAGCCGAGGGCGACGTCGCCGTCCCCGTCGCGAAGGACGTAGACCTCGAACGCGGTGTCGGCGGCGATGTTCTCGCCGTTGGCCACGATGGCGGTCACCTCGGCGTCACCGGTGTCGAGGGTGGCGCCGGGGAAGCCCGAGGCCGCGTCGTTGGCGGCGACGCTGATGGTGCGTGTGCTGGCTCCGGGCGCGCCGGTGATGTAGGGCACCGGGCCACTGTTGCCGGCCGATGCCACGACCAGGGTGCCGGCCTCGGCGGCGTTGTCGGAGGCGACGACGCTGGCGCTGTCGGCGCGTCCGAACAGGGAACCGAGCGACATGTTGATCACGTCGATGTCGTTGTCGACGGCCCACTCGATGGCGTCGATGGTCACGGCGGTCGAGCCGGCGCAACCGAAGACCTTCAGCGCGTAGAGGTCGACCTCCGGCGCGACGCCGGGAGCGATGGCGAAGTCCTCGTCGACGAGCGTGTCGGTGTCGTAGTCACCGTCGTAGGTCGAGCCGTCCGCGAGCACGCCGTTGCCGCCGGTCGTACCGCCGACGTGCGTGCCGTGGCCATTGCAGTCGATCGGGTTGTCGCCCCGGACCGGGACGTCGTTGTCCGGATCGCCCGCGTTGTAGTCGTCACCGACGAAGTCGACGCCGCCGACCACGCGGTCGGTGCCGTCGAACGTGTCCGATGCCGTCGCGTCCTCGAAGGCCTCGCGGGTGCCCTCGCCGCCGAACATCGCGTGGGTGTAGTCGATCCCGGTGTCGATGATCGCGACGCTGATGCCCTCACCGGTCGCGTCCGTGCGGTCCCACACCTCGGGGACCTCCAACAACGGCAACGCGTCGGCGTGGTCCGGGACCATGAGTTCGACCGGGTGCACGGCCGCGACGTCGTTACGTTGCGCGAGTGCCCGCGCCGTGGCCGGGTCGGCTTCGATCCGCACGCCGTTGATCGCGACCTGGAAGCTCGCGTCGACACGGGCGCCCCGTGCCTGAGCGGCGCGCTCGAGGCCCCGCTGACCTCCGCGGACCTGATCCTTGCGCTCTTCCTTGCGCTCCTGGGCCAGCTCGCGGCCGGCCGCTCGTTCCCGCGCGATGTCGGTGGCGACCGGCTCGTCGACCAGCTCCACCACGTAGAGCCCACTGCTGGAGGGCACCAGCCCGTCGAGCACGGACCGGTCGAGATCACCGTCGTGCTCCACCGGGGTGCGGCCGGGGACCTCGTCACTCGGGTCGTCGGCGACCGCGGCGGCGGGTGCCAGGGCGGCGATCATGGCCACGGAGCCAAGTGCGGCGATGACACGGCGGGCTCTGCCGGTCCTGATGTTGCTCATCGGTCCCCCTCGGGAAGTCTCGGTAGGTCGGCGGACCCTAAGGGGAGAACTAGTCCTTTCTGGGGGTTGGGCGGCCACGCATAGCGGGCGGCTGATCGGACGATGTCCATATCTGGTTGGATTGGATGCTCGTTCAGCCTCGCACCGGCCGAGATCGATCTCGGGCCGGGGATGGTCCGCGCACTGTCCCCACCGCCACCCGGATGCGTGCGGGCGCCGGATCGGCACCGCCGTAGCATGCGCGTCCGGTCGTCCGGCGGCGCCCATCTCGACGACGCCCGCCCACGCGAACCGACCCACGACGGATGACGGACACGGAGGTGGCATGGCGCTGCGTCAGCAGTCCCCCGACGACGTCGATGGCACCATCGACGCGGTCGACGCCTGGCCACCCGAGCCCGAGGTGACCGCCGGCATCGACGAGGGCGACGTCTTCGACGGCGACCACGAGAGCGACGGGGACGCCGACGGGGACGACCGGCCACCCGCCGTCCTGGACGTCGACCCGGACATCGCCGAGGCACGGTTGACCAAGGTCATCGCCACCTTCGGCGGCGTACCCCGTGAAGCGCAGATCGCGATGGTGCGAGGCGTCGCGGAAGCGATCACCGCGCGTGAGCACCTGCTGGTCGATGCCCCGACGGGAACCGGGAAGACGCTCGGTTACGCGATCCCGGCCTCGCTCGCCGCCGGGCGGCTCCCCGTGTTGTTGTCGACCGCCACCAAGGCGCTCCAACAGCAACTGGTCGACGCCGATCTACCCGCGCTGGCCCAGGTGGACCCCCAACTCGACGTCGCCGTGCTGAAGGGCCGTGGCGAGTACGTGTGCGTGGCGAAGCTCCATCAGCTCGCGGTCAACGAGCCGTTGTTCGACTCGCCCATCGACCCGGATGCCTGGGAGGCGCTGGTCGACTGGGCGGATGAGACCCCCACCGGCGACCGGGCCGAAGCCCCCGACGGCGTGGGCGACGCGGAGTGGCGGGGCATCTCGGTCGGTTCACGGGAGTGTCCGGGCAAGAACGACTGCCCGTTCGGCGCCGAGTGCTTCGCGGAGAACGCCCGCGAACGTGCCCGCGAGGCCGACATCGTGGTGGTCAACCACCACCTGGTGCTCCACGACGCCCTCGCCGAGCGGTGGCTGCTGCCCGAGCACGAGATCCTCTGTCTCGACGAGGCGCACAAGCTGGTCGACATCGCCAGTTCGGTCCTGGGTGTCACGATCCACCCGAAGCGCCTGACCGACCTGGCCGGAGCCGCCGACGACCACGTCGAGGCGCGGCACGCCGACCGGCTCCGTGACGCCGCCGGCCGGTTCACCGCGGCGCTCGACGGGTTGGACCCGGAACTCCCGGCCGACACCACCGCCGAGCCCCTGACGGGCGCGATCGACGAGCTCAAGGGTGCCGCCAGTGGCCTGCGGTCCGCACTCGCCGCCGCCCACGCATCCGCCGGGGCCTCCACCGACACCGAGGCGAGCGAGAAGGCCGAAGCGCTCAACCGCCTGACCAGGATGGCCTCGTCGCTGGTCGACGAACTCGAGATGTTGATCGACACCCATCTCACCGGCCGGGTGGCGTTCGTGGAACAGAGCCGCGCGACCCGCTCCCTGCGTACCGCACCGATCGAGGTGGACGAACTGCTCGCGGAGCTGGTCTTCTCGGAGCGGACCGTGATCGCGACCTCGGCGACGTTGACCGTCGGCGGGGAGCTCGGACCGACGGCCGCGCAACTGGGGGCCGACCAACACCCGTGGCGGGCGTTGCAGGTCCCCTCGCCGTTCGACTACCCGACCAACGCGCTGCTGTACGTCCCCCGGACGGCGCCCGACCCGCGCCAACCCGGTTACGAGCAGATGGCCCTCGACACCACCCGCGCGCTGATCGACGCCGCCGGGGGACGGTCGCTGCTGCTGTTCACCTCGTGGACGCGGTTGAACGCGACCGCGGAGTGGCTGGGCGATCGACTCGGCGACGACATCGAGTTGCTGGTGCAGGGCACCGGGCCGCCGCGTCGCCTGATCGCACGCTACGTCGACAACGAGGCGTCGGTGCTGCTCGGGGTCGCCTCGTTCTGGGAGGGCATCTCGGCCGAAGGGCTCGCCTCGGTCAACGTGATCGTCGACAAACTGCCCTTCGCCCGCCGGGGCGATCCCCTGACCGACGCCCGGCGGCAGGCGGCCGAGGACGCCGGCCGCAACGGCTTCGCGGCCGTGGACCTGCCGCATGCGGCGATCACGCTCGCGCAGGGCGTCGGACGGCTGATCCGCACGGTGGACGACTTCGGGTGCATCACGGTGCTCGACTCGCGGTTGGCGACCAAGCGCTACCGCAACACGCTGCTGGATTCACTCCCACCGGCCCGGCGCACCATCAACCTCGACGTCCCCGAGGGACTCGAGCTCCCCGACGACCCCGTCGAACGACTCCAGGCGCTCGGCAAGGTGCGCGGAGGACCGCCCGCGACCGCGTGGCTCCGCGCGCGCTTGGCGTTGGCGGGCCGCTAGACCGACCCGCGCGAGCGGTGACGCGCGACCGCGACGAGGAGTGCGCAGGTGACGACACGTATCGAGGCCACCCGGCTGGTACCCGGACGGGGTGCACCCGTCGAGGACGCCGTCGTCGTGCTGGAGGGACCGACGATCCTCTATGCCGGCGCGGCCGCCGCCGCACCCACCACCCGGGAGGCCGAGGTGGTCGTGGTCGACACCGTGCTGCCCGGTCTCTGGGACTGCCACACCCACCTGTTCGGCACGCACGAGACCACACCCTCCCACGTGGTCGCGGAACCGATCGCGCTGCGCGCCGCTCGGGCAACGCAGGATCTCGCCGTCGCGCTACGCACCGGGTTCACCTCCGTGCGCGAGGCCGGTGGGATGGGGGTGCACCTGGCTCACGCGGTCGCGGAGGGCACCATCCCGGGCCCACGGATCTACGCGGCGGGTGCCGCGCTGTCGATCACGGGCGGCCACACCGACCTGCACGACCTGCCTCTCGCCTGGGTGCGGGACCTCGCCGGGTGGGAACCGTCGATCCGGGTCTGCGACGGCGTCGACGACGTGGTCCGTGCGGTCCGGGAGCAGCTGCGGGCCGGGGCGGAGGTCATCAAGATCTGCGCGTCCGGTGGGGTGATCTCCGAACGCAACGACCCCGACCACCAGCAGTTCACCCGGGCGGAGCTGGAGCGAATAGTCGAGGTGGCCGGCATGGCGGACCGGGCCGTGATGGCCCACTGCCACGGGACCTCGGCGATGCTCGCCGCCGTCGAGGCGGGCGTTCGCACCATCGAACACGGCACCGCCATCGACGCCGAGGTCGCGGCGGCGATGATCGAGCGGGACGTGCTGCTCGTCCCCACCCGGATGATCGCGGTGGAACTGTTGGAACGTTCGAGCGGGATGTCCCCGGCGATGAGCGCCAAGCTGGCCGCCGTCAGCCTCGGGGCGGCGACCGCCATCAGCAACGCGCACGCCCAGGGGGTGCGCATGGCCCTGGGCACCGACGTCCTGCTCTCGGGCACCGACCGGCCGGCGGCCTGGGGCAACCAGGGACGCGAACTGGAGCTGATGGCCGGGCTCGGGCTGACACCGTTGGAGGTGATCGAAGCCGCGACCGCCAACGGGCCCGACACCCTGGGCGGCCGCGCACCGCGATCGGGGCAGTTGCTCGCGGGCTACGACGCCGACGTCCTGGCGATCAGAGGCGACCCCACCGCCGCGATCGCGGTCCTCGCCGACCCGACCAACATCACCCACGTCTGGCAGGGCGGTCGACTCGTGCACACCGGCGCCTCGCCTACCGGGCCGGCGTCTGCACACGCCACGGAGTGAGCCTCGAAGCTGATGGTCCGTGATCAGCCCCGGACGACCAGCGGCTCGAGTGCCTGCCGGATGACCGTCGGCAGCGACGTCGCGGTGCGATCGTCCCGGTCGACGTAGACGTGCACGAACCGGGCGACCGCGGTCGGCGCGGCGTCCCCCTCACGGAACAGCGCCAGCCGGTAGGTCACCGATGAGGTGCCGAGGCGATCGACCGCCAGTCCGACCTCGAGGCGGTCGGGGAAGCTGATCGGCGCGAGGTACCGGCACCCGGTCTCCACCACCAGGCCGATCGCCTCGAGTCCGCGGATGTCGCGGCCCGTGGCCTCGATCAGGTAGCCGTTGACCGCGGTGTCGAAGTAGCTGTAGTGGACGACGTTGTTGACGTGACCGTAGTGATCGTTGTCGTGCCACCGGGTCGATTGCGGTCGCAGGACGGGGAAGTCCTCGCGCCGCAACTCGGCCGGGTCACGCGTGCGGGCCGCATCGTCGGAGGGCACCTCGGCGGGTGTGGGTGCGGTCACGTGATGCCTCCTTGCGGGAGGGGTGGTAGACAGGCGGTGCTGCGAACCCGCGAGCGAGGCTAGAACGAAGTGAGCACATTGCGTACCCGAGCCGCCGTCCTGATCGCCGACGATCGAGCACGACCCTACGCCGAGAGTCGTCCCATCGAGGTGATGGAACTCGAGCTGCACGGCCCCGGGCCGGGTGAGCTGCTGGTCCGGGTCGATGCCGCGGGTGTCTGCCACTCGGACCTGTCCGTGGTCGACGGCAACCGTCCCCGGCCGACCCCGATGGTGCTCGGACACGAGGCTGCCGGCGAGGTGCTGGAGCTGGGGACCGGTGTCACCGACGTGGCGACGGGCGACCGGGTGGTCCTGGTCTTCGTGCCCCGGTGCGGCTCGTGCGCCGCATGTGCGGGCGGGACGCCGGCGCTGTGTCCCCGGGCCGCCGCCGCCAACACCGCCGGCGAGCTGCTGCGTGGGGGCCGACGGTTCGGGCAGCGCACCGAAGGCGGCCTGCGCGGCCAGCCCATCCACCATCACCTCGGTGTCTCGGCCTTCGCCGAGTACGCGGTGGTGGACCGCGGCTCGGTGGTGGTCGTGCCCGACGACCTGCCACCCACCACCGCGGCACTGTTCGGATGCGCGCTGCTGACCGGAGCGGGAGCGGTGCTCAACACCGCGGCGGTCCGGCCGGGCGAGTCGGTCGCGGTGCTCGGCCTCGGGGGTGTCGGCCTGGCGGCGGTGCTGGGCGCCGTGGTCGCAGGCGCCCACCCGATCGTCGCCGTCGACCCGGTGGCACACAAGCGCGAGCTGGCGCTCGACCTCGGCGCGACCCACGCGGTCGATCCCACCACCGAGGGTGGGACGGTCGGCCAGGTCCGTGAGCTGGTGTCCGGCGGGGTGCACTACGCCTTCGAGGCGGTCGGCTCCGCGGCGGTGTTGGGTGACGCGTGGTCGGCCACGGCCAGGGGCGGCACGACGGTCGCGATCGGGCTGCCGCACCCGTCCCAGGAGTTGCACATCTCTGCCGCGCAGCTGGTGGCGGAGGCGAGGACGCTGGTCGGCTCCTACCTCGGTGGCGCCGTGCCCGAACGCGATCTGCCCCGGCTGGTCGAGTTGTGGCGTGCCGGACGCCTGCCGGTCGAACGGTTGCACAGCAGTTCGCTCCCGCTCGACGACGTCAACGCGGCGATGGACGCACTGGCCGACGGCGGCGCGGTTCGCCAGGTCCTGCTCCCCCACGGCTGATCGCGGGGCGACCCGCCCGAGGATCCTGGTCTCCCGTGGCGCCCGACTGCCGGTGCCGGGTGGACACACCTGGGCGCACGACGTTGCACGATGGGCGCACACGTAGCCACAGAACGCGTTCGTTCCCTGTCGCTCCCTGCCTACGGTGCCCGTGGAGGACCCGGCGTGCCGGGTGAAGGGGACGCGGGAACGACGCCAGGGAGGGCCGACGTGACGTCGGTCGGCGGAGGTCCTGCGTGACGGGTCGGTGAGGTGTCCGCGCGAGGGGCATCCGGGAGAGGGAGCAGCGCATGCACACGTCCGCAACCGCGTCGACGACCGGGCATCTGGTACGCCGCGCGACCGCCGCAGCGCTGGCGGTCGCCCTCGCGCTCGCGCTCCAACCCTCGACCGGGGCCGATGCGGCACCCCCGGGACGGGGCGGGCCTCCGGCGGCCGTACCCGACCGCGCGGCTGCGAACCCGCCGGGCCTCGCCGAGGACCTGACGATCCACGTGTTGTCGAGCGACCCCGGGCAGGTGTCGGGCGGCGACGCGCGGATCGCGGTCGACATCCCGCGCAACGTCCCACCGCACCAGGTCCGGATCGCACTGAACGGCCAGGACGTGACCGCCTCGTTCGCCGCCGATGACCGGCGCCTGGAAGGGGTCGTCGACGGCATGGTGCTGGGTGACAACGAACTCACCGTGCGCAGCAACGGCAACGGCAAGGGTCGGCCGGCAGCGAGCCTGACCCTGGTCAACCACCCGGCGTCGGGGCCCATCTTCTCCGGGCCGCAGCAGGAGACCTTCGTGTGCACCACCGCCCGCTACGGCCTGGGGCAGCCGTTGGCCGACAACCAGGACGCCATCGGCATCCCCGTGGCCCGGGAAGCTGCCGATGGCACCTACCCGGCCGACGGACGCGGCTACCCGACCTCCGCCGCGGACATCGTCGGCTGGTCGAAGGACTGCTCCGCGGAGACCGACGTGCGCTGGCTGGCGCGCACCACGGATGGCCGCTGGGTCAATTGGTCACCGGGTGATCCGACGCCGGAGGACATCGCCACCGCCGACGTGCTCGACGGCCGGGACGACGTGCCGTTCCTGGTCCGTCAGGAGCGGGGCACGAGCAACCGGTTCATCTCCTCGATGACGACCCTGGTCGACCCCTCCGAGCCGCACACCCCCGTGTGGAACGACCGTCTCGTGTTCAACCTCGAGGGCGGGGTCGCGATCGGTCGCACGCAGGGCAACGTCAGCGAGAGCGCCCAGCTGCGGGTCGACGTGCTCGCCCAGGGGTATGCGGTCGTGCACTCCACCGGCCTGCGGATGAACACCCACTACAACCTGCAGCTCGGCGGTGAGACGGCGTTGATGCTCAAGGAACGCTTCATCGTGGCCAACGGCGCGCCGCGCTACACCATCAGCGTCGGCGGTTCGGGTGGGGCGATCCAGCAGTACGCCTACGCCCAGAACCACCCCGGTGTCTTCGACGCTCTGGTCCCCCAGCTCAGCTACCCCGACATGGTCACCCAGACCCTGCACGTGGGCGACTGCGAACTGCTCGAGCACTACATGGACGTCGCCGACCCGACCAACCCGAAGTGGCGCCAACCGGCCTTCCGCCGGGCGCTGCAGGGCCTCAACGTCGTCGACGACCCGCAGAACTGGTCGTCGGGCAACATCGCCAGCTTCAACGGCCTGGCACAGGCGTACGGCGCGTTCGGGGTGCCGCTGATCGACGTCGCCGCGGACTCGCCGTTGCTGTCGGGTCAGGGTGAGTGCCGGAAGGGTTGGCAGGGCCTGACCGCGCTGGTGCTCAACCCGACGTTCACCAACGTCCAGGACCTCGACAAGCTGGCGCAGGGCGTCGAGGGCGAGGAGTGGACGCACTGGGCCGACCTGGTCAACATCTACGGGACCGACGACTCCGGCTTCGCACGGGTGCCGTGGGACAACGTCGGGGTCACCTACGGCCTGCGGGCATTCATCGACGGGGTCATCGAACCGGAGGAGTTCGTCGACCTCAACGCACGGGTAGGCGGTTGGTCCGCGACCGGCGACATGGTCGCAGAGGGTTTCCCTTACACGTCGACGATCCCTACCCCGACCACCTTCGACCCGTGGTCGCACCGCAACACGATCCCGGCCGAGGACGACATCCGGCCCCGCACCGAGGGCGACCGGCTCGCGATCGAGCGTGCCCACAGCTCCGGGATGGTCTTCCAGGGTGACATCGACGTCCCGATCATCGACTGGCGCCCGTATCTCGAGGAGGAACTGGACATGCACAACACCCACCAGTCCTTCGCCGTGCGTCAACGGATCCTGGACGCCAAGGGCGAGACCGACAACCACGTGGTCTGGTTCACCGACGCGCGCCCGTCGTCCCAGTTCGACCAGACGATGCAGGCGTTCGCGGTGCTCGACGAGTGGCTGCTGAACCTCGAGGCGGATCCGTCGCTGTCGGTCGGCGAGGCCAAGCCCGCCGCGGCGGTGGACAGCTGCTTCCGCACCGACGGCCAGCTGTGGCACGCCGGCACCGACGTATGGGCGGGGATCCTCGACGACGGGGCCGCCGGTGCCTGCACGGAGGCCTTCCCCACGTTCACCACCTCGCGGATCGAGGCCGGCGCCCCGATCAACGGTGACGTCTTCAAGTGCGAGACGAAGCCGCTGGCGACCGCGCTCGACGACGGGACCTTCGGGGACCGCGCCGAGCAGTTCACCGACGCGCAGCTCGACCGGCTGGGCCGCACCTTCCCGGATGGGGTCTGCGACCGGTCGCTGCCGCCGATCCGGGGAACGGGAGGATGACGCTCAACGCAACGGCGCGAGCAGCGCCTCGAACCCGCCGTCGCTCTGGCCGATGCCGAAGAACTCCTTGACCTTGGCCTCCGCGAAGCCGAGTGCCTCGGCGAGTTCGATCCGTGGGGGGATCGGCATCTGGTCGGGGTCCACGAGCACGTCGACGACGGTCGGGCGGTCGGAGGCGAACGCCTCGCGGAGCGCGCCCTCGAGCTGTGCCGGATCCTCGACGCGGATCCCCTCCACCCCGAACGACCGGGCGATGGTGGCCAGGTCGTGTTCGGGGATGCCCGTCTGCTGGTCGGCGAAGCCCTCCGCCTGCTGTTCGACGGTGATCAGCCCGAGCTTGCGGTTGTCGAAGATCACGACCGTGATCGGCAGCTGCAGGTCGGCGGCGGTCATCAGGTCGCCCGGCAGCATCGTGAACGACCCGTCGCCGACGAACGCCACGACCTGGCGGTGCGGGAACGCGAGCTGCGCGCCGATCGCCGCCGGCAACCCGTAGCCCATGCTCGCGAGGTTGCCCGAGAGCGTCAGCTGCTGGCCCTGCCGGGCCGCCAGGTGGCGGGCGATCCACGCGGTGACCGCGCCGGTGTCCAGGGTGACGATGGCATCATCGGTCAACAGTGACCCGGCGACCGCCGCGAGCCGCTCGGGCTTGATGGGTGACGAGTCATCGGTCTCCAGGCGGCGCATCCACCGCCGCCACCGGACCATGTCCTGTTGCGCGGACTCCAGGAACGCACGGTCGTCACGGTGATCGATCTGTTCGAGCAGCGCCTGGAGGGTGAGCTTCGCATGGCCGACGAGCGCGACCTCGACGGGGTAGCGCCGGCCCACGCGCGAGCGCTCGAGTTCGAACTGGATCGCGGGCACTCCCTCCGGGTAGAAGTCGAGGTAGGGGAAGTCGGTACCGACCATGAGCAGCAGATCGCAGTCGTCCACGGCGTTGACCGCCGCCCGCGTCCCGAGCAGGCCCAGACCGCCGACGGTCAGAGGATGGTCGTCGGCGAACAACGCCTTGGCGGGCAGGGTCTTGATGATGGGCGCCCCCAGGCGCTCGGCGAACTCCAGCAACTCCTCGACCGCGTCCTTCGCGCCGATCCCGGCCAGAACGAGCGGGCGACGGGCCTCGCGGATCAGCCGGAGCGCGTCGTGGAGGTCCTCTTCCGCGGGGCGTGTCCGCGGTTCGCGGCGCACGACGACCCCGTGCCGGGCACCGTCGGTCTCCTGCTCGGCGAGGTTCGCGGGGATCGCCAGGTGCGCGACCCCACCGGCCGCCAGTGCGGCCTGGCAGGCCTCGACCGCCAAGGTCGGCATCTGGCCCGCGTGCACCACCGACTCGCTGAAGACCGCGACGTCGGCGAACAGGGCGGCCTGACCGATCTCCTGGTGGGCCGCGGTCCCCAGCAGGTTCGTCTCGGTCTCGCCGGTGATGGCGATGACCGGTGCGTGGTCGCGCGCCGCGTCGTAGAGCCCGTTGAGCAGGTGGACCGCCCCCGGACCCGCCGTACCGACGACGGCGGCCGGCCCTCCCGCGAGCTTGGCCTGCGCGCTCGCGGCGAACGCCCCGACCTCCTCGTGGCGGACATGGACAAAGGTGAGCCGGTCGGAACGACGGATCCCGTCGATGATCGCGTTGACGGCGTCGCCCGGGATCCCGAACACGTGGCGTACCCCCGCGTCGGCGAGCACCTCCAGCATCGCCTCGGTGACCGTACTCATCGGCGCTCCTCATCCGGCGAGGGCGACCCGGCGGGCGGATCAGCGCACCGCGACCCTCGGCTGCCCCCGAACCTAGGAGCGCGCCCCCACCTCCGACCGGTGACCGTGTGGACACCACGGCGGTCGCACGGCGGCACCGGGCCCGTCCTCCTGCTGCCCCACCACCCTCAGATGCCGTGCTCGGCCGCCACCTGTCCGGCAGCGACCGCCTTGACCAGTCGCTGGTGGTCGCGCTCGGTCTGATCCGCGTACTGCCGCGCGAACCGGCACAGCGCGACGTCGACCTTGTCCGAGCGCCCGAGGTAGCCGACGATCATCGACGCGCCGCTGGTACGGGCGTGGCCCTTGGCGAGCAGCAGACCGCAGATCCCGGCGTAGTCGGCCATCGCGGCGGGCTTGATCTTGTGCAGCTTGATGGCCCCCTTCATGTTGCGGAACTGCCGCACGTAGAACTGCCGTCCGTCCACGGTCGTCCACCCGAGCAGTGGGTCGCTCACCGTCTGCAGCGCCTGCTGGTACTCGACGGCGCGTTCCCCCTGGTGTTCGTGCCACGCGGACTCGCCGTGCACGAAGGGTGCGATCACCGAACGTCGTGCCTGCTTGAGCTGCAGGAAGATGACGTCGTCGGGGCTGCTGCCCTCCAACAGCGCCACGTAGGCCCGGAGCCCGACGCTGCCGACCCCCACCACCTTGTGGGCCAGGTCGACCAGCGTGTAGCCACCCACGACCCGGCGCCAGTGGGGCGCGAGGGTCATCAGGTAGCGGTCGATGCCCTGACCGAGACGCTCGCGTTCCTGATCGCCGAGCCGCGTGATCAGCGGTGGTTCCTCGACGATCCGACGCCGAGCGCCGTGCTCCTCGGTGAACCTCGGCAGCGCGCGGTCGCTGGTGCGGCTCCGCGCCCGCTTGGAGGCCTTCTTGATCCGGTGCCGCAGCGCCTTGGTCGTGGCCAGCTCGTCGAGCTCTTCCCGACCGAGCCGTTGGAAGGACCGGTCGAGCAACGGCTGCTCGAACAGCTGCCACAGCTGGGCGCGGTAGGCGGCGCAGCACGCCGCCACCGCCCGCTCGCAGTCGTCCTCGTCGGCACCGTTCTCGCGACCGGCCACCCAGATGCTGGCGGCCAGGCGCCGCAGGTCCCACTCCCACGGACCGGGGTGGGCCTCGTCGAAGTCGTTGATGTCGAGCACGAGCTGCTGTTCCGGCGAGGCGTAGAACCCGAAGTTGCCGAAGTGGGCGTCCCCACCGATCACCGGGTTGATCCCGGTCGCCGGCAGGTGCGCGAAGTCCTCCGCCATCACCGTCGCGGTACCGCGCAGGAAGCCGTAGGGCGACGCCATCATCCGCCCGACCCGAACGGGCACGAGCCAGTCGATGCGACCCTCGTGGTTCTCGGCGAGTTGATCCACGATGTCGCGCCGCTCCGCCGGCTCCGACCACTCCCCCAGCGACGACCTCGGGGCCTCCTTGCGCAGCGCCTTGCCGAGCGCCCGTCGCTGTTCCCGCGGGATCGGACGGTCCAACACCGAGGTGTAGGGCCCGCTCTCGGCCGCCGCGAACACGGTAGGTGTGGCGTTCTCGCTCGAACCTTCCGCGGCGTCTTGCATGAGGACCTCTCCCAGGCGTGACGGTGCGGCCGCAGGGACGGCGACGCCACCGTGTCCAGGACCCTAACGGGTCGCCAACTCGGTGGCTCTCCGCGGGCTGCTCGGGCCACTTCGGTGAGTGGTTCGGTCAGCGGCGCCGAGCGCCGCCACCTCGGCGGTCATCGTTCGGTGCGCTCGAACTCGATCTCTTCTTCGTAGGTGTAGTCGTAGGACGCGCCGTGGAACCGGTCGAGGTGGTGGTGGGCCTCGTAGCTCACGTCGGGTGCGTCGACCCACGGTTCGGCGTGAGGCCACGAGTGCACGTTGGAGAGGTCGTAGCCACCGACCAGGATGGGCGTGTCGTCGCCGTCGTCACGTAGCGCACCCACGGTCGCCGCCGACATCGCCTCCCACGCCTCCACACCCATACCCCGGGGCTCGTTCATGAGCCCGTAGGCGGTGATCGCCGGGTGATCGCCGAACCGACCGGCCAGACCGAACCAGATATCGGTCAACAGCCCGGGGTCGAGGTCCTCACCCAGCAGCAGTCGGACGCCGTCACCGGTGGTCTCGTCCTCCACGTAGTACGAGCCGTAGTTGTGGAGGTCCAGGATCACGTCCATCCCGAGACGCTCCGCATCGTCGAGGACGCGCTCGAACTCGGTGGCGACCTCCTCGTCGAACGGGCCCTCGAGCTCCGGTTGGATCCGTTCCCAACGCAACTCGACCCGTAGCAGCTCCACGCCTCGGTCGGCGTAGAACTCGAGCGTCTCGGTCGAGTCGAACTGCCATTCCTCACCGAGTCGCCCCGGGGACGAGGCGTCGAAGAACTCGCAGACATCGCGCACGGCACACGTGTTGTAGGAGCCACCGACCGAGTTGAGGCCGAGGGGCTGTTCGTCCCACCGCTGCTCCAGGAGTTCGCCGGGCGGGAGCACCGTGTCGAGCGGTTCCCCGGCCCCCTCCGATGATGCGTACGCCAGGTAGGGCACGGTGTCGGGGTCGAACACCTCGCCCGCCCCCCAATAGGTGACCGGTACGTCTGCGGCAGCGGTCCGGTCCAGCCAGGACTCGGCGAGCTGCGTCCACTGGCCCGTGGGGTCGTCGGAGGGCCAGGACACCTCGCCGATGAATCCGTCGACCCCATGCTCGTCCAACCAGCCGAGGTAGCCGTCCAACTCGCCGAGGACCCGCTCGGCCACGGGATCGTCGTCGGCAGGGACGTCACGGCCCTCATCGGCCACGACGAGTACCCACACCACCACACCGACGAGCAGTATCACTCCCAGGGCAGCGGCAGCGAGCAGGGCAGAGCGAGACATGGACGTCCAGAGAGCGCGAAAGGAGCTGGGATCGAGGGGAAGGGTAAAGCTCGGGCGCTGGGTTCGTTCGGCCGGAAGGCCCTACCACCGACCGGCGGGGACGATCGTGTGCACCGGCCCCTGCCCCCACGCCGAACCACCGGCCCGTTGCGGCCACCCGATCCCAAGCGAACACGGCCGTTCGAGGAGTACCGCCTTTCGTCCTCGAACGTGCGGCACGAACAGAACTATGTTCGCCTCTTGCGCACCGAGCTTGTGCAGGGACGCACAAGCTCGCCGGCGCCGTTCTCTCTGCGAGCGCGTGACGCGGAGCCGGCTGCAGAGGCTCCACGCGAGGCCGCTCGTCTCTCCATCGTTGGCCGTCATCCGTCTGGCCGCTCCCCTGCAAACTTCCCATGCCGATCGACCGCGCCCCGCGAGGCGTCGGGTCGGAGTTGTGAGACCACCAATGACCAACCGCCAAGCTCTCCCTCCCCCCACCGACGGTTCGTCGGGGAGCAGCGTGAGCACCTTCCCCGGCTCGCCGGACCACGGCCGACGCTCACGCGATGAACGACGCCTGGCCATCACTCGGGTCGTGGCGGTTCTCGCCGCACTCGTCGGGGCCACCTACCTCATCTGGCGTGCGGCGTTCACCCTGAACCCCGATGCGCTGGCCCTGTCGTGGCTGCTGTGGACGCTCGAGGCGCATGCGATCCTCGGCCTCGGCGTGTTCGTGTTCGCGTTGTGGGACACCGGCTCGAACCATCCCTCGACCGACGAGCTGCCCGAAGGGCGCGTCGCGGTGTTGATCACGACCTACGACGAGCCCTCCGAGATCCTCATCCCGGTGATCGATGCCGCCGTCGCGCTCGAGGGTGACCACGAGACCTGGGTGCTCGATGACGGCAATCGCCCCGAGATCGAAGAGCTCGCTCACCGACTGGGCGCCCGTTACCTCGCCCGACCGGACAACCGGCACGCCAAGGCCGGCAACATCAACCACGCCTTGGAGGTCGTGGACGCCGACTTCGTGGCGGTGCTCGATGCCGACCACGTTCCGCACCCGGAGTTCCTGATCAACACGTTGCCCTACCTCAACGATCCGGCCCTCGCACTGGTGCAGACGCCCCAGGATTTCTACAACGAGGACTCGTTCGAGCACGTCAACGGTCGCGGCGCGAAGCAGCGGCGTGGTGCATACACGGAGCAGTCGCTGTTCTACCGGGTGATCCAACCGGCGAAGAACCGTTGGCAGAGCGCATTCTGGTGCGGTACCGGGGCGGTGCTGCGCGTCGAAGCGCTCCGCCAGGTCGGCGGGGTCGCCACCGAATCGATCACCGAGGACTTGCAGACCACGATCCGGCTGCACCGTGCCGGTTGGAAGAGCCGCTACCACAACGAGGTACTCGCCCGTGGGCTCGCGGCCCCGACCGCCGAGGAGTACCAGCTCCAGCGCCGTCGCTGGTGCATCGGCGCTATCCAGACCCTACGCATCGAGCGGCCCATCACCGACCGTTCGTTGACCGGTGAACAGCGACTCAGCTACGCCGTGACCATCTTCGCGTGGTTCGACGCGGTACGCGTGCTCGGTCTGATCCTGCTCCCGGCCCTCGTGCTGCTGACCGGAGCCGCGCCGATCGCGGCACCGCTCTGGACCTTCCTGGCCTTCTTCGGGGTCACCTTCCTCCTCCAGCAGTGGGCGATGATGCGGCTGGGTCGCGGTCACCTGCGTCCCATCGCCAGCACCATCTTCGACCTCGCCCGTCTGCAAGCCACGCTGGTCGCGTTGTACATGGCGTTCACCGGCCGCAAGGTCGGTTTCGCGGTCACCCCCAAGGGCCGCACCAGCGACGAGGTCCGACGTATCCGGGTCCCGCGGCTACTGATCGGGCTCGGCGGCCTGTACCTCGTGGCGCTGTCCTACTACCTCGCCACCATCGCCGGCATGACCGGGCAGGAGTACGCCAGCCCCGGCGTCGCTCACGGCGCGGCGTTCTGGCTGGTGGTCGGCGGGGTACTGCTGTGGCTGGCGGTCGGACGGATCCGCGCGACCGACTTCGCCCCCGAGCGGCGGGCCAGCTACCGCCACGAGGTCAACGCCCCGACCTACCTCTCGGGTGAGCACGGGGTGATGACCGACCTGTCACTCACCGGCGCCCGCGTGGACGTTGGTACGGAGCTGTTCTGGCTGCGGCAAGGCGAACCACTGCTGCTGACGGTCATCGACGACGAGACCGACCGGGAACTCACCGCCAACGTGGCCGCGGTCGATCGACACCCCGACGGCCGCTCCACGGTTCGTCTCGCCTTCCACGGCGGTCAGTACGAGGACCTGGCCCGTCTCACCGAAGGGCTGTTCCACCCGCACAAGGCGGGTCCCTCCCGTTCACCGGAGGGCCAGCGCATGCCGCATGCGCTTCGAGCGGCCTGATCGACGGACGCGGCGCGGACGGGGAGAGCTCTTGGAGGGCGCTCCCCGTCCGCGTGCGAGGTTCCGGGTGTGCGCCACCAGCGCGAGACCGATGACCGACCTCAACGAACGAGGCCCACCGTCCGTTGGCATGAGCAGCACGCGGGGGCCCGCGTGCCAGCCGACCGGACGAGGCACGCATGCCATCCGCAGCCGCCACTCATCCACGTGGGCGCATCCATGAGAGGATCCTGGCGAGGATGGGGGCTCTCGTGCTGGCCGTATCGTTGCTCGCCTCGCTGAGCCTCCCAGCAGGAGCCGGCGAGCACGGCTCTGCTCCACCGGATGTCGAGCGGAGGTTCGGCGTCGCCACCCCCAGCAATGGTTGGGACGCGCGTGAACTCGACGACGTCGCGCAACTCGCAGGCACGTCGCCGTCCATCGTGCTGCACTACCTGGGGTTCGTCGATGAGTTGCACATCGAGCAACTGGAGGCGGTCGCGGACGCCGGAGCGGTCTCGCTGCTGACCTGGGAGCCGTTCGACTGGACCGGCCGCACCCCAGAACAGCATTTCGCGTTGAGCAGGGTCCTCGCCGGCGACTTCGATGAGTACCTGACGAGAACGGCACGGACGCTACGAGCGTTCGGCGAACCGGTGCTCCTGCGCTTCGCCCACGAGATGAACGGCGACTGGTACCCCTGGTCCGAGCAGCGCAACGACAACCAGGCGGGCGACTACATCGCGGTTTGGCGTCATATCCACGACCTGTTCGCCGAGCTCGGCGTCGACGATGTCACGTGGGTATGGAGTCCCAACGTCGAGTACCCGGGATCGCAGCCGCTCGCCGAGCTCTTCCCCGGCGCCGAGTACGTGGATGCCATCGCGCTCGACGGCTACAACTGGGGCTCGACGGATGGTTACACGACGGGGTGGCAGAGCCCCGCGGAGGTCTTCGACCCCACCCTCGAGATCGTGCGAGCCCTGGCGCCCGGCCTGCCGGTGATGATCGGTGAGACGGGTTCCACCGACGATGGCGGCGACAAGGCGGCGTGGATCGAGGACCTGTTCCCATGGCTCGTGGCGCGCGACATCGACACCCTGGTCTGGTTCCACCTCGACAAGGAGACCGACTGGCGGATCGACAGTTCACCGGGGACGAGTGAGGCGTTCGCGAGCGGCCTCGGTGACTGGCTGTCCGGGGAGCGGACGGACGAGCCCGAGGAGGTTCCTCCAGGCGACGGCGATCCGGAGAAGGATCCACCGGGTGACGGCCGGGAAGGTGACGAGGACGGGGAAGCGCCCGCCGATGGCGAGCTCGTGGTCCTCACGCCCAGCGAGGGAGAACGGATCGATGGCGATCTGCACGTCACGGGGCAGGTGGCCGAGGGATACCACCGCGTCGATGTCGAGGTAGCCGGCGCGGGACGGAGGGTGCGGCCCGGCAGCGACGGCCGGTGGGAGGTGGCATTCGCCGGCGGCACGCTCGCCTCCGGTTCCCACGAGCTCACGGTGGAGGCCCGTGGCCGCCGCGGCTCACGCGAGACGGTACGCCTGCAGGTGCAGATCACCAACGACGGGTCCGTGGCGCAGGGTGATCGGATCCGTAAGGGGAACCGGGCATGGCGGTGACCGCGTAGGCACCGGATCGGTCACCGCGCAGAGAGCAGCGGTGACAACGCCGCCGAGGTGATGCGCTGCAGTCCTTCCCCCGAGGCTCGCGCCATGCCAACATGCGATCCCGAGACGAAGTGGAGTCGTGGTGCGCGGGGCGAGGCGCCAACTCCGCAACTGGCGGCATGACCGTTGGGTGCGCCGAGTCGCGAGGATGCAGGAACTGAGCG
>PWLR01000250.1 GCA_003558435.1 Nitriliruptoraceae bacterium | reverse complement strand
GGCGTGGATCAGCGTGATCGGCGTGTAGGTCGAGCCCGGACCCTCCACACCACCGAGTTCGCCGGCGATCAGCCGGATCAATGCGCCGCCGTCGGGGGAGGTCAGCAGTTCCACGTCCCCGGACTTGAGGTCCTGGTAGCGCGGTGCGTTCCACTTCTGGGCGGCCGGCAGGTTCACCCACAGCTGGAAACCGTGGAACAGCCCGCCCTTGACGACCACGTGCTCCGGTGGGGCCTCGATATGCAGCAGACCGCTACCCGCGGTCATCCACTGGGTGTCGCCGTCCGAGATGGTGCCGCCACCGCCGTGCGAGTCGGCGTGATCGAGGGTTCCGTCCAGCATGTAGGTGACCGTCTCGAAGCCGCGGTGGGGGTGCCAGGAGGTGCCCTTCGGCTCGCCGGGCGCGTACTCAACCTCGCCCATCTGATCCAGGTGGATGAAGGGGTCGAGATCCTTGAGGTCGGCGCCGGCGAAGGCGCGCCGGACGGGGAAGCCCTCGCCCTCGAAGCCTCGTGGGGCGGTGGTGAGCGTGCGCACCTTCCGGTCACTGGCCGTGGCGGGCACGGGCGCGGCGACGCGGGGCAGGGCGAGCAGGTCGTCGACGGTCACGGCGGGCATGAGGTGCTCCTGTTCCGGCTGGTGTCTGAATTCGGCCCGCGGAGGGTCGCGGTACGGGGTTGGCCCCTGCCACATCGAACGCCAGTTGTGCGTGCAACATTCCCGCCCAGCCGCCGGTCCCCCCACCCACCGCTCGCTCCCGTCCGCTCCGCCCTCCCGCGATCGGCGACCGGACGGTCGGATGACCTCCGACGCTGATCGACCCCACTTCGGTCGGGCGTTGGGGAGCGGCTACGCTCTGCGAGCGCCGGGTCCGCATCGGCCGTCGGAGGTCCACACCATGCGTCGCTTGCCCGTGTTCGTCGTCCTGCTGGCGATGCTGATGCTCGCGGCGCCGGTGACGGCCATCGCCGACGACGGCATCCACGCCGACACGACCGTCCTCGCGGCCGAGGCCGACGAACCGCTGGGCCCGAACCCCGCCGAGCGAACCGCGGAGGACAACCCGGCCCGGGAACTGGCCGGGTACGAGGACCAGGACCTGCCCTTCACCTGGGGCGCCGCGTGGATCATGGCGTTCGCCGGTCTGGTCGGTCTGGTCCTGCTCGGCGGGCTCTACCAGTTGCTGGTGCGAGGCCCCGCGCAGAAGAGCAACAGCTGACTCCGCCGCCCACCGATGCCGACGGACCGCGTCCCACGGGCGGGGTGATCGATGACGGCCCGCCACTGGTCGACGAGGCCGCAGCCCGCTGGGCCGCCGCGTTCGTGGCGCCGACACGCCGCGCCGACCCCGCCGCGGTCGCGCTGCTGAAGGCCGACGTGGCGGCCGACCTGCCCGCGATCGATGCGGCCGCTCGCGCGTGGACCCAACTCGGCGCCGACCTACCGCCGACCACGGCCCGGGTGGTTGGTCGCAGCGGGTTCGTCGAGGCCAACCTCACGGGTTTGCGGGGCGTGTTCGAGCCGCTTCGCGCCCGCCTCGAACGCCGTCACGCGCTGGCCAGCAGGGTGCTGGGTGCTCAGATCGGGGCGTTGCTGGGCTTGCTGTCGTCGAAGGTCCTCGGCCAGTTCGTGCTGCCGCTCGGCGCTTCCGGGGGCGGCCAGCTGCTGGTGGTGGGCCCCAACGTGCTCGATCTCGTGGACGAGCACGGCGAGCTCGCCACCGACATCCGACGCACCGTCGTGCTCCACGAGATCACCCACCGCCTGCAGTTCGACGGCACCCCGTGGCTCGCCGACCACCTGCGCTCGCTGATGGATCGCTACCTCGCCGGCTCCCGGGTGGACGGTGCCGCCCTGGCCGAGATCGCGCCACGGCTGCCCAAGGCCATCGCGGAGGTCAAGGCCTCCGGGGATCTGTCGCCGCTGCTGCAAACGGTGCTCACGGAAGAGCAGGCCGCGGTGGTCGACGAGGCGCAGGGCCTGATGAGCTTGCTGGAGGGGCACGGCAACGCCTCGATGTTCCTGGCCGCCACGGACGAGCTGATCGGCGATCCCGATGGCGTCCGTGAGGCACTGGCGGCCCGTCGAAGTGACGTGACCTCCAAGATCCTGACCGCGGTCGCCGGCATGGAGATGAAGCGCCGGCAGTACCGCGAGGGCGAGGCCTTCGTCCGGGAGGTCGTCGACCTCGCCGGCATCACCGGTCTCAACCGTGCGTTCGTCGCGCCCGACCACCTCCCCCGGGGCGACGAGGTCAGCGACCCGGCCGGGTGGTTGGCGCGCGTCGAGGGCTGAACGTGTCCACCGCGGTCGGTCCACTGCCGGCAGGCCGGTCCCGAGCCGAGATGGTCGCCGAGGTGACCGCGAACCTCGACTCGGTGCCGGAGGACGCCACCGTGCTGGTGGCGTGCTCCGGGGGCCCCGATTCCTCGGCGCTGGCCCACCTGGTCGCCGCGGCGCGCCCGGACCTGGCGCTGGTGTTCGTCCACGTCGCTCACGGTCTCCGCACGCGAGCGGCCGAACGGGCCGATCGCGACGTCGTGGCGACCCATGCCGGCTGGTTGGGCGCGGAACTCGTCGGCTGCGACGTCGAGGTGGCGTCCTCGGGCCGGGGCACCGAGGCGGCTGCGCGGGACGCACGGTACGGCGCGATGCGACAGGTGGCGTCCAGCCGTGGGGCGGTCGCGATCGTGGTGGGCCACTCCGCGGACGATCAGGCCGAGACGGTGCTGCTGCGACTCGCCCGGGGGACCGGCACCGACGGGCTGGGCGCGATGGCGAGCGTGGCCGGTGACCTGGTCCGGCCGCTGCTCCGGCTGCGACGCGCCGACCTGCACGCCTTCGTGGCCGGGGAGGGTCTGCCGGTCGCCATCGACGAGACCAACGACGACGACGCGATCCGACGGGTGCGTGTCCGACGTGAGGTGTTGCCGGCACTGGCACGCATCGGCCCCGATCCGGTCGCCACCTTGGGACGCCTGGCCGCGCTGTCCCGCGACGACGCGTCAGCGCTGGCCGACGCGGACGCCGCGGTCCCGGACGCCTTCCGTCGGATCGGGCCGGTCGTGGCGCTGCGCTCCGAAGCGCTCCGGTCGGTGGCGGTGGCCATCGCCCGGCGCGTGGTCCGACGGGCCCTGGCCGAGCTGGTGGACGTCCCGCCGTCGGCTGCCACCGTCACCCGTATCCTCGACGCCCCGGTGGGCGACGCGGCGACCCTCCCAGGTGGTGTGGCGTTCCGCGCCGAGCGTGCGTGGCGGACCCTCGTCCTGGTCGGGGCCGACATCGGGGCCGACATCGGGGCCGAACAGAGCGGTGGGCACGACCGGACCTCCCGGTCGCGGACCGAGGTGGCGGCCGGCGAGGTGTCGTCGGCGCGGATCGCGTTGGCCGAGCCGGGACGCCTGGTGTGGCCACCAGCCGGTCTCGAGCTTCGACTGCTGGTCCCCGCCGCCGACGGCTCCACCCTCGGCTCGGGGGACGGCCCGGAGGCGCGTCGCGGTGAGGCTCTCGCGGCTCACGAGATCGCCGGGGAGCAGATCGCGCTGCCGCTGCCCGGGATCTGGGTCCCACCGCGCCACCGCGTTCCGGCCGGCCGCACCGCACCCGGCACGGACGGGGCTCGGTACGGCGTGACCCTTCCGGGCGAGGTGGGCGGGCTCACGGTGCGTGCGATGGTCCCCGGTGATCGCATCCGAGGACCCGGTGGGACGCGTCGGGTCGCCGACGTGCTCCGGGATGCGGGGATGCCGCGAGCCATCCGGGCGCGATGGCCGATCGTGGAGGAGACCGGCGCCGCGGCCCGGGTGGTGTGGATCCCCGGTGTCGCCGTCGACGCGGAGCGCTCGGCGGCCGGGTGCCGCGAGCCGGGCCTGGCGATCCAGGTGCGCCCGGCGTGAGGCTCGGCCCGACGGTCGGTGCGCGGGGTCGCGGCTAGGGTTCGCAGGGCGGCGGGCTGCGCCGGCGATCCCCTGAAGATGGACCCATGACCATGTCCGGCCAGACCGAACCACCTGCCTCGCCTGCCGTTCCCTCGCCGGGCCTCGAGCAGATCCCCGCGGTGTTCCATGACGACATCGAGTCGGTGCTCATCGGCGCCGATGACATCCACCGCCGTCTGGACGAACTGGCGGCGCAGGTCGACGTGGACTACGCCGATCGCGAACTCCTGCTCGTCGGGGTACTCAAGGGGGCCATCTTCGTGATGGCCGACGTCGCGCGTCGCCTCACGATCCCGGCATCGATGGATTTCATGGCGGTGTCGTCCTACGGCTCGTCGACGACCTCGTCCGGGGTGGTGCGCATCCTGAAGGACCTCGACACGGAGATCGAGGGCCGCGACGTGCTCATCATCGAGGACATCGTCGACTCCGGACTGACGCTCGACTATCTCATGAAGAACCTGCGATCGCGTAAGCCCGCCTCGGTCGAGGTGCTGTCGCTGTTGACCAAGCCCACCCGGCGCGAGATCGAACTGCCGATCCGCTACGTGGGTTTCGAGGTGCCGGACGTGTTCGTGGTGGGCTTCGGGCTCGACTTCTCGGAGAGCTATCGCGGTCTGCGCTCGATCGTCACGCTCAAGCCGGAGGTCTACGCGGGCTGAGCCCCGACCCGTTCGCCGTCCGCGCGCCGGCCGGGCTCCGTCCCGCACGCTCCCGCGGTCGCGGCGCCGACCATGGAGGCTCCGGGTAGGCGGGGGCCGCACGACAGCGCGCCGGACGTGCACCGGGCGCCCTCACGGTCCGGTGAGCGCAACCCCCGCCGGTGGTAGCATCGAACCCCGAGCGTGCCGCCATCGAGCGGGCGCCACGCTCTCCCACGGGGTCCGCTTCGTTCGTCCGGCATCCCGGCACGAGGCCTCCCCGGACGAACGCTCCCCGATCAACAGGTGGAGACACCGTGGCCAGCCAGAAGCCGGGCAAGAACGCGGGCAAGAACGCGCGCAACAGCGGCGACCAGAACCCGAGCCAGCGCCTGCTCCGTGGGCCGTTGCCGTGGGTGGTCGCGCTCGCCGCCGCGCTGTGGCTGGGTGTGAGCATCTTCCAGGGTGCGGCTGCGCCCACCGAACTGACCTGGTCGCAGTTCCAGAACGCGGTCGAGGCCGGCCAGCTGCAAGGTCAGGACCTCGAGGTCACGACCATCGGCAACCGCTCACAGACGATCGAGGGCGAGCGCACCGTCGGTGGCTCCGCGACCCCGTTCACGGTGACCTACAACGCGGACGTCAACGGTGACCAGCTCGCGGTCTGGATCGAGCAGGGCGCGATCGGTGATGCGACCTTCGACTCCGAACAGACCGGCGCGTTGGTCTCGATCCTGGCGACCGTGCTGCCGTTCATGCTCATCCTGGTCGTGTTCTTCCTGCTGATGCAGAACATGCAGGGTGGTGGCGGCAGGGTCATGCAGTTCGGTAAGTCCAAGGCCAAGATGGTCTCCAAGGACGCGCCGAAGGTCACCTTCTCAGACGTCGCGGGGGCCGACTCCGCGATCGAGGAGCTGCGTGAGATCAAGGAGTTCCTCGAGAGCCCGCAACGGTTCCAGACGATGGGGGCCAAGATCCCTAAGGGCGTCCTGCTGTTCGGACCTCCAGGGACCGGCAAGACGCTGCTCGCCCGTGCGGTCGCGGGCGAGGCCGGCGTGCCCTTCTTCTCGATCTCGGGTCCGGACTT
>PWLR01000281.1 GCA_003558435.1 Nitriliruptoraceae bacterium | reverse complement strand
GGGAGGCCGGCCTCCGGCGCCATGAGCTCCACGGCCCGCCACGCGCCACGGTGCCGTTCCATGCGGACCGCGATGGCGGTGGTGCGGCCGGCATGATCGATCAGCACGGTGACCTCGCGTACCCCGGGCGCCGGTGTGGACGCGATCAACCGGCGCACCCGGGGAGGTGGCCCGATGTGCCGGGTGGCCGGCCGATCCGACAGCTGTGAGGCCAGACGTCGGCGTGTCGCGGGGGACACGAGCGAGGTGAGTTGGCTCAGGGGACGGTGCCCGGTCCGGACCTCCAACCAGGCTCGGGCCAACAACCCGGCGAGCCGAACGGGATCGGGGCCCGGCGGTCGACCGTCCAGGGGGCGTCGGTCCCCGATCCCGGGTGAGGACGGGAGCTTCATGGGCGGGTCTCCACGAGGTCGGGGTCGGGTTCGTCCGGGTCCGGCGCGGTCGCTGCGGTGCCGCCCTGCTCGGTGGTCGTCCGGGCGCCGGCGAGGGTCGTGCCGGCCACCACGAAGCCGTCGTGGTGACGGCGCAGCCAGAGCTCGTGGGTGAGGTCGGTCCCGGGCGTCGCGACCTCGGCGATCACGGGCCAGCCGTCGGTGTGATGCAGGGCCACGAGGTCGGGTTCCGTCAGGCCCGCCGCGAGCAGAGCGGCCCGAGCGGCGTCGAGCTCGCCCTCATCGGTGGTCGTCTCGCGGGCCAGGGTGATCCGGTCGAGGACCGGTGGGGGCAGATCCCAGGGTGTGCCGGCGAGCCGGGGTCCCTCCGGGGTCATCGCGATCGGTACCGCCAGCCGCCGCACGGCCGGTGAGCCCCCCTCGGCATCCAGCATCACCGCCACCAGCGTGACCACCAGGGCGTCGGACGCGGGATGCTCGACCGCCTCGACGATGAGGTGCTCGGCGTAGCCGTTGGCTCCTCCGGTGCCCGGGTCGAGGCCCAGGTCGAGCACCGGCGCCACCCCCGTCAACCAGGCGCGTCCGGCCACGACCGCGAGCGCCACCGCCTCCTCGGGTCCGGCCTCCACCCGCCAGCGCCCCCGCAGTTCGCGGCCCTCCAGCGTGACCGTCTGACCGGGCGGGTCGGAGGCTGCGACCTCGGGGCCGGTGGTCTCGAGCGCCGTATCGATCGGGGCGGCGTCGTCCGGCGCCGGGTCGTCGGCCGCAGCCTCACCGGGCGGCTCGGGGTCGGTGCCCGGCTCGTGTTCGTCGTGGGTTGCCTCTGCGCGCGACGGATCGTCCGGGGTCGGCCCCAGTGCCGTGGTCCCCACCCGGCCGGGCAGCACCAGCAGGCCGATCACCACCAACCAGGGAACGCTCGCCAAGACGAGCAACAACGGCCGTGCCCGCCGGGGCGAGTCCGTGTCCTGGGTGGGCTCGAGCCAGTCCGCGTCGCGCACCGCCTGCTCCTCGCGTGTCGTCGGGTGAGGCCGGCCCGGGGGGACGGACCGATGTCCTGTCACCGGGGGCTGGCGGGACAGGGCGGACATCGCGGAGACCTCACTCAGCAACATAACGTGCAGATACATCTCATGCTATATCGATGTCTCATGGTTTGTGGGTAGTGGGTATCGCCCCGGTGCGGTGGGTCGCCCGTCGCCGTTACGCTTCCGTGCCAGCATCATTCGACCGACGACGGAGTGAGACGCCGCGTGAGCGACACCACCGCCGGGGGACTGACCGACCGGGACGACACGGAGGTGTCGCCGGTGCGCCAAGAACTCTCGGACCGGGAACGGCAGATCCGCTTCGAGGCGGAGGTGCTGCCGATGCTCGACCGCCTGTACTCGGCGGCGCTGCGCTACACCCGCGATCCCACGGACGCGGAGGACCTGGTCCAGGAGACGATCGTCAAGGCGTTCCGGTCCTTCCACCAGTACCGGCCCGGAACCAACCTCAAGGCCTGGCTCTACCGGATCCTGCACACCACCTACATCTCGATGTACCGCAAGAAGCAGCGGCGGCCGCAGGAGTCCTTCCAGGACGATATCGACGACTTCTCGTTCTACGACGAGGTGGCCCGTTCGGGCACCGGCTCCGCCGAACGCGAGGTGCTCGAGGCGTTGACCGCCGACGAGGTCAAGCAGGCACTCGCCGATCTGCCCGAGACGTTCCGGATGGCGGTCTACCTCGCCGATGTGGAGGGGTTCGCCTACAAGGAGATCGCCGAGATCATGGAGACACCGGTCGGCACGGTGATGTCCCGATTGCACCGGGGAAGGAAGGCGCTCCAGAAGGCGTTGGCTTCTTATGCACGGACCCGTGGGTTGATCGACGGCCCGTTCGAGGGCGAGCAGGAGGCACCGTGAGCGAGCCGAGCGACCAGCAACAGCGCTTCGACGCCACTGCCGCATGCGGCAGCCAGTGCGAAGAGGCGCTCGAGCGCCTGGAGGCCTTCCTCGACGGCGAACTGCCCGATGCCGATGTCCAGGAGATCGCCTCGCACCTCACGGCGTGCTATCCCTGCACCGACCGGGCGACCTTCGAAGAGCAGTTGCGATCGATCGTGCGACGGGACTGTGTCGACGATGCGCCCGCATCGCTGGTCGATCGGATCCGTGTCCACCTGTCGGACCTCCCGACGGCCTGACGGCCAACCCGCTGGCCGACGTTCACCGGCACCCTGCCCCGACCGCTCTGAGCACCTGACCCGAGCGAGTCGCGCCGACCAAGGACACCCCGATCGCGGTTTCGACGCCTCTGTCCCGACCTCATGGAGATGGGCCCCCGGTCCTGGTCACCGGCGCAGCCGGATTCATCGGCTCCAACCTCGTGGCACGCCTGCTGGAGGACGGTCGCCGGGTGATCGGGGTCGACGATCTGTCGACCGGTTCGCTCGCCAACCTCGCCGACGCCCGGAGCGAACGTCACATCGGTCGCTTCGAGTTCAACCGGTTGGACATCCGCCGGGGTGGGGTGACGGCGCTGGCCGAACGGCACCGCCCCGAGTTGATCTACCACCTCGCCGCGCAGGTCGATGTCCGGCGCAGCGTCGAGGACCCCGTCCTCGACGCCGACATCAACGTGCTCGGCACCGTGGCGGTGCTGGAGGCGGCCCGCGTCGCCGGGGTGCGCAAGGTCGTCTACGCCTCGTCGATCGGTTCCTACGGTGATCCGGACGAAGCCGAGCTGCCGGTCGACGAATCGTTCACCACCCCCGCGCTGTCGCCCTATGGCGCGTCCAAGCGGGTCGCGATGGACTACCTGCGCACCTACGCGCACCTCTACGGGCTCGACTGGACCGCGCTGACCCTGGCGAACGTCTACGGCCCCCACCAGACCACGGCCGGTGAAGGCGGGGTCGTGGCGACCTTCATCGGTCGGATGCTCCGGGAGCAGCCCTGCGCGATCTACGGCGACGGTGAGCAGACCCGCGACCTGGTGTTCGTCGACGACGTGGTGCATGCGTTCGCTCTGGCAGCCGATCGCGGGCCCGGTGAACGCTTCACGATCGGCACGGGTACGCGAACGAGCGTCAACCAGTTGTTCGTGGCTCTGGCCGCGGCCACCGGGTACCCGCACCCGCCGGTGCGCGAGCCCGCGCGGGCCGGCGAGGTCCGCCACAGCTGCCTCGATGCCCGTCGGGCGGGGCGCGAACTCGGCTGGAAGCCCTGGACCACCCTCGAGGAGGGCTTGACGCTCACGTTGGCCTGGGCTGCTGAGCAGCGGCGCTGACACCGACTCCAGTGGGATCAACCACCGCCGGCAATCGGAACGTGGCCATGCGACCTCGCTGGGGCTAGTGTGGGTGGTCGGGCCGTGTGCCAACCAGCTGAGCGGGGGCCTGGGGCCACAGCACGATCGACGGAACGGGAGGGAGCGTCGTGTCGTACACCGAAGAGGTTGGCGAGCGGCTGCGTCGAGTACGTGTCGACAAGGGGCTCTCGCTCCAGGACGTCGAACGTCGCTCGGACGGCCGCTGGAAGGCGGCCGTGGTGGGATCCTACGAACGCGGCGACCGCAACATCAGTGCGACGCGGTTGCTCGAACTCGCGGAGTTCTACGGCGTGTCGCCGTCCTCGGTGTTGCCCGGAGATGCGGCGGCGTCGGGTGCGACCTCCGGCTACGGGATCGTGCTCGATCTGGAACGGCTCGAGTCCTTGGGTGGGCGTTACGCCGCTCTGCGTCGCTACCTCGAGACGATCCAGGTCCAGCGGGGCGACTTCAACCGCCGGGTGCTGTCGATCCGCAACGAGGACCTGCGCGCGCTGGCTGTGGTCCAGGACACCACCGCGGCGGAACTGCTGGACGAACTGCGCCGCATGGGTGTTTCCACCGAACACGCGGAACCGGGCGCCTGAGGCGTTCCGGTCCCGTTGGAAGTCCGGTTCCGGTCAGTGGCCGGGCCGGATTCAGCTGGCGCCCTCGGTCAGGGTCCGGTTCAGCGCATCCAGGATCGAGCGTGCGATCGCATCGTCGGCGATGTCGTGCACCATCGCGGTGCCACTGAGCACGACCTCCGTCCGGGCCGAACGCACCTGGAGCACGACGATCGCGAGTCGGTGACCGGCGACGGCCACGAGATCGATGCCCTCGAGTTCCACCTGGACGTGCTCGTTGAGCAGCGGGCGCAGGGCGGCGAGCGTGGCGTGGGCCACCGAGCGGTGACGTCCCGTCGGGGTGGCGGCACCGGTCGCGGTGCCACGGTGGGCGGTGTCACCGTCACGGAGCAGCACGCCGGCCTCCACGGTGGTGCCGGCGCGCACGACCCCGACCTCCTCGATGGCCGGCCGGGTCATCAAGGGGGGCAGACCGCGACCCTCCTCGAGCTGTACGACGCTGACGACCCGGTGATCGGTGGGGATGCCGAACCGTGCCATCAGGACGGTCTGGGCGTCGCGAACGGTCTGTTTCGCACTTCGGTCGACGACCGTGAGGACGTGCAGTTCGTCGACCTGGCGTTCGAAGCCGGCGACCAGTCGTGCACCGAGCACACCCGGGACGCTGGTGATCGCCGCCTCGACCGCTGCCCGTTGGCTCGGGTCGTGCAGATCGACCCGGACCTTGGGCGGCGGCGCGTCGAGGTGGATCTCCGCAGTGAGGTCGACCCCGTCGTCTTGGCGGGTCGATGCGGTGCTCGTGCTCGGGCCACTGTCCACGATGCTCATCCCCTGGTCGCTCGTCCCCGGGAAAACTATCGGGCGTGACCCGTCTCACGTGGAATGCCACGCAGCGTGCACGTTTGGGCCGGCTGGGCGGTCGCGTGCGGCCATTCGGCCCGCGACCTGGCTCGGTTGGGGCTTTTGAGGCCACCGCAGGACCCAGGCAGGCGCACGGAAGCCCTGCCGCGACGTGACCAGGCTGCCCTGGAGGCTTGGTGGACGTTTGAACAGCGACTGCACCAAGTTTCACTGGACGTTCGACCAGTCATTGCGTAGAGTACGTGTGTGGACGCTCTCCGATATGCGGAGTGTCCGAGGCGGCCAGGGGCCCGCCGACTGACAACTGCACAGCGAGCGATGCGCGGGGGAGGTCACCCAGCACGTGAACTATGCGTTTCCGATCCGAGAGGATCGGCAAGGCACCCCCCGTACCCATCACCCTCCGGGGAGATGGGTATCACGACACCGGAAACGGTGACCATCGAGCGGAGCGGACCAACCGTGTGCCCATTAGCGGCGGTGCACGACCGGTTTCGATACTCGATGGAGGTGTATACATGTCGAAGAGGATTTT
>PWLR01000153.1 GCA_003558435.1 Nitriliruptoraceae bacterium | reverse complement strand
GGAAATGCACCAACATCTCCGCACCCAACATCTCCACCAAACCCACCCGACGCCCCTTCCACACCTGCTCGGGATCGACCTCCTCCGGCGGCGAGAAGTGCTCCGGACGCACCCCCACCGCGATCTTGCGCCCGTCGTACTCCGCGATCTTGGGATACTTGTTCAACGCCACCTCCGGCACGAACAACTTCGTCTCCCCACGATCCAACTCCAGATGGATCCGCCCATCCGCCTTACGCAGCGTCGCCTCCGAGATGTTCATCGACGGCGAACCGATGAACCCCGCCACGAACAGGTTGTCCGGCCGGTCGTAGAGCGCCTGCGGCGAATCCACCTGCATCAACCGCCCCGCCTTCAAGACCGCGACCCGATCCCCCATCGTCATCGCCTCGATCTGATCATGGGTCACATAGATCGTGGTCACCGCCAGACGGTTCTGCAACGCCGCGATCTCCGCCCGCATCTGCACCCGCAACTTCGCATCCAGGTTCGACAGCGGCTCATCCATCAAGAACGCCTGCGGAGACCGCACGATCGCCCGCCCCATCGCCACCCGCTGACGCTGCCCACCCGACAGCGCCTTGGGCTTGCGATGCAGATAGTCGTTCAACCCCAGGATCTCGGAGGCCTCCCCCACCCGCCGATCGATCTCCGACTTATCCACCTTCGCCAACTTCAACGCGAACCCCATGTTGTCCGCCACCGACATATGCGGATACAACGCATACGACTGGAACACCATCGCGATATCCCGCTCCTTGGGCGACAGGTCGTTCACCACCTTGTCCCCGATGAACATCTGCCCACCCGAGATCTCCTCCAACCCCGCCACCATCCGAAGCGCCGTCGACTTCCCACACCCCGACGGCCCCACCAAGATCACGAACTCCTCATCCTCGATCTCCAGATTCAGATCGAAGATCGCCTGCGTCCCATCCGGATAGACCTTCTGAATATCATCGAACACCACATTCGCCATGAAGTCTCCCTCTCGTCGTGGAGCCTCAGCTTGGCTGGCCCGCCGAGAGATTGCAAGCGCTTTCATCCACCGTCTGGCGAGGGGACGTCGCTCACGGCGTCGGGGACGTCGCTCCGGGCCTGACCGGGCCGGTCGTCCGTCGGACCAGCAACCGGGTCGGAACGATCTCGTGCACGACCTCTGCCGTGCCCTCGGAGAGGTAGGCCAGCAACAGCTGCACCGCCCGGGCGCCCTGAGCTCGCACGTCCTGACCGATGGTGGTCAGTCCCACGTACTCCGACACATCGTGATCGTCGATACCGACGATCGACAGCTCGCCCGGGACCCGGAACCCGGCATCCCGGGCCGCCTGCATCGCGCCGATCGCCAGCTCGTCGGAACACGCCACCAGGCCGGTGGGGGGCGTCGGGAGCTCGAGCAGACGACGTACCGCCTCGGCGCCGCCCCGTGGGGAGAGCTCAGCCGGGACCACGAGTCCCGGGTCCGCATCGAGCCCACCCTCCTCGCGCCCAGCCAGGTAGCCCCGGAGGCGTTCGGCCGAGGGCGTGAAGCCGAGCCCGTGGTGATCCACCGGCCCCATCCACGCCACCCGGCGATGCCCCAGTGCCCTCAGGTGCGCCACGCCCGACGTCGCGGCGGCGGCCTGATCGATCGTGAGGCCGGGAGCGACCTCGTGCAGGAACCCCACCGTGGTCAGGGCCACACCCGCCTCGGCGATCCGATCGACCTGACCGTCGGACAGGGGTCCGTCGGCGACGATCAACCCCTCGACCCGTTTCCGGAACGGGCGCGCCTCGAGGAAGCCGTCCAGACCCCCGATCGCGCCCGACGAGAACGGCAGCAACTCGTAGCCGGCCGCGCTGTCGAGACCCAGGAGTTCGGCCTCGGCGCCGGCGAGCAGCTGCCCGTCGTACCAGCGGGCCAGGCTGGCAACGACGATCCCGACGCTCAGGCCCCGACCACCGGCGAGACGGGACGCGGCAGGGTCAGCCACGTAGTGCAGGTCCCTGGCTGCGGCCGTGACGCGTTCACGGGTCGAGGGGGCGACGTTGGGCAGCCCTCGTAGTGCCCGGGAGACCGTGGCGACCGACACGCCCGCGCGCCCGGCGACGTCCTCGATCGTGGCGCTCACCGCGGGCCTCCAATCATCGTCGGGGCACCGCGGCACCGGACGCTCCGCCAGCGACCCGTCAGCGATCCGCTCGTGACGCGGCGCCCGGATCCCGCCACGAGCCCCGCCGGACCCGGCCGGGGACCGGCGGTGAGCCTGCTGCTCCGCGTCACGCCGGACCTGCGTCGCGCTCTACGCTCTGCGCGTGCAACCTAACGCTGCGCGCGCAGGATGTGCAAGCGTTTCCAGCCAGAACCGACGGAACGGAGTGCATGTGGGACAGCCATGGTGGCAGGGCGCGGTCGGCTACGAGATCTACGTGCGCTCGTTCCTCGATGACGATGGTGACGGTCTCGGCGACCTCGCCGGCGTGCGCGCGAAGCTGCCCTACCTCGCCGACCTCGGCGTCGACATCGTCTGGCTGACCCCGTTCTACCCCTCCCCGCAGGCCGACCACGGCTACGACGTGGCCGACTACCTCGACGTCGATCCACGGTTCGGCACGTTGGACGTACTGCTCGCTCTGACCACGGAGGCGCACGAGCTCGGCCTGCGCCTGGTCATCGACCTCGTGCCCAACCACACCTCGGACCATCACCCCTGGTTCGTCGACAGTCGGGCGTCGCGCGACGCGGAGTACCGCGACTTCTACGTCTGGCGCGATCCGGCACCCGACGGTGGCCCCCCCAACAACTGGGTCAGCCACTTCGGCGGACCCGCATGGACCTTCGACGAGACCACCGGGCAGTACTACATGCACCTGTTCCTCCCGGAGCAACCCGACCTGAACTGGGCCGAGCCACGCGTGTGCGCCGCATTCGAGGACATCCTCGACACCTGGTTCTCCCGCGGCATCGATGGTGTGCGCATCGACGTCGCCCACTCCCTGGTCGAGGACCCGGAGTTCCGCGACAACCCGCTGTTGGGCGAGGGCATCGAACAAGCCGAGGACGACGATCCCTCCCCGGATCCCACCACCGCACGGCTGGTCTTCGACCGCTTCGTCCACGTCCACGACGTCGATCAGCCCGGCGTCGTGGACATCTATCGGGATTGGAACGTGGTGGCCGCCAAGCACGATGCGTTGCTGCTCGGAGAGGTCTACATCCTCGATCCGATCAAGCTGCACCGCTACGTCACCGACGACGCGCTCCATGCGGCGTTCTGCTTCGACACGCTGAAGCTGGCGTGGGATGCCGACGAGGTCCGCGACACCCTGCGCCCCTACGTCGAGGTGTCGGGGGACGCGCTGGCCTGGCCGCTGTCCAGTCACGACGATCCCCACGCCGCGACCCGCTTCGGCGGCGGGGCACGGGGAGCCCGCCGCGCCCTGGCCTACTTCACCTTCCTGTGCGGGCTGCCGGGCGCGCCCTTCCTGTACCAGGGCGACGAACTCGGCCTCGAGGACGGCCACCTGGAGACGGGCGTGGCCTCCGACCCCATCGCCGTCAGGAACCCCGGCACCATCGGCCGTGACGCGGTGCGTACGCCGATGCCGTGGGAACCCGGCCCCGGCTTCGGGTTCACCACCGGCGAGCCCTGGCTGCCCTTCGGCAGCAACCGCACCGACGAGACCACCGTGGCCGCCCAGCTCGGTTTCCCGGGCTCCCACCTCGAACGCACCCGCGAGCTGCTCGCCACCCGGCGCCGGTTGTCCGCCCTGACCAACGGCTCGCCCACCGAATGGATCACCGACGAGGGCCCGGTCGTGGTGATCGAGCGCGGCGAGGAGGTCCTGGTCGCCTTGCACGTCGGGGACGGGGACGGCCCCGCCGAGCTGGTGCTGCCCGAAGGCTGTCGGCTCGCGTTCGCGACCATGGCCGAGGTCGAACTCATCGGCGACACGCTCTACCTACCCGAGGACAGCGCGGCGATCATCGAGCTGGAACCGACCGAGGATGGCGAGGAACCGATGCTCGATGCGGAGGAACGCGCGTTGATGGACCGGGCCGCAGCGGATCAGGACCTCGCCCGGATGAGCGGAGACGACACCGGGATCGGGAACGACGGCGCTGGCGGAGCGAACGGATGATCGTGGTCGCCGGCGAGGCACTGGTCGATCTGGCACCGCGCGGCGGGCAGCTCCTGCCGCTGCCGGGCGGCTCGCCCTACAACGTGGCGGTCGGGCTGGCCCGGCTGGAGGCGGAGGTCGCCTACCTCGGTGGCCTGTCGACCGACGGGTTCGGCCAGATCATGGCCGATCGCCTCCGGGCCGAGGGCGCCGACCTCGCGCTCGTCGCGTGGAGCGACGCACCGACCACCCTCGCGGTCGTGCATCTCGACGATGACGGTCGCGCCAGCTACGGCTTCTACCTCGACGGCACCTCGGCGGCCTCGCTGCTCGAGTCCCAACTACCCCCACTCCCCGATGGTGCCGCCCTGCACATCTCGATGGGCGCCATCGGCTTGGAGTACGACCCCGCCGGTCGCACCCTGGCCGCGTTGATCGCACGTGAACACGGACGACGGTTCGTCAGTTTCGACCCCAACATCCGACCGAGCGCCATCACGGGTGACGTCGCCGATCACGCCGCCTCGATGGACGAGCTCGTCACCCGGCTCACGCTCGTCAAGGCCAGCGACGAGGACCTGCAGCTGCTGCATCCCGATCGCGACCCCATCGAGGTGGCACGTAGCTGGGCCGGCTCCGGGCCGTCACTGGTCGTGGTCACCCGGGGTCCGGACGGCGCGGTGGCCCTCGCCCCGGAGGGGGAACCGATCGCGGTCCCGGGCGAGTCGGTGCAGGTCGTCGACACCGTCGGCGCCGGCGACGCCTTCACCTCGGGGTTGCTGACCTGGCTCGATCGACACGACGCGCTGTCCGATACGGGCCTGCGAGCGCTGTCCGCCGGGCAGATCGAGGCGGCGCTGGTCTTCGCCCGCCACGTCGCGGCGATCACCTGCACGCGTGCGGGATCCGACCCGCCGCACGCCGCGGAGCTGGCCCCGGAAGGTTGAGGCCGAACGCTCACCCCACCGCCGGGCCCTCGGCACCCGCCACCCGCCCGGCTCGGATTCAGCCGTTGCGGAGCGCTTCCAGCCGCTCGGCGCCCGGGTCCTCGTCGGCATACGACCAGTCCGCCTGCTTGAGGTGGTAGCGCTCGTGATAGGTGACATCGCCGTTGTTCTCGTCGATCTCCTCGACGAGCGGTGTCGGTAGGTCCGCAGGGGTCGGCTCGCCTCGCTCGACGGTGGCGACGAACTCGTCGACGAAGGCCTCCACGGTGGATCCGACCATGATCTGCGAGCCGACCGGCAGGAAGCAGCGGTTCTGGTCGGTGACGGTGTGGCTGCGCTTGAGCAACGCCTCGAGGTCGGTCTGCTGGGCCTCACCGCGCTGGACCTTGGCCAGGATGGCGGCCATCTCGCCGTTCCCGAGCTTGCAGGCGTTGCACTGCCCGCAGGACTCGATCGCCAGGAAGTTGAGCAGCACGCTCAGCACATCCACGATGTTGCGGCTGTGGTCGTAGACGACGAACCCGCCCGAGCCCATGCCGGCCCCCGCGACACGCATCTCGTCGAACCCCAGCGGGGTGTCGAGCATCTGCGGGGTGATGACGGCGTTGGAGACCCCGCTGTAGACGGCCTTGATGTCGGTCGCGCCGGCGATGTCCTCCAGCAGTGTGCGTAGCGGCGTGCCGAGCGCGAGTTCGTACACCCCCGGGTTCGCCACATCACCGACGACGGTGAAGATCATGGTGCCGGGCGAGGTGTCCGTGCCGGCCTGACGGAACCACTCCGGGCCCTCGGCCAGGATGTGCGCCACGTGGGAGAGGGTCTCCACGTTGTTGACGATCGCGGGGTTGGGCATGGTGCTGGTGCCGTGCAGGCCCTGCTCGAAGGGCTTGACGATGCGCGGCATCGGCAGGTTGCCTTCGATCACCTCCAACATCCCGGTCTCCTCGCCGAACAGGTAGGCGTCGGGCCCGGTGACCACCTGGATGCGTTCCGCACCGGCCCAGCCGGCCTCGACGATCTCGGCCAGGGCCGCCACGAGCCGTTCGACCGGGTGGGTGAACTTCTCCTTGATCCCGATGAACGCCTCGCCCGCGCCCGAGGCATGGAGCGCGATGCAGATCCCCTCGAGGAACGCGTAGGGCTGCTCCGCGATCAGGGTGCGGTCCTTGTAGGTCCCCGGCTCGCCCTCGGCGGCGTTGGCCACCAGGCTCAGGCCGCTGCCCGCATCCGCCGCGGTGGCCTTCACGCCGCGCCACTTGCGGGCGGTGGGGAACCCGGCGCCACCGCGACCGCGCAGGCCCGAGGCTTCGATGAGGTCGATGACCGCGTCCGGTGCCAACGCGAGTGCCGCCTCGAGGCCGCGGCCGCCGCCACCCTCGAGGTGTGCCGTGAGATCGGGCACGGGGGACGACGGGAGCAGGCGGTCGGTGTCACTGCGCACGGTTCGGGGTCCTCGGCATCGACGTCGGCTCGGTATCGGCCAACTGCAGGATGGCGGGCGCGACCTGGGAAGTCGAGCGGGACGCGGGTCCGTCCGTCGGTACCCGCCCGATCAGTACGGGTTGGCGCGCTCCTCGAAGGCCGGGTCCAGCTGGTCGGCCTTGTCGGCGGGGAACGAGATCGTCGCCGGGTTGCCGTCCGAGATGTAGCGCTGGTGGGTCTGTGCGACCTCGAACTGCTCCAACCACCAGGCCGATCCCTGCAGCTCTCCGGGATCACGCAACGTGAGGATGCGCGGCAGGGCCTGGGGATCGAAGTCCACGTGCCAGGGCGAGGGCGCCGGATTGGAGCCGACCAGCAGCACCGCGTCGTGCGCGTAGTCCCCGTCCGTGCCACTCCCGCTCGTCGCGAGGGCGCGATCCTCCGGGAACACCCCGAGCGGCAGCGACAACGTGCTCACCTCGGCCTCGGGCACGATGTCCCCGATCATCGAGATGGCGGTCGACAGCTCGTCCTGGACCTCGGCGCTGCTCAACCGGCCGAGGTTCGGGTGGGTGGTGGTGTGGTTACCGAGCTCCATGCCCGCCTCGTGCAAGGCCCGCACGATGTCGGGGCCGTCGGCGGTGCCACCGAACAGCGACGAGGTGATCAGGTACAGCGACGCCACCGGCTCCACGTCGTCGTAGTCCGCGGCCACGTCGATGAGGATGCCCATCGAGCTGTCCGGATGGAGCTCACCGTCGTCATCCAGGAACGCCTGGTTCCGGACGCTGTCGTCGAAGGTCAACACGACCGGCGTGGTCCCTGCCGGCACGTCGAACTCACGGGTCACCAACGCCGCGGTGGTCACCGGTCGGTACCCGCCGTCGAACAGCTCGATCAGATCGGCACGGAACTCTTCCGGGGACATGTCGTAGAGCGACCCGCCGTCCTCACGGAGCTGGTGGTACATCAACACCGGCACCTGGCCGAGCTCGTCGGCGTTCACCGACGCCGGGTCCACGGCCGGGACCTCGGGTTCGTCCGGCTCGTCGGCATCGTCGGCCGCATCGCCTGCCGCCTCCTCGCCCTCGTCCACCGCATCGGGGTCGCCGTCGTCACCCGCGTCCTCCTCCTCGACCTCAGGGGCCTCGGGGGCCGGATCGGCGGCGGTCTCTCCGCCGCTGCAGGCGGCCAGGAGCAGTGCGAGCACGCCCCCTGCTGCGGCGACGCGGATAGGGCCCTTCTTGGCGCGATGGCCTGGATGCTGGTGGCTCATGGATCCCCCTCGACCGCGCAGCCGGGCCCGGTGCCTGGTCAGCTGAACGGAACGCGACGGCGGACGCTACCTTCGCCAGCGATCGACGGGGCGCAACGACCAACGGCTGGCACGTCCCGCGGACGACCACCGCTCGACCTGAGCCCGATCTCTCGCATCGGGAACTCGCGGGCACCCGACCTTCGTAAGTCCATCGCAGGGACCCGCCCTCCGCGACGACTCTCCTCTGGATGCCTCGTGACCCTTCCCCGCTCCGCGCGTTACATCGGCAGTGCGTTCACCCTGCTCGTGCTGGCGTCTGCCTGCACGTCCGGCTCGGGCGACGCGCAGGCCGATGAGGATCCCAACCGCATCACCTCCACCGCCGAACCGGAACGCTCCCTGACGGTGTCGGGACCGGACGACGACGCGCTGCTGAACGCGGACCAGACCGAGGCCCTCAGCATCGTGGTCGCGATCGACAACCCGGATGACGGCTTCGACCTCGACGACCTGCGGGTGCTGCTCGACGGTGACGACGTGACCTCGGCCGCTGAGCTCCAGACGGACCGCCTGAGCTGGACGCCGGGCGAACTGCCCGATGGCGAGCGCACCATCACCGTGGCCAGCGCTCCCGAGTCCGCCGTGGACACCGAGCCGGCCGACGATCAGGATGGCGGCGCGGCGGACGACGACGGCGCGGCGGACAGCGCGAACGGCGCGGCGGACGACGATGGCGAGCAGCCAGAGCCTGCCGCCGAACCCGAACTGGAGATCCTGCGCGAGTGGCAGGTCACCATCGACACCACCCCGCCGGAGATCACGCTCACCTCCCCCGACGGTGCCATCGTCGCCAACCAGGACGTGATCATCGCGGGCAGTACCGAACCCGGCGCGACCGTCCAGGTCGGGGAATTGGAGACCACCGCGGACGCCGAAGGCAACTTCGAGGTGGCGCTCGACGCGGTGCCCGAAGGCGCGCTGCAACTCGTCGCCACCGACCTGGCCGGCAACGAGACCGCCGACGAGGCCTCGTTCATGGTCGTGCCCTCGCGCGTCGTGGCCGACGAGATCCGCGCGGTGCACGTCTCGTTCTGCGCTTGGGCGACACCCTCGCTGCGCGAGCCCATCCTGCAACAGATCGAGGACGGGCTGGTCACCGCGGTCCAACTCGACATCAAGGACGAGACCGGCAGGGTCGGGCCGGAGACCGAGATGGATCTCGCGCTGCGCTCCGGTGCCGACCAGGCCGATTGCAACATCGACCTGCCGGCCGCGATCGAGACCCTCCACGCCCTCGACGTGCCCGTCATCGGCCGCATCGTGGCCTTCGCCGACCCGGTGCTGGCCAGGTGGGCCTGGGACAACGGCGAACGCGACATGGTGATCCAGACCGCGGGCGGCGAGATGTTCACCGGCAGCTACGCCGGGTTCTCGAACTTCGCGAACGACGACGTCGCCGACTACAACATCGGCGTCGCGGAGGAAGCGGCGGCTGCCGGCGTGGACCACATCCTCTGGGACTACCTGCGCAAGCCCGACGGCCAGGAATCGCAGTTCGACTTCGTCGGGCTCGAGGGCACCCCGAGCGAGGCGATCGCCGAGTTCACCCGCAAGGCCGACGAACGGCTCGCCCCCTACGGCATCCAGCACGGCGCGTCGCTCTACGGCGTCTCCGCCGACCGGCCGACCGAGGTGGCACAGGACGTCGCCGTCCTGGCCGACCACCTCGACTACGTGGCACCGATGATCTACCCGAGCCACTGGGCCGCCGGGGAGTACGGCGTGAGCAACCCGCTGCAGCAGCCGGCCGACATGGTGCTGGCCACCCTCGAGGTCTGGAACGAGGCGACCGACGGCAAGCGCGCACGCGTCGTGCCCTGGCTCGAGGACAGCAACTACCCGATCAGCCTCGGCTATCCCGATCGGACCAGCTACCTCAGCGAACAGATCCGGGGGACCTACGAGCGGGGGATCAACGAGTGGCTGTTGTGGGACTCGTCGGTCCGCTACACCGAAGCCGGCATGATCCAACCGAGCGGGGACTGAGCCAGCCCGGTCCACCGGCCATGCGGGGTAGCTCCCGGCCCCTGGTCGTCCCGCACGCCCGGTGATGCACGACCGTGGCTGGCGCCCTCACACGCGCGGCGATGCACGACCCCGCGGCACCGGGCCTGCTCTCGCTCCACGGCTCGCCGCCGGGGGGAGCTACGGTCACGGCCCGACGAGTTGGGAGGCGGGACGTGCCGTACGCGGAGGTCAACGGACAGAAGCTGTTCTTCGAGGACACCGGGGGTGACGGTCCCCCACTGGTGTTCTCCCACGGGTTCCTCATGGATCACGAGATGTTCACCCCGCAGGTGGCCGAACTGGCCGAGGTCTACCGTGTGGTGACCTGGGACGAGCGCGGGTTCGGCGCCACCGAAGCCGACGGTGAGCCCTTCAGCTACTGGGACTCGGCAAGGGACCTGTTCGGGTTGCTCGACGTACTGGGCATCGAACGCGCCGTGCTCGCAGGGATGTCCCAGGGCGGCTACCTCTCGCTACGGGCGGCGCTGCTGCACCCTGACCGCGTCCGCGCATTGGTGCTCATCGACACCCAGGCACCGCCGGAGACTCCCGAGAAGATCACCGAGTACCAGGTCATGATCGACACCTGGGTCGAGCACGGCTACCTCGACGAACTGGCGTCCATCGTCGCCGGTCTGATCATCGGCGACGAGGTGATCGAGTCGGTGTGGAAGACGAAGTGGCAGGCGTGGGATCCGGCCCGGCTGCGGGCGGCCGGTGGGGCGCTGCTCGACCGCGACGACATCAGCGACCGGTTGGAGGAACTCGCGATGCCGGTGCTGCTGGTCCATGGCACGCAGGACGCAGCCATCCCGGTCAGCCGGGCGCACGAGATCTGCGCAGCGGTATCCGACTGCCGCGGGGTCATCGAGGTGGAGGGCGCCTCACACGCCTCCAACCTCACCCACCCGGAGATCGTCAACCCCGCCATCCGCGATTTCCTCGAAGGCCTGCCCGCCTGATCGACGGCACCGCCGGGCAGCCGATGCCGCGCCGCCCTCACGTCCCCCCCCGGACGTCCCCGAACGTCCCCGAACGTCCCCGAACGTCCCCGAACGCATGGAAGCCCCCGTATGCGGGGGCTTCCATGCGCCGGAACCTCGCCACGGCCGGTATCGCGCCTGACGCCAGCACGAACCCCCGGGTGCGGGGGCTGGATGTCGTCAGGGCCTCCTTGTACGAGCCGAACGGCTCAGCGAAGGCGATAGCGCGGCGGAGCGACATCACGCCCCGCGGCCCGAACCGCCATCACCCCGGCCAGCTCGCGGATCAGGCCATCAGGGTCGTCGAGGTCCCGGCGGCGCACCTCGAACACGCCGATGTCGTCGTGCGCGAGCTTGCTCCGGCGTTGCTCGTCACGGGCCCTGCCGGCAACGGTGTCGTGATCCACCGATCCCTGGTACTCCACGGCCAGAGCGACCGTGGGGAAGAACCAGTCCAGGCGCAACCCGTTCGGCAGCCGCACCTGCGGTTCGGGTGCCGGATCGAAGCGACCGAGCAGCGAGCCGAGGTCGCGCTCACCTTCGCTCTCGGGGACCAGCCCTTCGAGGCCCCCGAGCAGGTCGAGGAACTGCCGCGCGCCCTCGTCGATCCCCGCCCGCTCCCTGAGCAGGTCCCGTACCCGCCCGGGATCCACCAGGCCACGCCACCGGAGCCAGTCGTAGGCCAGTCGCAATCGCCGGTCGCCGAGTTCGTCACGCCAGCGACCCGAATCGATGAGGGCATCGACGGGGGCCACCAGCCGCACATCACCCAGCCGGGTCACGGCACGGTCCGGATACGGATCCACGCGGGTGGTGAAGCTGCTCGCGCGGACCCGACGTCCCGGTCTCAGCAGGACCTCGTAGGGCGAGGTGTCGGTGAAGCCGTCGACGCGCAGGTACCCGAGGACGAGCGGCCCGGTCAGCGTGGCATCCGGACGGCATCGTAGGGCTGCCGCCAACGGTTCCTGGATCGGGAGCACGGCGCCACCAGCTACCCGGTAGACGCCGCGGTGGATGCGGACCAGAGAACCCCGCTCCACCAGGCCATCGACCTGCCCCGCGGTGACCGATCGACACAGTTGATGCCGGGCGAGCACGCCGAACTGTTGCTCGGCGAGCTTCAGCACGTCCTTGTTCAACAGGATCATGCCGACATCGTGCGGCAACCGCCGTTCCTCGCCCTGGCCGATCCCGCTCGCCTGGGGACAACCGACGCCATCCCGGAGAGCCGCCCGTCCCCCCGAAGCCGAGGCAGCGCCCCGAAACCCCCGGATCCGGGTGCACCCGAGGGTCGCAGGCCGGTCGGTCGCCGCCTACACCACGGCAGCGCCCCGGAACCCCCGGATCCGGGGGTTCCGGCCGGGGCCAGGGCGGCCGGGGCCGGGGCCAGGGGGCCGGGGAGGGGGCGGCCGGGGACGCGGCCGCCAGGGCTCAGTCCTTGCCGACCGGCCCCAGCGTGTCCTCGAGCAGGAGCTCGAGTTCCTGGTCGTGCACGACGTGTTGACCCGCGGCCGGCGACGCCGACGGCACCCGGGAGGCCTTGCGCAGCGCGCGGCCATCCCCCATCGATTCGAGCAGGTTCCACAGCCGGCCGTCCACGAAGCCCCACGGGCCCATGTTCTCCGGTTCCTCCTGGACCCAGCACACGTCCTTGGCGTTCGGATAGGCCGCGAGCACCTCACCGATGCCCTCGGACGGGAACGGGTACAGCTGTTCGACCCGGACCACGGCGGCCGGCGTCTCGCGCGAGTCCCGCTCGGCCATGACGTCGTAGGCCACCTTGCCCGAGCACAGCACCACGGTCCTCACCGCATCCCGGTCCCCGGCGCCACCCTCCGACCCGTCCGAGCCGTCCGAGCCGTCGACGTAGGTCGGATCGTCCACCACCTCGGCGAACGTGCCCTGCGTGAACGACGAGATGTCCGAGAACGCGTTCGGCGAACGCAGCAACGACTTGGGCGTGAAGATGATCAACGGTTTGCGCACGTCGCGGTGCATCTGGCGTCGCAGCACGTGGAAGTACTGCGCCGAGGTCGTCGCGTTGACGACCTGGATGTTGTCCTCCGCGCACAGCGTCAGGAACCGCTCGATGCGGGCCGAGCTGTGTTCCGGGCCCTGGCCCTCGTAGCCGTGCGGGAGCAGCAGGACCAACCCGGAGGTGTCCTCCCACTTGTCCTCGGCGGCGACGATGAACTGGTCGATCACGATCTGCGCGCCGTTGACGAAGTCGCCGAACTGCGCCTCCCACGCGACGAAGCTGTCCTTGTCCTCCACCGAGTAGCCGTACTCGAAGCCGACGGCGGCGTACTCGCTCAGGAGCGAATCGAAGATCCGCCAGCGGCCCTGGTCCTCGGACAGCGTCGCCAGCGGCAGGTACTCCTCTCCGGTGTGGAAGTCGACCTGGACCGCGTGCCGCTGCGAGAACGTGCCGCGCCGCGAGTCCTGCCCGGCGAGCCGGACGTTGATGCCCTCCAGCAGCATCGAGCCGAACGCCAGGGTCTCCCCGAGCGCCCAGTCGATGGTCCCGGCGTCGTAGCGCTCACGGGCCTTCTTGAAGATGCGGTCGAGCTTCGGGTGGCGGGTGAAACCCTCGTGCACGTCGAACTGCACCGCGGCGACCCGGTCCAGATGGTCCTTCTGCACCCCCGTCTCGACGCGCGAAAGCACGCCCTTCTCCTGCGGCGCGATCGCCTTGGGCGGCTCGGGCGGGGCAGCCTGTTTGGTGTCGTCGAAGGCCGCCTGCAGACGCTTGCCGAAGTCCTCGAGGAACTCCTCGGCCTGCTCGATCGAGATGTCACCGCGCCGGACCAGCCGCTCGGTGTAGAGCTTGCGCACGGACCGGTTGGCGTCGATCAGCTCGTACATCTGCGGTTGGGTGAACGAGGGGTCGTCGGCCTCGTTGTGCCCGTGCCGCCGGTAGCAGACCAGGTCGATGACGATGTCGGCGTTGAAGGTCTGGCGGTAGTCGAAGGCCAACCTCGCGACCCGCACGACCGCTTCCGGGTCGTCACCGTTGACGTGCAGGATCGGCGCCTGGACGGTCTTGGCGACGTCGGTCGCGTAGAACGACGAGCGCGATTCCTCCGGCGCGGTGGTGAACCCGACCTTGTTGTTGATCACCACGTGCACCGTCCCCCCGGTGCGGTAGCCACGCAGCTGCGAGAGGTTGAGGGTCTCGACCACCACACCCTGACCGGCGAACGCCGCGTCGCCGTGCATCAGCAGCGGCAGCGCCGGTTGCACGTCGTGGCCGGCGACCTTGGCGCGGTCCTGCATCGCGCGGGCGATGCCCTCGACCACCGGGTTGACCGCCTCGAGGTGCGAGGGGTTCGGCGGAAGGTGGAGCTCCACCTCGCGACCCGAACGCGCCTTGTAGGTGCCCTTGGTGCCGAGGTGGTACTTGACGTCCCCGGAGCCCTGCACGGTGTCGGGGTCGATGTGCCCCTCGAACTCGCCGAAGATCTGACGGTGCGACTTGCCGACGATGTTGGACAGCACGTTCAGCCGGCCCCGGTGGGCCATGCCCATCACGATGTCGGCCACGTCGTTGTCCGCGGCCGCCTCGCACAGCGCATCCAGCAGCGGGATCAGGGTCTCCGCGCCCTCCAGCCCGAAACGCTTCTGTCCCACGTACTTGGTGTGCAGGAACGATTCGAAGGACTCCGCGGCGTTCAGTCGCTCGAGGATCCACGCCTGGTCCTCGGCCGAGAACCCCTCGTTGACCCCCTCGACCTGCTGACGGATCCACACCTTCTGGTCCGGGTCCAGCACGTGGCCGTACTCGATGCCGACCGTGCGGCAGTAGGCGTCGCGCAGCACGCCCATGATGTCGCCGAGCTTCATCCGGCGCTCGCCGCCACCGATGTCGGTGAGGAACTCCCGGTCGTTGTCCCAGATCGACAGCCCGTAGGTGGTCGGGTCGAGCTCCGGGTGCATCACCGGCGGACGCTGACGCAGCGGGTCGAGGTCGGCGATCATGTGACCGCGCACGCGGTACATGTTGGCGAGCTGGCCGACCTTCATCTGCTTGCTGAGCAGGTCGGTCTCGCTGTCGACATCGGTGCTGTCGACCCGCCAGCGGGCCGGTTCGTAGGGCAGCCCGAGCGAGGCGAACACCTCGTCGTAGAACCCATCCTCGCCGAGCAGCAGCTTGTTGACGCGCTGGAGGTAGAGCCCGGACTCCGCGCCCTGGATCACGCGGTGGTCGTAGGTCGAGGTCATCGTGATGACCTTGCCGATCCCGAGCTTCGCCAGCGTGCGCGCGTCGGTCGCCTGGAACTCCGAGGAGTAGTCGAGCGCCCCGACCCCGATGATCGCCGACTGCCCGGCCATCAACCTCGGGATCGAGTGCACGGTGCCGATGCCGCCGGGATTGGTCAGCGTGATCGTCCCACCCGAGAACATCGCCGGATCGAGCTTCTTCGTGCGGATCTTGCGGATGATCTCCTCGTAGGCGCGCAGGAACGCCTCGAACGAGAGCGTGTCCGCGTCCTTGATCACCGGCACCAGCAGCGAGCGCGACCCGTCGTCGTTCTCGATGTCGACGGCCAGCCCCAACCCGAAGTTCTCCTGGCGCAGCGTCGCCGGCTTGCCGTCCCCGGTCTCGGTGTACACGGTCTTCATCGCCGGGACATCCGCCACGGCCTTGACCAGCGCGTACGCGATCAGGTGGGTGAACGAGACCTTCCCGCCGCGCGTGCGCTTCAGGTAGTTGTTGACGATCCTGCGGTTGACCTCCAACAGTTTCGCCGGCACGTCGCGCACGGAGGTCGCCACCGGGACCCCCAGCGAGGTCTCCATGTTCTCGACGATCCGCGCGCCCACCCCCCGCAGCTGCTTCGGCTCCTCGCCCTCGGGAACGGTCGCGACCGCCTTCGGTAACGTCGAGGTGGTGGCGCCCTCGCCCCGCTTGCCGCCCTTCGCCTTGTCCGTGCCGCTCTTGGCGCCCTCCTGCCGGCCGTTGCCGGACGAGGACGCGCTCGGCTCGTCCGGCCGGTAGTCGGCGAAGAAGTCGCGCCAGCCTTCCGACAGCGACGACGGGTCCTGCTGGTACTGCTCGTACATCTCCTCGACCAGCCAGGCATTCATCTCCGACTGCGAGCGGTCCGCTTGGGACCGCTCCGCGCGGGACCGGGAGGGAGCGTCGGGTTTCTCGGCCATCGTTGAAGGCTCTCGTCGTGACGTCGCGGGGGAGCACCGGCACAACCGGGCACCTCAGGCGAGCGTATGCGCAGGAGCGCGGCGCTCCTGCGTAGAAAGCGCACCCGTCGGCCGTGACCGGCGGGCGCACACCCCTGCGCGCGAGTGGACACGCCCCGCCCGGGCAGGTCAAGCCGGTTGCGTCGCAACCCCGCAAGCCCCGGGGGCGTCCCACCGACCACACCGACGTCAGGGATGCGCGATGACGGCACCAGCGACGAGGGCCGGCCGAGCAGTCGCGGGACCGACCCGACACCGGGCGCGCATCGGTCGCGCGCTCGCGCCACGCCGTTTCCGCGGCATCGCGGCGGTGTTCGCGTGCGCGTCGCTGGTGTGGGCCTGCAGCGGAACCGACGACAGCAGCAGTGACGTCTCGACCGACAGTGGCGTCTCGACCAACAGCGGCGCCGAGGCCGACCACGACGCCGCCGACGAGCCGGACCGCGAGGCCGCCGCGCCCGATGCCACCACCGGGGACCTCGATGGCACGCCCGTCGAGAACATCAGCGCCCGCACGGGCCGGCGCATCGTGCGCAGCGCCCGCCTGGAGCTCGACGTCGAGGACCCGACCGCCGCAGCCGACCGGATCGCGCGCATCGCCGAGGAGGCCGGCGGTTTCGTCGCCGAAACCGACCTCGAACGGGAACTCGACGGGACCGTCCGTGGGTCGCTCACCCTCCGGGTGCCCTCCGCGGCGCTGTTCGCGACCGTGGAGGAACTGGACGCGCTGGCCGTGGCCGTACCCGTACGCCGCATCGACGAACGCGACGTCACCGCCGAGAGCACCGATCTGCAGGCTCAGCTGACCAACCTCACCGCCTACGAGATCGAGCTGCGGGCGCTGCTGGCCGAGGTGCGGGAGACCACGACACGACCCGACGACCTGCTGATCGTCTTCGAGCGCATCCGCTCGGTCCGGGCGGAGATCGACCAGGCCGAGGCCCGACTGGCGTTGCTGGACGACCAGGTGGCGCTGTCCACCATCTCGGTGGCGCTACGTCCGGCCACGACCGCGGTACCGGTGCTCGACCCCACCTGGGCCCCGTCCGAGACCGTGCGCGAGGCACTGACCACCACGGCACGGGCGCTGTCGAACATCGCCGACGTGGCGATCCGGTTCACCCTCACGGTGCTGCCGGTCGGTCTGCTGCTGGGCACCCCGGCGGTCGTCGCGGTGATCGTGTGGCGCCGGGTGCGCGGCGACCGGACACCGCCGGCCGCGACCCCGCCGGCGATGCCCGCTTCCTGAGCGCCCGCTCGTCGTTCCGCCCCACCTCACGAGCCCCGGCACACCCCGTCCCAGCCTCCCGGCACCCCGCCCCACCCTCCCGGGTCGCGTCACCGGGTGGGGGTACGGTCGCGGTCGTAGCTCGGGGCCTTCACCTCGGGCCGTCGGAGGAGGGGCTCTGTGCGCATACGTGACCTGCTGGCCGTGGTGGTCGGTCTGCTCGTGGTCGGCGGTATCGCCTACGGGGGCTGGATCTACCTGTCGGAGACGATCGATCCGGTGGCCGCGGAGCCCGAGCCCGGCGAGGACGCGGGTGCCACCGCGGACGCCTACCTCGATGCCTGGGCGGCCAACGAGCTGTCGAGGATGGCCTCGCTCGTGCGGGAGGCACCGGAGGACTTCGATGACCACCACCGCCAGCTGATCGCCGCGTTGTCGCCGACCTCGTTCGAGGTGAGCGGCGGAGACCTGGCCGAACCGCTCGACGGCCGCGCCACCGTGCCGGTCACCGTGGCGTTGGAGCTCGAGGAGGTCGCGGACGCCATCTCCTGGGACACGGAACTGGTGCTGCTGCGCGATCGCGGTGTCTGGGCGGTGGAGTGGTCCCCCGCCACCATCCATCCGGAGCTGCGTGCGGGATGGGGTTTCGCCACGACCTCGATCCCGGTCGACCGTGAACCGATCCTCGCCACCGACGGCACGGCCCTGGCCGGGGGCGAGCCCGCCGTGATCTTCGGATTTCGTCCCGGCTCGGTCACCGATGTCGATGAGCTGGTCCGGGCGTTCGCCGCCGCGATCCCCGGCTCGGAAGCCGCGGCCGAGCGTGCACTCAATGCCGAGAACCTCAACGAGGACTGGTTCTACGAGGTCGTCACGGTCAGCCAGGACCGCGCGGAGGCAGCCTCCGACCAGCTCCGCGAGTCCATGGGAGTACGCACGCGAACAGCTCCCGGCGCCCGCGCGCTGTTCGATCCGGGCTTCGCCCGCCACGTGGTCGGGGTCGTCGCCGACGCCACCGCGGAACAGCTCGAGGAGCTCGGACCGGATGCGGAGATCGGCACCCAGGTCGCCCAGTTCGGTCTGGAGGCCGTGTTCGACGAGCAGCTGACCGGCAGCGACATCATCCAGGTCGGGATCGGCGAGCAGGGCGACGAGGACGGCGAGCTCCGCGTCGTACTCGGCGAGGGCCAGAGCGACCCGTCCTCCGCCGTGGAGACCACCATCGACATCACGGTGCAGCGAGCGATCGAGGCCGCCCTGGTCGGCATCGAGGATCCGGCGGCCATCGTGGTCGTCGACGGGGCGGACGGGGCGATCCGTGGCAGCGCCAGCCGCCCGCTGGGTGGGTTCAACCGCGCCTTCTCGGGGCGGTACCCGCCCGGATCGACCTTCAAGCTGATCACCGCGGAGGCACTGATCGCGACCGGACTCAACCCGGACGACGAGGTCGCCTGCCCGGCGGAGACCACCGTCGGAGGGCTCCGGGTCCCGAACTCCGGTGATCGCGACCTCGGGACCACCACCTTCGCCACCGCGTTCGACGAATCCTGCAACACCACCTTCGCCACGCTGGGGGCTCAGCTCGGCGGCGATGCACTGACCGAGGCCGCCGGCCGGTTCGGGTTCGGCATCGAACCGCTGGTCCCCTTGAACGCGTTCGGCGGGTCGTTCCCCGAACCTGTCGACGCCGCAGAGGCCGGGGCCGCGGCCTTCGGCCAGGCGCGTGTGGAGACCTCACCGCTGCACCTCGCCAGCGTCGCGGCGGCCACCGTGAACGGGGAATGGCATCAGCCCTACCTGCTCGGATCCGAGGGCCCCGGCGAGTCGCTGGCCCTGGCCACCGGCACCGCCGAGACGTTGCGGTCGATGTTGCGCTCCGCGGTGAGCAGCGGTACCGGCGATGCCGCCGACGTCGCGGGTCAGGAGGTCGCCGGCAAGACCGGGACCGCCCAGGGCGAGGGCGGGGTCGAACACGCCTGGTTCATCGGTACCTGGGACGGACTCGGGTTCGCGGTGCTGATCGAGGACGGCGGCTCCGGTGGCGAGATCGCCGCGCCGCTCGCCGGACGGTTGGTGGAGGAACTCGCACGGCTGACCGCCGACGATGGCGACGACCCGGACGCCGACGAGACCGGCGACGAAACCGAGGGATGACGCGCATCGTCCGACCCTCGCGCCGCCCCCTTCACCCCTGCCCCGTCCGATCCTGACACCGAACTACCCCTGGAGGCTTCCGTGCCGACGCTGACCCTCACCGGAGAACCGGCCGCAGATGAACTGCTGTCCGACAACGCGTTCGCGCTCCTCGTCGGGATGCTGCTCGACCAGCAGATCGCGATGGAACTGGCGTTCGTGGGACCCTTCCGCCTGGCTGAACGGTTGGACGGCCCGCTGGCCCCCACCACGGTCGCGGCGACCGACCTCGACGAACTCGAGGCGCTGTTCCGCCAGAAGCCGGCGCTTCACCGCTACCCGGGGTCGATGTCGAAACGCGTGCACGCCCTGGCCAGCCACATCGTCGAGGAGTACGACGGGGACGCGGCCGCCGTGTGGACCGGCGTCACCGACGGCGCGGAGCTGAAGAAGCGGCTCGGGGATCTTCCGGGCTTCGGTGATCAGAAGGCCCGCATCTTCGTGGCGCTACTGGGCAAGCAGTGCGGCGTCCAGCCCGAGGGTTGGCGCGACGCCGCCGGCGACTACGGCCTCGAGGGTCACCGCTCCATCGCCGACGTCACCGACCGGGCGACGCTCGAGGCCGTGCGCGAGTGGAAGCAAGCCCGCAAGGCCGCCGCCAAAGCTGCCGGCTGACGCCAGGACACCGCCGGGATGTCCCCGCCGGGCGGGCCCCGCACAGCCACCACGATCGGGGCGCACGGCCCTCACTCCGGTACGACGGTGAACGAGAACAGCACGAACGAGGCGAGCCCCATCGCGAACATCCCCGCGGGCGCCCACCCCCACCCGCGGCTCCAGTTCCAGACCGGCAGCGTGGCGATCACCAGCAGCGCCAACAACACGGTCGTCACGTCCTGCACCATCGCCTGTGCTCCCCGGATATCGGGCGTCGGGCCGGTTCCGGCCACTCCTCGAGGGTATCGACGGTCGACCACGGCTCGTCCTCACCGCGCCTGCCCCGGGTGCGCCGCGCCCGGGTGCGCCGCGCCCGGGAGCGAGCGGCCAACG
>PWLR01000018.1 GCA_003558435.1 Nitriliruptoraceae bacterium | reverse complement strand
TCAAGGACAAGCCGAAGGTCGCCTCGGTGACCTGAAAAGCATCACTGGCGCCGGGCCGGCACCAGGAGCCTCACCGCTCGAACGGACGAAACAACTGTCCACAGGCCCTTAGGGAGCGTTCACTTTTGTGGGCAAGCCGGCGTGCACGGCCGCACGCCCGGGGTGCTCGCCGCCGGTAGGCTGGACGAACAGACGTTCTGCCCGGTGCGGTCCGGGTCGTCGTCGAGGCGGCGATCACCCGACGTGCGTCCCGGCACGGACCGAGGAGGTGGACAGGGATGGTGGACCGGCACCCGGAACCCATCCTGCACGTCGACATGGACGCGTTCTACGCCTCGGTGGAACAACGCGACGACCCGTCGTTGCGGGGACGCCCGGTCGTGGTGGGCGCCGCCGGAGGGCGCGGCGTCGTGGCGGCGGCCTCGTACGAGGCGCGGGTGTTCGGCGTGTACAGCGCGATGCCGATGGTCCGGGCGCGGCGGCTGTGTCCGGATCTGGTCATCGTCGGCGGGCGGTTCGAGCGCTACCGCGAGGTGTCCCGTGCCGTGATGGCCATCCTCCGCGACGTCACCCCGCTGATCGAACCGCTGTCGCTCGACGAGGCCTTCCTCGACGTCTCCGGATCGGTCCGGTTGTTCGGCGACCCCCCGACGATCGGTGAGCAGATCCGCACCCGGGTCCGCGAGGAGCTGCTCCTGCCGTGCTCGGTCGGTGTCGGTCCCACCAAGTCCGTCGCGAAGCTGCTGTCGGGGAAGGCCAAGCCGGACGGGCTCGCGCACTGGCGGGTCGACGAGGTGCTGGACCGGCTCCGGCCGTTGCCGGTCAAGGACCTGTTCGGAGCCGGCCCCAAGACCGTGGAGCGGCTGGAGTCGTTCGGCTATCGGACGGTCGGGCAGCTCGCCGATGCGGACCTTCCGACGTTGCGCCGGGTCGTCGGCCACGCGATGGGCGACCAGCTGCAGTCGCTGGCTCGCGGCCAGGATCCGCGGCGGGTGACCCCGGGCGAGCCCGCACGGTCGATCTCCGCCGAGCGGACCTTCGAAGACGACCTCGACGACCCCGACGAGTTGCGTATCCAGGTGCTCCGCCTGGCGGAGAAGGTCGGGCGTCGGTTGCGCCAGGCCGGGACGGCGGGGCGCACCGTGACGCTCAAGGTCCGGTTCGCCTCGTTCGAGACGGTCACGCGGTCCTCGACGTTGTCCGCGCCGACGGATCGGACCCGCGACATCGTCACGCTGGCGGTGGGGTTGCTCGACGGGTTGCGGTTGGAACGTGCCCGCGTCCGTCTGCTCGGTGTCGGGGTGTCCAACCTCGGCGACGGTGACGGGGCCCGCCAGCTCACGCTCGGCGGCGACGACGACACCGCGCAGGAGCAGGTGCTGGCCCCGACGCTGGGCGATGCGCGCTGGGAGCGGATCGATCGCGTGGCCGATTCGGTCGCCGACCGGTTCGGTACCGCCAACGTCTCCTATGCCGCGTTGCTCGACGAGATCGAGGACCCCGACGACGTGGCGCCGCGCCACGAGGATCGCCACCTCGAGGACCCCGACGCCTGACGCGCTCCCGGGCTGGTCCGCACGCCAGTTCCCGTGGTCAGTCCCGGGTCGTGCCCTGCCCGGTAGCTGCGCCGGCGCGATACGCGCCATCGCTGTCGGTTCCCGTGGTCAGCCACGGGAACCTGCCACGACGCGCCTCACACGATCGGTAGGAACGCGACCCGACCCGACTGCTTCCGGCGGCCGTCCAGGAAGCCGGCCAGCTCGTCGAAGATCGCGTCGCCGACCATCATCCGCAGCTCGATCTCCATCGAGCGGTAGACCGGGTTGGCGCCCACGAACGCGGTGTCGTCGTCGAGACACCACCAGCCGAACTCCGCGCCGCCCTCGCCCCAGTGGCCCCGTTCGTAGGCCGCGATGGTGTGCACCTGCATCGGTAGGCCGTCGTTGCCGAGATGGTCGTCGTCGATGGTCCGGTGGAGCGGTACCTGCCAGCAGACCGTCGGCTTGTGGAAGCTGTGGTGCTCGCCCTTGGATTCGGCCAGGTGGTGCAGCGCGCAGCCGATGCCGCCCTCGAACCCGGTCCGGTTGGCGAAGATGCAGCCGCCCTTGACCACGCGGGTGAGGGTCTCGCCGTCCTCGTCGGTGGTGAACAGCCCCTTCTTCAGCGCCTTGGCGTGGAACTGCATGGTGGAGGGATCGAGTTCCTCCTCGACCAGGCGGGTGAGTTCGTCCGCATCGTCGTCGTCGTTCAGGTAGGCGCCGTGGCCACAGCAGCCGATGGCCGGGTCCTGCTCGCCGGGGTTCACGCCCTCGCAGCCGGCGCCGTAGATACAGGAGTACGACGACAGCAGGAAGGACACGTCGAAGGTGTAGCGGACGTGATCGTCCTCCGGGTCGAGGATGCTGACCCACTCCCGTTCGAGCACGGTGGTCCCTGTCGATCGCTGTGGCAGGCCGGCATGTGCCGACTGGCCGAGGATGCTATCGAGGCGCCTACCATGCCCTGGCAGCGCCACGACGGCGCCGGGCCCGATGGAGGAGTGCGGCACATGACCGATGGCAGCAAGGGGACCGATGCCGGAGCATCGGCGGGATCCGAGCAGGAAGCGGCCGGCGCCGGCGCTGCCGAGGTCGTCAGCTACGAGGTCGTCGACCGCGTCGCGCACATCACCATCGAGCGACCCACCAAGCGCAACGCCATGAGCCTCCAGGTCTTCGACGAGCTGACCTCACGGGCCGCCGAGGTGGCGGCGGATCCGGATGTCGGGGCGGTCGTGGTGGCCGGACGGCAGGGCAGTTTCTCGGCGGGCATCGACCTGAAGGTGTTCGGCGATCAGGTCACCGACGGGCTCGATCCGGTGTTCGTGGCGAGGCTGCAGGCGGCGTTCACCGCGTACGAGGACCTGGACGTGCCGACCATCGCGGCGGTCGAGGGCTACTGCTACGGCGCCGGCATCCAACTGGCCGCGGCATGTCACCTGCGCGCCGTCGCCCCCTCGGCCGAGTTCTCGGTGATGGAGGCGCGGTGGGGACTGATCCCCGACCTCGGCGGCAGCTGGCGCCTGCCCCGTCTGATCGGGCTCGGACGCGCGACCGAGCTGGTGCTGACCGCTCGCAAGGTCGGCGCCGAGGAAGCCCTCGCGATGGGTCTGGGTGAGCATGCGCTCCCGGCCGACGACGCACAGGGGGCCGCCCACGACCTGGCGGCTCGGCTGGCTGCCGGCCCTGGTGCGCTGCGCCTGGTGCCGAGGCTGTTGCGCGAGAACCTCGAGCGCGACCGGGCGGCCGCGCTACAGGCGGAGGTCGCCGCGCAGCAGCATGCCAGCTCCGGGCCGGATTTCCGGGAGGCGGTCATGTCGCATCTCGAATCCCGCCCCCCACGGTTCGTCGGCCGGTAGGGGCCGCGGTGGGGTGGCCGGTAGGGGCCGCGGTGGGGTGGCCGGTAGGGGCCGCGGTGGGGTGGCCGGTAGGGGTGGCGGCTACTCAAGTGGTGCGACCAGACCGGATGGTCGTAGCGCGCGCTTCGCTCAACTGGACACCGGGTCGCGCGCAGGAGGGCGATCTGGCTCGCGTCCCTGCTGGCGCGTGGGTACGCTCGCCTCCGCGACCGGAGGCCGGGAGGACCATGCCACTGTCGGAGAACGAGGAGCAGATCCTCGCGGAGATCGAGCGGCAACTCGCCGCCGAGGACCCGCGGTTCGTGGCGCGCGCCCGGCGACGCCGCTTGAGCCGCTCGTTGTCTCGCACCGTGAAGATCCGTGCGGCCATCGGCCTCGCTCTGGTCGGTGTGGTCTCGGTCCTCAGTCTCGGCTTCATCGAGGGCACCGGCGGCACGGTCGCCGGGGCCATCGGGATGGTCTTCGTGTTCTGTGCGATCCTGCTGGGTGCTTCGGTGCTGACCGAGAAGCCGGAACGCCAGCATTCCTCGGTCCCTCCGGACGAGCGCACCTAGATCCCGGCCGAACCCTTCGCCAAGTCGATCGCCGCGCCCATCATCGAACGATGGCCGGTGAACGATGGCGAGGGGGTTCGTTCTCGGCGCTCGCATCCTGGCGATCTGGGCGTCCCGGTCGCCGGACGTTTCAACCGTCGGTGCGCCATCGCACCAGCCGCTCGACGATCGTTCGACCCCACCGCTGGACGTGGCCCAATGGCAGCCGTAGCGGGGCGAGCAGGCGATCCTGTGAGCTGACGGAGTCGCGCAACATCTGTTCGAGTTCCGCGACGAGACGCTCGACCTCCGCAGCCTCGGAGGTGTCGACGGTGCCACCGAACGCCGCGGCTTGGGCGGCTACGGCGACGACGACGCCGCGTTCGTCGATCCGGCGCTCGAAGCGCCACCGTTCGACGAGTTCGACGGTGGTCTCGTGGGCGCTGCGCCCGACACCGTGACGCGCCGCCGTCGTGAGCAGGTCTCGTTGCGCATCGAGGACGCGCCGCTGGGGGGTGCGATCCGATCCACGGTCATCCCGCCGCCGCCTGGCGAGGAGCAGGGCCGCGACCATCACCGCGACCACCGCCACGATCAGCAACCAGGCTGACGGGTCCGCGCCTTCGGATCCGGAACCCTCATCGGCCGCTTGGTCCCCGGTAGCCGACGGATCCTGGAAGTCGGCCTCGGGAAGGTCGGGGGCGTCGGGGATGGTCGGGTCCGCCGCCGGATCGTCCTCCGACTCCTCGGCTTCACGTTCCCGACGTTCGGCCACGTTCTCGATCGGCGTCAGATCGTTCTCGGTCGGCAGGATGTGGCTGTTGTCGTCGCGAGGTGTCGGCTCGAAGGTCACCCAGCCGGCGCCGGGGAACAGCACCTCGACCCAGGCGTGCGCATCCGCGGTCGACACCGTGTACTCGGTGAATTCGATGCCGGCGGAGGGGTCGGCCTCGGAGGTCACGCGGCCGGGGAGGAACCCGGTGGCCACGCGCGCCGGGATACCCGTCTGCCGCAACATGACCGCCATCGCCGTGGCGAAGTACTCGCAGTAGCCGACGCGATCCTCCAGCACGAAGTCGGTGAGCGCATCCTCGCCCCGCAGTGCCGGGACATCGAGGTCGTAGGTGAAATCGCCGTCGGGCCCGACGAACCAGTCCTGCAGGGCCAGCGCCCGCTCCACGGTGGTGGTCGCCCCGGCCGCTTCGTAGACCTGCTCCGCCTGCGCACCGAGTTCCGGGTAGTCGCGGGGCAGCGAGGTGAAGCGCTCCCGGTCCGTCTCGTCCACGGTGGTGGTCAGCAACTCGTCGAAGGTGGGCGCCGGGCGGGCCGCCTGAACGCGGTACTCGACCCCTTCACGGATGCCGACCCGGGGTTCGCCGTCCACCTCACCCTCGACGGTGTCCCACGTGGCGAGGAACCCGCCCTCGGTCGACCAGATCATGTCGTCGCGGATCGGCCCGAACACCTCGACCGGTTGGTAGGGGACGGGAACGTAGATGTTGTCGAGTTCCAGCACTTCGATGTCGACCTGGACGGACTCGGTGTTCGCGGCCTGCTGCTCCGGTGGGAGGGGGCCGTCGGCGGCGAACAGCGAGGCCGGATCGGGTCGATAGCTCCCACTGCCGGGAGGGCCCAGGCGCCAGACGTCACCGTCGAAGCTCTCGAGACCGGCGAGCCGGAGGTAGGTGCGCTGCGAGGCACGGACCCGCAGCACGTCGCGTTCCTCGGGCAGACCCAACCGTTGGGACACGTCGACGATCGGTTGGTAGCCGCGTGGTGAGGAACTGGCGCCGAGCTGGACCCACGCGGGTTCGGCGTATCCGGGGAGCAGTCCGGGCATGGTCAGCCCGATCGCGATGGCCGCCTCCCCGAGCGCGACCCCACTGGCAGGCACCGGGACGCGGGTCTCGTCGGGGAGATCCTCACTGCCCGTCACCAGCAGGGTCAGACAGGCCATCGCGAGGAACGGCAGGGTCCGACCCCAGCCGGTCTGGTCGCTCATCGGTACGGCGAGCGGGGCCGCCCACAGCACGGCGAGCACCGCGAGCGCGAAGCCGGGCCGCCGCCAGCGCACGGAGAGTTCGTGGGCGACATGGGCCACCAGCCACCAGCCACCGATCACCAGCAGCATCAGCCCGGCCAACGGCAGGGTCGGGGCGGGCGTCTCGGCCAGTTCGGTCCGGCCGACCGCCAGGAGCTGCCACAGATCCGCGAGCACCGAGAGGCGGGGGAGTACCGGCCGGGCGTTCTGTCCGAGCAACCACGGCGCAGCGGCCACGAACCCGAGCACCGAGACGAGACCGGCGACCCAGGCTCCCCGATGCAGGCGGCGGATCAGCGACGCGAGGACGAGCGCCAGCAGCGCAGCCGCCACCGCTGGTCCGCGCCAGCTCGGGGTGGAGAACACCCGGTCGTAGGCGGGCACGGTCGCCAGTAACGTGAAGCCGACGAGTGTTGCGGCCGAGAGGTCGCGGCGCATCAGCGGCCCCCTCTCCCGGGGGAGGCGCCGGCGCGTGCCGTGCGCCCCGAGGTCACCAACTCGCGCCAGCGTTCGTCCAGTCGGTCCCCGCGGACGAGCGTGGTGGCCCGCCACCCTGCGGCGCGCAGCGAGGTGACCACGTCCTGGACCTCCGGGTCCCGGCCGCGGCTGGTGTGCCCGTGGGCGTCGATGATGACCGCGGCGCGGGTACTGAACCCGCGACCGGCGCGTACCAGGGCGCGCAACTCGGTGGGGTCGGGCACGGTGACCACCGCCACGAGCGTGCCATCCCCGGCGAGGCCGTCCCCGATCTGCCGGAGCAACCCGGGCAGATCCACGGCGTCGGTCCCCGTCTCCGCCAGCTGCTCGAGCCACGCCTCCCACGGCAGCGCCTTCGGGGGGCGGGCGACGGGGCCGTCCAGCAGGATGACCGAGCGACCACGGGTGGCGAGGTGGTGGCCTGCGCTCGCTGCGGCGGCAACGGCGATCTCGAAGCTACTGCTCGCCCCGTGCCCGCGGTGACGGTCGGTGCGGCGATCGAGGAGCACGACGGCGCCGGGGGACCGCGCGGACTCGGCGCGGCGGACCATCAGCTTGCCGCGATGCGCTGTGGAGGGCCAGTGCACCGATCGGAGGTCGTCGCCGCGCACGTACTCCCGGATGTCCGCGAAGTCGTCACCGGAGGTCACGGCGCGCCGGCGGCCGTCGGTCCCGGTCGTGGTCGCGCCCCCCAGCGGTAGGCCCGCCGGCAGGTTCCACACCGGCGGGTAGACCGTCACGGTGCCGACGCTGTCGATGGTGCGGGTTCGTCGGACGAGGCCGAAGGGGTCCGTGGCCCGGATCGTCAGTGGTCCGAGTTCGAAACGCCCCCGCTGCCCGCCGTGGATGGTGTAGCTGATCGTGGTTCGCGAGCCGGGGGCCAGCGACGAGAGTCGGGCACTGGCGTTGGTGATGAGCGAACCCGGTGCGGTGTCGTGGATGCTCAGCGCCGGGGTCGCGAACCGGCCGGCGTTGCGCAGGGTGATGCGCACGGTGGCCTCGTGGGCGAACCAGATGGTGCCGGGGATCACCGATCGCTCGGCGGTCAAGCGGGTGGGGAGCACCACCGCCCACAGCACCGCGCCGGCGACGAGCACCAAACATCCGACGGCAGCCATCTGCAACTCGGGGATACCGAACGAACGAGCGAACACCCACAGCACGGCGATCGCCGTGACGAGTCCAACCCCGCGGTGGGTCACGGCTACTCCGTGGGGGCCGGGAGCCCGTCGAGGATGTCGGCGATGACCTCGCCCGCTGCGTGCCCGGCGAGTTCCGCCTCGGGGCGCAGGATGAGCCGATGCGGTAGCACGTGAGGCGCGAGCCTCTTCACGTCGTCGGGAGTGACGTGATCACGACCCGCGACGGCGGCCGCGGTCCGCGAGGCACGCAGTAGTGCCACCGAGGCGCGGGGCGAGGCACCGAGTTCCACGTCGCGGTGGGCCCGGGTGGCGCGGCACATCGCCACGATGTAGCGCTCGACCGGCTCCGTGACGCTGACCGTGCGGATCGTGCGGATCGTGTGGGCGACCGTGGCGGCATCGGTGACCGGCCGCAGCTCCGCCAGCCGGTCGGCGCCACCGTGGGTGCGCAGGATGGCGAGTTCGTCATCCTGATGGGGGTAGCCGATGGCGATCCGCATCAGGAAGCGGTCGCGCTGGGCCTCGGGCAGCGGGAAGGTGCCCTCGAGCTCGATCGGGTTCTGGGTCGCGATCACCATGAACGGCGTGGCCAACTGATGGGTCACGCCGTCGATGGTGACGGTCCGCTCCTCCATCGATTCGAGCAACGCGGACTGGGTCTTCGGCCCCGCCCGGTTGATCTCGTCACCGAGCACGATGTTGGCGAACACCGGGCCCGGCCGGAAATCGAACGTGCCGGTGTCGGGCGAATAGACCGTCACCCCGGTGACATCCGAGGGCAGCAGGTCCGGGGTGAACTGCACGCGCGCGACCGAGCAATCGACCGATCGCGCCAGGGCTTTGGCGAGCATGGTCTTGCCGACGCCCGGGACATCCTCGACGAGAAGATGGCCTTCGGCGAACAGCGCGATCAGCGCCAGCTCGACCACGTTGGCCTTGCCCTCGATGACGCGCCGGATGTTGGCGCCGACCGCCTCGAGCGTCCGACCTACGTCGTCGAGATCCTGGCGAGCGATGCCCGGGCCGCTGCGCTCGGTCCGGTCGGTGGTGGACACCCTCAGCTCCCCGGTCGCGCCCCCGGCACCTGGGCTCCGCCCGCCGGGACGGCGTGACAGGTGGTGTGAGGCGTTCGGTCGCGGATGGTACCGATGGAGTCTGGTCCGGTCGCGGGAGGCGGATCTGACGCTCCTGTCGGCTACCGCTAGCGTGATCAGGGCGCCGATCGGGTTGTCCGACCTGGTCAACGGGCGTCGAGGTCGGTACGCGGGGGAGGAGTGCGGTGGAACCGGAGCCCGGACCACGTACGAGTCGCGGGCTTCGGACCCGCACCCGGCTGCGAGAATCGGCACGCCGCATCTTCGCCGAACGCGGCTACGCGGGCGCGAGGGTCGAGGACATCGTGGCCGATGCCGGCGTCAGCCATGGCACCTTCTACACCTACTTCGAGAACAAGGCGGCGGTACTCGATGCGTTGATCGACGTGACCTCGACCGAATTGCAGACCGTCGTGGACGAGCCGTGGGACGGGCCCGACGCGCCGAGCACCGTGCAGTCGGTGATCGACCGGTTCGTCGCGGTCTTCGCCGAGCACGGTGACATCGTTGGCGTATGGCTCGAGGCGAGCGCTCACGATCAGCATTTCCGTCAGCGGTTGCGGGACGTGAGGGCCGGCTACGTGCGGCGTGTCGCCGAGGTCCTCGGCCCCGTGCTCGCCGACAGTCCTCATCGCGCGGTGGATGCCGCGACCGCCCTGGTGGCCATGGTGGAGGGCTACGCCAGCCAGGGGATGGCGGATCAGGCGCTGGGGCGTCGGGCCGAAGCCGTGCGGACGCTGTCACGTCTGTGGGTCGGGGGACTGCTGGCTCTGGCCGAGGACCGCGAGTCGGGTGGAGCATCCAGTTGAGTTGGGTGTCGCCCGCCCACCGTGGCGGTAGCGCGCGCTTGCGCCCATTCGTTCGAGTCGGACGCGCGGTGTGCGTACATCTCGACGTGGGGTAGAGCGCTAGTACCTGTCCGGTTGGTTCGGGGTGCGCACGCGCATGCGCCCTCTGGTCGGGGTCGTGCGGGATCCCCCACTTCGCTCCCCTGGGAGCCTCTGAAAGCCTCGAATGCGGAGATGGTGGGGGGATGAGGTCACCCGACCGGCCAAGCGACCAGGTGATAACCCACTCCACTCCACTGAACTAGATAGCGCCAGCCAGCCCGAAACGTTCACTCTGTGTGCTCAAGCGTTGACCGTGGCGGCCGATAGGCCTAGTGTGGAGCGAAGTGGAGGACTTTCCCAGGGGCCCAACCGATCGGCGCCGCGCAGGTGGAAGGTCGACGGTTCGTCCGGAGACGCCGGGACGGGGACAGGACGGAGGCGCGGTGTTCCTCGGAGAGCACCAACACGCCCTGGACACCAAGGGACGCGTCATCCTGCCGTCCAGGTTCCGCGACCGACTCTCCAGCGGACTCGTCTTCGCTCCCTCCCAAGATCGCTGCATCGACGTCTACCCCCTCACCAACTTCGAGCGCCGGGTCACGGAACTCCGGGAGTTGCCCCGCGAGGATCAGCGGGCTCGCGCCTACCTCCGGGTGTTCCTCGCCGGCGCCCACGAGGAGAAGCCCGATGCTCAGGGGCGCGTGACCATCCCGCCGCGGTTGCGGACCTACGCCGGGCTCGACAAGGAACTGACCATCAACGGTGCGGACGAGAAGGTGGAGATCTGGGATCGCGCCACCTGGGACGAGTACCGGACCGGCGCAGAGGACGCGTTCGCAACCCTCGATGGAAGCTTCACTGTTTGACCAACGCGCGACCACCAAGACCTGTCCCGACCCGACCGAGCTGACCGATATCACCCCTTGCCATGGCAAGCCACACAGGTCCCCAGCCGGGCCCACCACCCCACCGAGATGCAGGAAGGAGCCGCCCCGTGTCCGTATCACGATCGTGCACAGGCGCCGCGCCGACCCAGCCGGTCCCTTCCGCGCCCACCCAGCCGGTCCCTTCCGCGCCCACCCAGCCGGTCCACACGGACGCATGAGGCCCATGACCATGACCACCGATCAGCCGCACGTGCCGGTCATGCGCGACCGCATCGTGGGGCTTCTCGCGGAGGCCCCCGACGGGGTGCTGGTCGATGCGACCCTCGGCGCCGCTGGACACGCCCGCGCGGCCGTGCTCGCTCGCCTGGAACGCCATGGCGGTGCCCACCTCGTCGGCCTGGACCGCGATCCGGATGCGCTCGAACTCGCGCAGAGCAACCTCGCTGAACTCGCCGCCGACCCCCGTGTCCGGATCGATCTGGTCCGGACGCGCTTCGACGCGCTGGGGGAGGAACTCGACCGTTTGGGGATCCGCCGGGTCGCCGGGGTGCTGCTCGATCTCGGCATCTCCTCGATGCACGTGGACCGCGCCGACCGCGGGTTCAGCTACCGCCAGGACGGCCCGCTCGACATGCGCATGGACCCGGAGACCCCGGTGACCGCTGGTGAACTGGTCAACGAACTCCCGGCCCACGAACTCTCCGCGCTCTTGCGTCGCTACGCCGACGAGAAGTTCGCCGACCGCATCGCCCGGGCCATGGTCGCCGCCCGGCCGCTCACCTCCACGACGCAGCTCGCCGAGGTGGTCCGCGATGCCATACCGCAGGCGGGACGACGCACCGGGGGACATCCCGCGACGCGGACCTTCCAGGCGCTGCGCATCGCGGTCAACGGAGAACTCGACGCGTTGGAGCGGATCCTGCCCATCGCGCTCGACCGGCTCCAGGCCGGTGGCATCTGTGCCGTTCTCAGCTACCACAGCCTGGAGGACCGGGCGGTGAAGAAGGCCTTCGCCGAGGCCGCCAAAGGGTGCATCTGCCCGCCGGGGTTCCCCGTCTGCGCGTGCGGCCGGACGCCGCTCGTCGAGCACGTCGTGCGTCGTCCGGAACGTCCGGACGACGCCGAGATCACCGTCAATCACCGTGCGTCGGCGGCCCGCTTGCGGGTCGTCCGCCGCCTCGTACAGGACCCAGCATGAGTGCCGTCACCGCCCCCCTGCGTCGCAGCCGGGAAACCGCCCCGGATCCGCGTCGCCATCTGCACGTCGTCGACGAACCCGTCATCCGCCACACCTTGGCCTACGCCCTGGTCATGATCGCGGTCGTCGGAGCCAGTGTGTTCGGTGCCGTGGCCCTCAACGCGTTGGCGGCCGGAGCTTCGGTCGAGGCCCGGGCACTCGATGCCCACGTCAGCGACGCGGAGCGCACCTACGCGCAGCTGGTGGCCGACGTCGCGTCCCTGGAGGACCCGGCCCGCATCCGCGAGACCGCGCTCGAACTCGGACTCGTCCCGTCGGGCCCGGCGCGATTCATCACCCTGGAACGCAACCTGCCCGCTGACGGCGCGGTCGTGGCGACGGAACGACCGGGCGCGACCCAGGATCCGCTCAAGCCGCTGCTCTCGGTGGAGCGCTAAGTGACGGGTCCGCCACGGCGCCGCCGCATCTCGGCACCTCGTCTGCGCACGCGGACCGCCGGTGACATCGGCGTCCGCCGGATCCGGTGGTTGCTGGTCATCTACGCGCTCATCGTGTTGACCACGGTGGGCAAGCTCGTCGAGATCCAGGTGATCAACGCCGACACCTACGCGGATCTCGGGGTACGACAGCGCGCCAGGACCATCGACCTCCCGGCGACCCGGGGACGGGTCTACGACCGGGACGGCGACGTGCTGGCGACCTCCGTGCAGGCCGCCACGATCTACGGTGATCCGCGGGTGTTCCGTGCGACCTCCACCCCGGACGGCATCGCGGTTCCACCCGCCGCCGATGCCACCGAGGTGGGGGCGCAACTCGCCCCACTGCTGGGCATGGATGCGACCGAGGTGACCGAACGCCTGGAACGCGACGCACACTTCGTCTATCTCGGCCGCCAACTCGACCACGAGGTGGGCGCGGAGATCAGCGAACTGAACCTCCCCGGGGTGGGTGTGCTGCAGGAACCCCAGCGCGTCTATCCCTCCAACGGCCTGGCCGCACAGGTGGTCGGCTTCACCGGCATCGACGGCGAGGGCCTGCAGGGCCTCGAGGCGCGCTACGACACGGTGCTCAGCGGTCAGCCCGGCATGCTCGTGCTCGAGCGGGCGCCGGGGGGCCTCGACATCGCATCGGGTGTGAGGGAACTGGTGCCACCGGAGGTGGGAACCGACCTGGTGCTCACGATCGACCGTGATATCCAACACGTCGCCGAACGCGCCGCCATGGATGCCATGGAGGAGCACAGCGCGGTCGGCGCCAGCGTCCTCGTGATGGAGGTCGCGACCCAGGAGGTGCTCGCCATGGCGAGTGTCCCCGGGTTCGACCCCAACACGCGCGGCGACGAGGACCGTTCGACCTGGCGCAACCGCGCAGTGACCGACGTGTTCGAGCCGGGCTCGACCCAGAAGGCGCTGACCGTCGCCGCGGCGATCGAGGAAGGCCTCGTGACCTCGGACACGGTCATGTCCGTCGACGACGGCATCGTGGTCTCCGGCAAGCGCTTCACCGATTCGTCGCGCCACGAGACGGAGCAGTGGAGCGTCAGCGACGTCATGGAACGATCGAGCAACGTCGGCACGATCCAGATCGCCCAGGAGCTCGGGCCGGAGCGACTCGAGGACTACCTGCGCGACTTCGGCTACGGCGCACCCACCGGTGGGGCGTTCCCGGGCGAATCGGGCGGCCTGCTCGCCTCCCACGAGGACTGGTGGGGTACCTCGCTGCCGACCATCGCCATCGGGCAGGGCGTGGCCGTGACGCTGCTCCAGGCCGCCAGTTCGTATGCCACGATCGCCAACGACGGGGTCGCCGTCACCCCGCAGATCGTCCGCGGTTCGGTCGGCGAAGACGGCCGTCTGACCCCGGCTGCCGCGCCGAGCGAGCACCGGGTCATCTCGGCCGACACCGCGGTGCAGGTCCGCGGGATGCTTGAGATGGCCGTTGCCGGTGAGGCCGGCACGGGCGCTCGCGCGATGGTCGACGGGTACCGGGTCGCCGGCAAGACCGGTACCGCGCGCAAGCCGGCGGAGGGAGCCCGCGGCTACTCCGGGGAGTACGTGGCGACCTTCGTGGGTTTCGCGCCGGTCGACGACCCGCAGATCGTGGTCGCGGTCATGCTCGACGAACCCCGACCGCAGTTCTACGGCGGTCTGGTTGCGGCGCCCGTGTTCTCCGAGGTGATGCAGGCCGCGCTGGCCGCCCGTCGGGTGGCGCCGGACGGTGTCGGGCAAGGTCTGCGTCAGGCCATGGCCGTGGCCCGCCAGCAGGCCGAGGAACGGGCCCAGCAGGAGGGTCCGGCGCTCGAGGCCGACGACGTCGCCTCCCCGCCGGTCGGATCACCCGCCGGTGGGGACGGCACCGGGGTGAGCGCCGACGAGCCCTGACGTCGGTGACCTCGGTGTGCCCGTCCGGACGTTCGACCTGCTCGGGGTGACGGACCGGCGCCATTAGGCTCGCGCGCGCCTCCCGAGGCCGCTCCCACCGCCCCGTTACATCCCACCCACCGCCCCGTTCGACCCCACCCACCGCCCCGTTCGACCCCAGCCGAGGAAGCCCGTGACTGCGATGCTCGCCGACGTGATCAGGGGCGTGCCATCGGCGGAGTTGCGCGGCGACGACGTCGAGATCGAGGACGCCGAGCACGACAGTCGCGCCGTGCGGCCCGGCGTGCTGTTCTGTGCGGTCCCGGGGGCGACGGTCGATGGCCATGAGCACGCCCCCGCCGCCGTGGAGGCAGGCGCGCGCGCCCTGCTCGTCGAGCGTTGGTTGGACGTGGACGTCCCCCAGATCCGTGTGCCGTCGGTTCGGGCGGCCATGGGCCCGGCGGCCGCCATCGTCCACGGACATCCCAGTCGCGAACTCACCGTCGTCGGGACCACCGGCACGAACGGCAAGACGACGATCTGTTACCTGCTCGAAGGAGCGTTCGCCGCAGGAGGCCTGGGAACCGGCGTCATCGGCACCATCGAGACCCGCATGAAGGGCGTCCGACAGCCGGGGGTCCGCACGACGCCGGAGGGCACGGACCTGCAACGACTGCTCCGGCGCATGCGCGACCGCGAGGTCGATGCGGTCGCGATGGAGGTGTCCTCGCACGGTCTGGACCTCCACCGGGTCGATGGCACCCGCTTCGCGGTCGCGGTCTTCACCAACCTCTCGCAGGATCATCTCGACTGGCATGCGGATATGGAGGCCTACTTCCATGCCAAGGCCCGGCTGTTCACCCGACGACTCGCCGAGCGCGGGGTGGTCTTCCTCGATGGACCGTGGGCCCGTCGGTTGCTCGAGGTCGCCGAGATCCCGCTCACCACCGTGGGCAGGGACGCCGACGCCGATGTGCGCATCCTCGAGCCCTCCGTCGACATCGATGGTGGGCGTTGCCAGTTGGTCGGGCCGCTGGTGGGGACCGACCCGGTCACGGTGGTCACCGGCGCCCCGGGCGCCTTCAACCTCGCGAACGCGGTGACCGCCGTCGTCGCGGCGGTCCTCGCCGGGGTCTCCTGGGAGGATGCCGTCGCGGGTGTCGCGGCCTGCGCCGGAGCCCCTGGACGCTTCGAGCGCGTGGTCGACATCGCTGAGGGCGTCGACGCCGCGACGGTCCTGGTGGACTACGCCCACACGCCCGACGCGGTCGCGCAGGTGGTCGAAACGCTGCGTTCCCTGCTCGAGCCCGGGGCCCGTCTCGCCATCGTGATCGGCTGCGGCGGGGATCGGGATCGGCAGAAGCGTGGCCCGATGGGCGAAGCCGCCGCGGGTGCCGACCTCGCCGTGTTGACCTCCGACAACCCGCGCAGCGAGGACCCGATGGCGATCCTCGAGACCATGGCGGCCGGCGCCACGGACGCGGTCGCCGCCGGTGCCCCCGCGGAGGTCGTGGTCGAACCCGACCGTCGTCGCGCCATCGCCGAGGCGCTCGGACGCACCCGAGCCGGTGACGTGGTCGTGGTCGCCGGCAAGGGTCACGAGACCACGCAGCAACTGCGGGACGGCACGATCCCGTTCGACGATCGGCAGGTCGTCGCTTCGCTCCTGCACGCGGGGACCGGACCTGCGGATCCGGGAGGTGGCGCGTGATCCCGCTCACCCTGGCCGAGGTCGCTGCGGCGACGGGCGGACGCATCGAAGGCGACCCGACCACGTTGGTGCGATCGGTGACCACCGATTCCCGCGTGGTGGAGCCCGACAGCCTGTTCGTGGCGTTGACGACCGCGACGGCCGACGGTCACGACCATGCCGGTTCGGCCCACCGGGCCGGAGCGAGCGCGGTGCTGTCCGAGCGATCCGTCGCCCTCCCCGGCCCGCCGAGCGTGGTGGTGCCCGACACCTGGGCGGCGCTTCGGGCGCTGGCGTCGTTCGTCCGCGATCGGGTCTCGCCGACCACGGTGGCGGTGACCGGTTCCGTCGGTAAGACCACGGTCAAGGACTTCGCAGCGGCCGCCATCGGTGCCGGCCGCCGGGTCCATGCGGCGCGAGGCTCGTTCAACAACGAGCTCGGTGTGCCGCTCACCCTGCTCGGACTCGAGTCGGACGACGAGGTCCTGGTCGCCGAGATCGGTGCCCGCCACGAGGGCGACATCGCCGATCTGGCGCCCCTGGTCTCGCCGGACGTGGCGATCGTCACGGCGGTCGCGGCCGTTCACCTCGAGGTGTTCGGGTCGCTCGCCGCGATCGGTCGCGCCAAGGCCGAACTGGTGGAAGCGCTCGGGACCGGTGGTGTGGCCGTGCTGCACGCGGCCGACCCGATCGTGGCCGCCATGGCTGCCCGGGCGCCATCGAGTCTTATGGTCGCGCTCGACGCGGACCCGCGCCTCTCCGGCGCCGGTGCCACCCCTGATGTCTGGGCCGAGGACGTGCGGCTGGATCGCCGGGCGCGTCCCTCCGCCACCGCCGTCACGCCGTGGGGCCGGACCCGGCTGCAGCTGCCGATCGCGGGACGTCACCAGCTGCTCAACGGCCTGTTCGCCCTGACCGTCGCCGCCCACCTCGGCGTCGCGCTCGAGGCGGCGGCTGCCGCCTTGGCGCATGCGCCGATCAGTCCGTGGCGCGGCGCGGTGGACGAGGTGGGCGGTGTCGTCGTGCTCGACGACGCGTACAACGCCAACCCCACGGCGGTAGCGGCGGCCCTGCAGACGCTGGTCGCCCTCGAACGCACCGGCGCCGCGATCGCGGTGTTGGGCGAGATGGCCGAGATCGGCGTCACCGCGGTCGACGAGCACCGATCGATCGGACGGCAGTGTGCCGAGCTCGGGGTCGATCGGTTGGTGGTGGTCGGTGCCGCGGCCTCGGCCGTGGCCGCGGGCGCTCGCGAGGCCGGGATGATAGATGTCGTCGAGGTCCCCGACGCCGGCGCCGCAGCGGCGTTGCTACGCGGTGGTCTGGTGCCGGGCGATGCCGTGCTGGTCAAGGCGTCCCGCGTCGCCGGGCTCGAGCGCGTCGCCGCGGAGTTGCGTTCATCCCTCGCGGACGGCCCGCCCGCCCGACTCGGGGAGGGATCCACGTGATCGCCGTCCTACTCGGCGGCGCCGTCGCGCTGCTGCTGTCCCTCGCGGGAACGCCGCTGGTGATCAGTTATTTCCGTGATCACGGGTTCGGGCAACCCATCCGCGACGACGGTCCCGAGAGCCACCTGGCCAAGGCCGGTACCCCCACGATGGGCGGCACGGCCATCGTGCTGGCTGCGGTGATCGGGTACATGGTCGCCCACCTGCTGGGGGCCGCCGTGACCGGTACCGGCCTGCTCGTGCTCGGAACCTTCGTGGGCATGGCGATGGTCGGCTTCGCCGACGACTTCATCAAGCTGCGTCGCCGGCGGAGCCTCGGGCTGAACAAGACCACGAAGTTCACCGGCCAGGCCATCATCGCCGGTCTCTTCGCGTTCGTGGGCCCCGAATTCACCAATATCCCGCGGAACATCTCGGTGGTCGGGGACATCGCGTTCGACGTCAGCGCCTGGGTGTTCTTCGTCTGGATGTTCCTGTTGCTGACCGGGGCATCCAATGCCGTGAACCTGACCGACGGGTTGGACGGCCTGGCCGCCGGGTCCGGAGCGCTGGTGTTCGGCGCCTACACCCTGATCGCGTTCTGGCAGTTCCGCAACCCCGCCGACTACGCGCTCATCCCGGCCGACGCGGTCGACGTGGCGATCGTGGTCGCGGCGGTGACCGCGGCGTGCGCCGGCTTCCTGTGGCACAACGCCCCACCCGCCAAGATCTTCATGGGCGACACCGGCTCGCTCGCCCTCGGCGGATTGCTCGCGGCGGTTGCGGTCGCCACCAACACCCAGGTGCTGCTCGTGCTGCTCGGGGGGTTGTTCGTGGCCGAGACCATCTCGGTCATCCTGCAGGTCGCCGTCTTCCGCACCACCGGCAAGCGGCTGTTCCGCATGGCGCCGATCCACCACCATTTCGAACTCCTCGGCTGGCAGGAGACCACGATCATCGTGCGTTTCTGGATCCTGGCCGCCATCGGGATCGCGCTGGGGCTCGGGTTGTTCTACGCCGAGTGGATCCGACGGGTGGAATTCCTGTGAACCGGCGCGACCGACCCTCCCACCGAGAGGCACGGCCATGAGTATCGAGGACGCGTCACAGGTCTCCGCTCGCCCCGGATCGCTCGCCCGGCTGCGCTCGCGGTGGGAACCGGGCAGCTGGAGCTCCGACGCCACGGCGTTGACGGTGGTGACGCTGCTGCTGTTGCTGACCGGGCTCGTGATGAGCTTCTCCGCCTCGTTCGTCGACGGGGCCGAGGCCGGGGACCCGTTCACCACCTTCCGTCGGCAGCTGATGTGGGCCGCGGTGGGGGTCCCGGCGTTCATCCTGGCGGCCAACCTCGACCACCGGATCTGGCGCCGGCTGTCCTGGCCGCTCCTGATCGGCTCGCTGATCGGGCTGGTGCTGGTACTCGTGCCGGGCGTCGGGCTGGAACGCTTCGGTTCCTCGCGCTGGATCGGTGTCCCACCGTTCGTCTTCCAACCCTCGGAACTGGCCAAGCTGGCCACCCTGCTCTGGCTCGCGGACGTACTCGAACGCAAGCGGCCCCGCGACGGCTCGGTGTTCCCCAACGAACAGTTGCTGATCCCCGCCGTGCCGCTGCTCGCACTGTTCGGTGCCCTGGTCATGGCGCAACCGGACCTCGGTACCACGATCCTGCTCGCGTTGATCGTCGGCGCCGTGTTGTGGGTCGAGGGTCTGCCCGGGCGCTTCGTCGCGGCTGCCCTGGCCTCCGGCGGGCTCGCCATCGGGGTCCTGGCCGCGGTCGCGCCCTACCGCGTCGCACGCATCCGCGGCTGGTTGTGGCCGGAGCGCTACCCCCTCGATGAGGGCTTCCAGCTGCTGCAATCGTGGTACGCGCTCGGCTCCGGCGGCTGGTTCGGGGTGGGCCTGGGGTCCTCGCGAGGCAAGTGGAACTTCATCCCGAACCCGGAAACCGACTTCATCTTCGCCATCATCGGCGAGGAGCTCGGTCTGGTCGGTGGTGTGGGCGTGATCCTGCTGTTCAGCTCGCTGCTGTTCATCGGGTTGAAGGTGGCCTACGGGGCCGAGGACGGGTTCGGACGCACCGTGGCACTGGCGATCACGGCGTGGTTGGTCGGCCAGGCGCTGGTGAACATCGGCACGGTCATCGGTCTGCTCCCGATCACCGGGGTGACCCTGCCCCTGGTGTCGGTGGGAGGGTCGTCGTTGGTGTCGACGTTGGCCGCCCTCGGCATCCTCGTCTCGATCGCCCGGCGTCCGGTCGCTCCGCCCTTGCGCAGCGACCGCAACGCCGGCGAGGGTCGGGGCCGCCTGGTGCCCCGGCGTCCCGAGGGCGCCGGACCGTCGAGCACGAGGAGCGGGGCGTGACGCGCACCGTCCTCCTCGCCGGGGGTGGCACCGCCGGACACGTCTTCCCCGCCATCGCCGTCGCCCACGAACTCCGGGTGCTGGCGCCGGACGTCGAACCCGTGTTCGTCGGCGTCGCCGATCGGCTCGAGGCACGCCTGGTGCCCGCTGCGGGGTTCCGGCTGCACCACATCGAGGCGGTCGCGATCCCTCGGCGGCCCTCACCCGCACTACTGAAGGTTCCGGGCGCGCTGCGTGCCGGGGTGCGGGCGTGCATGGACCTGATCGACCAGGAGCGAGCGGTGGCCGCCGTCACCTTCGGCGGCTACGTCTCCTTCCCGTTGGACCGTGCCTCCTGGCGCACCCAGCTGCCGCTGGTCATCCACGAACAGAACAGTATCCCGGGACTGACCAACCGGATCGCCGCCCGCTGGGCCGACCGTGTCGCGGTGACCTTCCCCGGCTCGGCCGAGCGTTTCCGCCGGCCCGAACGCTGCGCGGTGACGGGCAACCCGGTCAGGTCGGACGTGCTCGCCCTCGATCGTGATGCGCAGCGGGGGCAGGCTCGTGCACGCTTCGGGTTGGACCCGGACTTGCCGACGCTGTTGGTCTTCGGCGGCAGCCAGGGAGCTCGTAGTCTCAACCAGGCGATCGTGGATGCACACGCCATGTGGGGGGACACCTCCCTACAGATCCTCCACGCCGCCGGTCGGGGGGGCTACGCACAGGCCGCCGCCGGCTGGGAACAGGCGCGCGCCGGGAGCACCGGCCCACGTGTGCGACTCGTCGACTTCATCGAGGACATGGCCGATGCGTATGCGGCCGCCGATGTGGTGGTGTGTCGCGCCGGTGCCACCTCGATCGCCGAGTTGACCGTGCTCGGCCTGCCGTCGGTCCTCGTTCCCTACCCTCACGCCACGGCCGATCATCAGACGGAGAACGCACGTGCCCTCGAGCGCACGGGAGGGGCGAGAGTGATCGAGGACGACCAACTGCAGGCGGAGCGGCT
>PWLR01000070.1 GCA_003558435.1 Nitriliruptoraceae bacterium | reverse complement strand
GGGTCGACGGCTTCCGCTTCGACCTGATGGGCCACCACCCGAAGGCGCAGATGGAGCGGTTGCGGGCGGAACTCGACGCGTTTACCCTCGAGGACGACGGCGTCGACGGCTCGGCGATCGTGCTCTACGGCGAGGGCTGGAACTTCGGCGAGGTCGCCGACGACGCCCGGTTCGTGCAGGCGACCCAGGCGAACCTGGCCGGCACCGGCATCGGCACCTTCAACGACCGGCTGCGTGACGCGGCCCGTGGCGGCAACCCGTTCGGCGGGTTGCAGGAGCAGGGCTTCGTCACCGGGCTGGGTGTCGATGCCAACGGCGTCGACCAGGGTTCGGAGGCCGACGTCGAGGCCCGGGCACGGCGCCTGACCGACCTGGTGCGGCTCGGGATGGCCGGCAACCTCGCGGACATCACCTTCGAGACCGCCACCGGCGAGGTCCGTGCCGGTCGCGAACTCGACTACAACGGCTCGCCCGCCGGGTACGCGGGCACCCCGACCGACAACGTCGTCTACATCTCCAAGCACGACAACGAGACGCTGTTCGACGCGATCCAGTACAAGCTGCCGCGCGCCCGCACGCTCGAGGAGCGGGCCCGGACCCAGACGGTCGGGCTGGCGACGGTGATGTTCTCGCAGGGCACCCCGTTCTTCCACGCCGGCTCGGACCTGCTGCGCTCGAAGTCGCTGGACCGCGACTCGTACAACTCCGGTGACCGCTGGAACGCCATCGACTGGAGCGGCAAGACCACCAACTGGGGTGTCGGGCTGCCCAACGCGGAGAAGAACCAGGACAACTGGCCGCTGATGGCCTCGCTGCTGGAGGAGCTACCGGGCCCGTCGCTCTCCGACATCGACGCCACGGCCGCCTCGTTCCGGGAGCTGCTGGCGATCCGGGCCTCCTCGGAGCTGTTCCGCCTGGATTCGCTGGAGGCCGTACAGGAGCAGCTGGCCTTCCATGCGACCGGACCGGACGCGCCGCTGGGGGTCATCGCGACGTCGCTGACCGGTGGCACCGACGGCATCACCGATCTGCTGGTGGTGCTCAACGCCGACATCGACGAGGTGACCGTCGACGAGGCCTCGATCCCCGAGGGTGACTGGGAGCTGCACCCGGTGCTGGCCGCCTCGGCGGATCCGGTGGTGCGCACGGCGTCGGTCGACGGTGGGGCGTTCACCGTCCCGGCCCGGACCGCGGCGGTGTTCGTGCAGCTCACGGACGACGGCGGACCGGGTGAGCCCGACTGCATCCCCGGACCTCCGCCGCACGCGGGCCAGCCGGGTCCCCCGCCATGGGCCGGCGTGCCGGGCCGGCCGCCCTTCGCGGGGGTCCCCGGAGGGTCGATCTGCGGCCCGGTGGTCACGCCCCCGGGCCTGCCCAGGACGCCTCCCGGCCAGGGCGGCAACGGTCGTGGCAGGTCCTGAGCCGGGCCCGATCGTGACCGGATGACCGCACGGGCTCGGGGAGCCGGTCGGACCCGAAAGGGTTCGGCCGGCTCCTTCGGTGTGGCGATCGGGCGAGCTTCGCCGACCGGTCACGACCTCACCTCCCGTCGTCCCCAGGTTCCGGCGTGCTCTCCGTCGAGCCGCCGACCGGGTCCCCTACCGTGCTCCGAGCGTTGCCAACACCCTCGGGAGGTGGGACCATGGCCGTCGACGAGTCGCGTCGCATCGAGCTGTTCGAGCGGCTCAGCAGCCTCGTCGGAGCGGAGGCGGCCCACACGGTGTTCGAGTTGCTCCCTCCCCCGGGCCAGGATGTCGCCACCCACGACGACATCGTCCAGCTCGAGCGCGTTCTCCGCGGCGAGGTCCGCGGCGAGATGGGTGAGCTCCGCGGCGAGATGGGCGAGCTCCGCGGCGAGATCGGCGGCCTGCAGGGCCAGATCGCCGCGCTCGGGGAGCGCATCGATGCCTCGCGCAACGAGGTGATCGCCACCATGCATCAGGAGATCAGCCGTGCGCTCATCGTCCAGACACGCACCACCGTGTTCTCCATGGTGACCGCGCTCGCGGCCATCTCGGCGCTCGCACTCGGGTTGGGGTAGGGCTTGGGCCAGAGCTGACGCCGGAACAGGCGCGCGTACGCGACTCGGCCCCCGCTCGAGAGCGGGGGCCGAGTCGTTGGTACGGGTGCCGGTCAGTGTGACCGGGAGCGGGCTGGGCTCAGAAGCCCATGCCGCCCATGTCGCCCATGCCGCCGTCGTGGCCGTGGCCGCCGCCGCCTTCGCCCTCGGGCTCCGGCTTGTCGGCGATCAGTGCCTCGGTGGTGAGCAGCAGACCAGCGATCGAGGCCGCGTTCTGCAGCGCCGAGCGGGTGACCTTGGCCGGGTCGATGATGCCGCCCTTGACCAGGTCCTCGTACTCGCCGGTCAGGGCGTTGAGGCCCTCACCTGCGGGCATGTTGCGGACCCTCTCGACGACGACGGAGCCTTCGAGGCCCGCGTTCGAGGCGATCCAGTACAGCGGCGAGGACAGCGCCGAGCGGATGATGCGAGCGCCGGTGGCCTCGTCACCCTCCAGGTCGAGCTTGTCGATGCCGGCCTCGGCCTGCAGCAGCGCGGTGCCACCACCTGCGACGATGCCTTCCTCGACGGCCGCACGCGTCGCGGACAGGGCGTCCTCGATGCGGTGCTTGACCTCCTTGAGCTCGGTCTCGGTCGCAGCGCCGACCTTGACGACCGCGACGCCGCCGGAGAGCTTCGCGAGACGCTCCTGGAGCTTCTCACGGTCCCAGTCGGAGTCGGTCTTGTCGATCTCGGCCTTGATCTGGTTGACGCGGCCCTTGATGTCATCGTCGGCGCCAGCGCCTTCGATGATGGTGGCGTCGTCCTTGGTGACGACGACCTTGCGGGCGCGGCCCAGCAGGTCCAGGGTGGCGGTGTCGAGCTTGAGGCCGACCTCCTCGGAGATGACCTGGGCGCCGGTCAGGATCGCGATGTCCTGCAGCATGGCCTTGCGGCGCTCACCGAACCCGGGAGCCTTGACGGCTGCCGACTGGAAGGTGCCGCGGATCTTGTTGACGACCAGCGTGGCGAGTGCCTCACCCTCGAGGTCCTCGGCGATGATCAGCAGCGGGCGTCCGCCCTGCATGACCTTCTCGAGGATCGGGAGCAGGTCCTGCACCGCGGAGATCTTGGAGTTGGCGACGAGGATGTAGGGGTCCTCGAACACGACCTCCATGCGCTCCGGGTCGGTCACCATGTACGGGGAGATGTAGCCCTTGTCGAACTGCATGCCCTCGACGAAGTCGAGCTCCATGCCGAAGGTCTGCGACTCCTCGACGGTGATGACACCGTCCTTGCCGACCTTGTCCATCGCATCGGCGAGGATCTTGCCGATGGTGGTGTCGTTGTTGGCCGAGATGGCCGCGATCTGGGCGATCTCGTCCTGGGTCTCGATCTCGCGCGACTGCGAGGCGATCTCCGCCACGACGTACTCGACGGCCTTGTCGATGCCCCGCTTGAGGATCATCGGGTTGGCGCCGGCAGCGACGTTGCGCAGGCCTTCCTTGACGATGGCCTGGGCCAGCACGGTCGCGGTGGTGGTGCCGTCACCTGCGACGTCGTTGGTCTTGGTGGCCACCTCCTTCGCGAGCTGCGCGCCCATGTTCTCGTAGGCGTCCTCGAGCTCGATCTCCCGGGCGACGGTGACGCCGTCCTTGGTGATCGTCGGGGCGCCCCACTTCTTGTCGATCACGACGTTACGACCCTTGGGGCCGAGCGTGACCTTGACGGCGTCAGCAAGCTTGTTGACGCCCTTCTCGAGACGCCGACGGGCGTCTTCACTGAAACTGAGGATCTTCGCCATACGGTGGTTCCTCCTTGAAGTCTTGGGGGTCGAGGTCGGGGTTCACCCGAGCATCGACGTGCAGCCGGTGGGCTGCTGTCAGCCGATGACGGCGAGGATGTCGCGAGCGGAGAGGATGAGGTACTCCTCGCCTTCGACCTTGACCTCGGTGCCGCCGTACTTCGAGAACAGGACGGTGTCGCCCTCGTTCACGTCGACCTTGATGAGGTCACCGGTGGTGTCCGAGCGCTTGCCCGGGCCCACAGCGACGACGGTGCCCTGCTGCGGCTTCTCTTTCGCCGTGTCGGGGATCACGAGGCCGGAAGCCGTGGTCGACTCCGTCTCGTTGATCGTGACGAGGACGCGGTCCTCGAGGGGCTTGACCTTGACATCGGTGGCGGTGGCCAACGTGCCCTCCCTTAACGTGTTCGGCGCCGGCGTGCTTTTCGCACCTACCGGCGGGGTTCGGTTGTTCGTTGAAGCGCCGAGGTGGCGCGAGTCCTACGGAGAACGGTGCTGCGGCCGGAGCACCGGGACGCTTGCGCGATCCGGGTGCGGGCCTGTGCCGCGTCGACCCGATCGGGCCGCTGTTGGCACTCACCTTCTCCGAGTGCCAGGCGGAAGCTAGCACTCACCTAGGGGGAGTGCAAGACAAGGCCAGGGGCCCGAACGGCCACCTCCGGCGATCCGGGGACGGCGCCGCGACGGCGCCCGTAACTGCCCGTGTCGACGCGAGCGCCAAACGCTCGCAAGGGGTGACGCTGCGTCCACCATCCCCGCCAGTTGAGTGGGATACATCCAGGAACTCTCACGCTCCGTGCTCGACACCCGGAAGGATGTTGCGCTCCGCGGTCGGACGGGTGACCTTGTCGCAACGAGCAGGCGAACTGGCCTGCTGGGGGCCGCTTCTCAGGGAAGCGGTTGCAACAGGGGAAGCATCGATCCTCGGACCGATTTCCGGTCGCCGAGTGGGTCCAGAACCCGCGCGTCCGAGGGGAGCGAGTGGCGAGACCGACCCCAGGTCCGACATCCGTCGGCCCTCTCAGGGGCGACGCCACACATAGGGGTTCTGGACATATGAGAAACACGCGAAAGACTTTCGGAGTCATGGCGGTCGCCATGCTCCTCGTAGGGGGGCTGATCGCCCCGGCGGCGGCAGACAACGGTCCCACCGAGGAAGCGCCCAACGCCTGCCAGTTCGTGGAGCTCGAGTACGAGCGGATCGTCACGACCGAGGGCGACAAGGGCTACTACAAGGAAGGCGAAGCTCCTGAAGGTTGGGAGCCGACCGGGGAGTTCAAGAAGGTCGTGACCCAGGAGCACGTTCCCGAGCAGACCGAAGAGGTCACCGATTGGTTCCAGAGCGACCCCGGCACACCCTGGGCCCCCACGGGCGAGTCACGTGTCGACAAGTACGAGTGGGAGCGTGACCGAGGAAACCAGGACAACGTGTGGCTTCCCGAGGGCGAGAGCCCGAGCGGTGCGGGCTGGTCGAAGACCGGCAACACGAACAAGTCATTCGAGTACACCAAGACCACCGTCACCCACGAAGAGGTCCCGGAGAAGTCTCACACCGAGTTCGAGTACGTCGAGATCAAGACGACCACTGAAATCAGGTGGACTTCTTCGAACCCCGGCGGTGACTGGGAGGCAACAGGCGAGACTCGCATCGTCGACATCCCCAACTGTGACCTGTTCGATCTGGACCCGTCCAATCCGGCAGCCGGTCAGTGTGACGCGGGCGAAGGTGCCATCAAACTCGACACGGGCAGCGACTACTCCTCGACCATCACCGTTGATGGCGTCGAGGTCGAGGTCACCGTCAGTGGCACGAACGTCACCTTCTCAGAGGCCGTCAACTTCTGCGTGAAGGCAGCCAACCGGAACAGCGGCGATCAGAAGGGCACCTCCTACGACGTTGACTTCACCAACCGCGGCG
>PWLR01000245.1 GCA_003558435.1 Nitriliruptoraceae bacterium | reverse complement strand
GCCGCCACGCGCCGAGGACGCCGGCACATGAACGCCGCCGTACACACCAACAGCGGCGGCCGTGACCCGTGGTCGCGACCGCCGCGTGGTGTCCGCGTTGCCGTTGGCTCAGGCCGAGCGGACCGACAGCTCGGACCGGACGTCGATGACGCCCTCGACCTCGGCGACCTTGGCGAGCAGGTCGCTCTCGCTCTCGGCGTTGGGGACGGTGCCCTTGATGGCGACGGTCCCGGGGGCGTCGACCCGCAGCACGACGTCCTGGACGTCGTCACGGTGGCCGAAGACCTGGCTCTTGATGCGCTGCTCGAGCAGCTTCGGGTCGTCGGGTACGTCCTCGGGGAGGACGTCCTTGGCGGCCTCGATGGCCTCGCCCTTGGCGCGGTCGGCGGTCATCTTCGCCTTGGTCTGCAGCTCCTCGCTGACGTCCCGGGCGCGGGCGGCGGCCTGGTCACTGAGCTGGGTGCGGCGCGACTTGCCGCGGTCCGGGTCGGCGAGGTAGGCGGCGCCGGCACCGATGCCGGCACCGATCAGCAGCCAGAACAGCCGCTTCGGCCAGCTGGTGCGCGACTCGGCGCTGACCAGCGGCTTCAGCTTGGAGCTGAACGAGTCGTCGATGTCGTCGATGCGGTCGGTGAGCCGGTTCTCGACCTTGTGCAGCTCGCGGAACAGCGAGGCGCTGTCGGCCGAGACGGCGCCGGCGGCCCGGTCGCGCAGCCCCTCCACGGCGTGGCTGAGCTTGCCGGGCAGCTCGTGGGTGAGCTTGTCGGGAAGTTGTTCGAGTTCCATGGGTCCTCCTGGGGTCGTTGACATCGGCTACGAGCCTGCGTCATCGCGACGGCGACTGGTGGCCGACAGCGGGGTCGGACGGACAGGTGTCCAGGTGTCCCCCGATCCCTCGGTGGGGTCAGTGGTGTTCCTGCTCGTACTCCTCGGGGGTGTGGTCGGCCACCGTGGCCTCACGTTCCCCCATGGGCAGCGGGTCGCCGGTGGTGGTGTCGACCCGGGTCTGGCGTTCCATCTCGGCGTTGATCTCCGCACCGAGCAGGATGCTGAACGCGGTCAGCAGCAGCCACAGCATCAGGATGATGACCCCGGCGATGGCGCCGTAGGTCTCCTGGTAGTTGCCGAAGTTCTCGATGTAGATGGTGAACAGCGCGGATCCGATCAGCCACAACACCGTGCCGATGACCGCTCCCCAGGTGACCCACTTGCCCTGCGGGCTCGCGCGGTCGGGGCCGATCTTGTAGACGAGGCTGATCGAGACGATCGCGACCAGCGCCAACAGGGGCCACTGGCCGATCCGGATGGCGAGCTCCGCCGGCCCACCGAGCCCGATCTGACCGAGCACCACGGGCAGCACCGCGATCAGCCCGATCGCGATCAGCAGGAAGATGATCCCGCCGAGGGTGAGCAGCAGGGCCACCCCGCGCTTGACCGGGAACGAACGTTCGTCGGTTTCGTTGTAGGCCGCCGAGCAGCCCTGCATGAGTCCCTGCATGCCTCCCGAGGCGGCCCAGAGTGCGGTGGCCAGCGAGATGAGCAGGGCGATGCCCAACCCATCGCCGGTCGTGATCCCGGTCAGCTGGTCCTCGATGAGACCCGCCGCGCCCTCGGGGAGTTCCGCGGTGAGGTCCGTGATCTGCTGGGTGACGGTCTCCTCGTCGGCGACCAACCCCCAGATGCTGACCACGGCGATCAACGCGGGGAACAGCGCGAGCAGCGCCTTGAAGGCCACGCCGGCGGCCAGCAGCGAGAGGTTGTCGTCCTTGATCTCGCGCTGGACGCGGGTGGCGATGGCCTTCCAGCCGGCCGACGGGATCTCGCTCGGCTTCTGTGCGTCCCGCCCGTCGGTCTGACGGGCCTTGGCCTGCTTCTTGTCGGATTCGACCACGGCACCTTCACGGGCGGGACGGCCGGAGCCGGTCACGCGCTGGTTGCCGCGCCGGTCGCCGCCCGGGTCGGTGCGCTTTTCGCGACTCATCCACGGATCCATTCCTGCATGCCGTTGATGGCACGCTTGCCGATGGCCACGAAGGCGGGCTTGGTGGCGGCATCGACCATGTCGGGCTTGTCGGTCTCGAACGCGGAGTGGTAGGTGACCTCGCAGCCCTCGGCGGTCGGCACCACGCTGATGTCCTCCTTGGTCCGCAGGCCGTCACCGGTGCCCTCGACCACGATCCGTTGCGGGTGGTTGTACTCGACCACCTCCATGTCGAGGTCGATGGCCTGGCCGGCCATCGAACCCTTCACCTTGAAGCGGCTGCCGACGTCCAGCGGGCCCTCGTCGAGGCGCATGGACTCGTCGAACATCGGGTCCCAGTCGGCCAGGTTGCCGAAGTCGGCGACGAGCTCGAACACCTCCTGGGCGGGACGGGCGAACGTGGTCGTCTCGGTGGTCTCGGGCATGGGGTCCTCGTAGGTCGGTGGTGGGTCGATGGCGGTGAAGAGCAGCCTGCGTGACTGCTCGTCGACCCGCGATGGTGACTCACGGTGGGCCCGGGCGGGGCAGGCGTCCGGTCAGTCGGTCGGATGGACGCGACCTGACCGGACCCTGACCGAACGGGCTGCCCGGACCGTCGTCGTCCTGCTCGCTACCGTGCGCCCGATGAGTGATCCCCAACTGTTCGGCGAGGTGGCACGTCCGGGTGACGGACGGGGCGCGGACGTGTCCACGCACGGCCGTGCGGCGCCGACGGGGGTCCCGGCCGGGATGCCGCTGCCTGCACGGATGCGCCCGCGCGAGCTCGACGAGTACGTCGGCCAGCTCGACGCGCTCGGCCACGGCAAGCCGCTGCGCGCCATGCTCGATCAGGGCGAGCTGCGTTCGCTGATCCTGTGGGGGCCACCGGGGGTCGGCAAGACCTCGCTCGCCAGCGTCATCGCCGGCCACGTCGACGCCGCGTGGATGGAACTGTCGGCGGTCACCGCCGGCGTCAAGGACGTGCGCCGGATCATCGAGGAGGGTCGCAGCCGCCTCGAGCTGCGCGAGCGGCGCACCGTGCTGTTCATCGACGAGATCCACCGGTTCAACAAGGGCCAGCAGGATGCGCTGCTGCCCGGCCTCGAGGCCGGCTGGGTGACCCTGATCGGCGCGACCACCGAGAACCCGTTCTTCGAGCTCAACGCGCCGCTGCTCTCGCGCTGCCAGCTGGTCCGGCTGGAGGCGTTGACCGACGACGACGTGCGCATGGTCCTGCAACGGGCCTGTGACGACCCCGTCCGCGGCTACGGCGGGCGGGTCACGCTCACCGACGACGCGATCGACCACCTCGTGCGGGTCGGCGACGGCGACGCCCGCGCCGCGCTCAGCGCGCTGGAGGTCGCGGCCTCCGCGGCCGGGGTGACCCGCCCCGGCCCGGACGGCCCGGGCGTGGACCTCGAGGTCGAGGCGGTCGCCGACGCGATGGTGCGGCTGCGCTACGACAAGTCGGCCGATGGGCACTACGACCAGGTCTCGGCGTTCATCAAGTCGCTGCGCGGCTCGGATGCGGACGCGGCCGTCTACTGGCTGCTGCGGATGCTCGAGTCGGGGGAGGACGCCCGCTTCCTCGCCCGGCGGATGGTCATCTTCGCCTCCGAGGACGTCGGGCTCGCCGACCGCCAGGCGTTGCCGCTCGCGGTCGCCGCGTTCGACGCGCTCGACAAGGTCGGCCTGCCCGAGGCCCGTTACGCGTTGACCCACGCCGCGATCTCGCTCGCGATCGCCCCCAAGTCCAACAGCGTCACCCGCGCGATCGTGGCCGGATTGGACGCCGTGCGCCGCCACGGCAACCTCGATGTCCCGGCCCATCTGCGCGACTCGCACTACCAGGGGGCGTCGAGCCTGGGGCATGGCGCCGGCTACGACTATCCTCACGACGACCCGTCCGGGTACGCGGCCGCACAACGCCACCTCCCGGACGAGCTCGCCGGCACGATCCTGTACCAACCGAGTCGCCACGGCCACGAGGCCGCGGCGGCCGACCGGGTCGAGGACCTGCGGCAACGGTCCCGCGACGCGGGCCGAGACCGCCGGTCACCGACCACCAGCCAACCGCCGATCGACCGTACGGAGCGCACGTGACCCTCAGGGACTGGGCCATCATCTTCGCCGTCGTGTTCTGGGGCGCCCTGGTCGTCGTGGTGTGCTGGGCGTTGACCAAGGTGGTCGCCCTGCTCGAGGAGGCCACCCGCGACCTGCGCGAGACCACCGACCGCATCCTGCCGACCCTCGAGCAGGTCACCGAGACCGCGGCGGGCGTCAACGTCGAGCTCGCCCGGGTCGACACGATCGTGGCGGGCGTGCAGTCGATCACCGCGACCACCGATCAGCTGGTGGGGGTGGTGCACGCGACCGTGTCCAACCCGTTGATCAAGGCGGCGGCGTTCGCGGCCGGCACGGCGCGTGCCACGAAGAAGCTACGAGACTGACGACCCCTCTGCACCCGACTCGACCCACAAGGAGGCCCCGGTGAAGCGCGCGTTCACCCTCGCCCTCGGCCTCGGCGCCGGTCTGATCATCGGCGCCTACGTGGTCAAGCGGCTCGACGCCGCCCAGCAGGCCGTCGCCCCGGCCAACCTCGCCGGCCAGGCCGGCCGCGCCGCGGGCGGGTTCGCCGAGCGGCTCCGGGCCGCGGCCGACGAAGGCCGCCTGGCGGCCGCCGAGCGGGAGACCGAACTGCGCTCGCGCTTCGACGTCCCGAGCGTGCGTCAGGCTCTCGAGCAGTAGAGAGCCGGCCACTCGCACACACGATGTCGCGCGACCCCGCGACCGACGAGGACCCCCGTGGATTCCCTGACCATCCGTGAGACCTTCCTCCAGTTCTACGAGGAACTCGACCACCGGCGCTATCCCTCCGCGTCGCTGATCGCCAACGACCCGACGCTGCTGCTGACCGTCGCCGGCATGGTGCCGTTCAAGCCCTACTTCCTCGGTGACGCCGTGCCGCCCCATCCGCGGGCGACCAGCTTCCAGAAGTGCGTGCGCACCAACGACATCGAGAACGTCGGGCGCACCACCCGCCACCTGTCGCTGTTCGAGATGCTGGGGGCGTTCTCGTTCGGGGACTACTTCAAGCGGGAGGCGATCCGCTACGCCTGGCAGCTCTCGACCGAGGTGTTCGGCCTCGAGCCCGAACGCATCTGGGTCACCATCCACGAGAGCGACGACGAGTCCGAGGCCATCTGGCTGGAGGAGACCGCGGTCCCGCTCGAGCGCATCCAACGGGTCGGCGCTCCGGAGGGGGCCACCCGCAAGGACGCCTCCGACAACTTCTGGTCGACCGGCGGCGAGGGCCCCTGCGGGCCGTGCACGGAGATGCACTACGACCGCGGTCCGGAGTGGGGCGAGGAGGGCGGTCCGGAGGTCGACGGCGAGCGCTACCTCGAGTTCTACAACCTGGTGCTCATGCAGTTCGTCCAGGACATCGACGGCAACGTCACCGGCGACCTGCCCAAGCCCAGCGTCGACACCGGCATGGGCCTCGAGCGCATGGCGATCCTCAAGCAGGGGGTCGCCAACGTGTTCGAGACCGACCTGTTCGCGCCGCTGCTCACCCGCGCCGGCGAGCTGACCGGCGTCACCTACGGCGACGACGCCGACCTCGACGTGTCCCTGCGGGTCGTGGCCGAACACGCCCGCACCGCCGCGTTCCTGATCGCCGACGGGGTCCTGCCCGCCAAGGAGGGCCGCGGCTACGTGCTGCGCCGCCTGCTCCGACGGGCCGTGCGGCACGGCCACCTCCTCGGCGTCGACGTCGGCGGTGGCGCGCCGCT
>PWLR01000014.1 GCA_003558435.1 Nitriliruptoraceae bacterium | reverse complement strand
GCGACGACCCCCCGCCGAGGCGGGGGATCGTCGCGTCCGGGCTCGCCGACGCCCGGCCCGGGCACGCCCGGTAGCGGCTGGCGGGTGGCGGGCCCGAAAACCCCCGGGTCCGGGGGTTGCAGGAACCGAGCCGGCCTCAGGGAGCACCACGCACCCCACCCATCGACGGGAACCCCCGGCTCCGGGGGTTCCGGTGACGGGTGGTCAGGCGCCGCCGCGGGTGCGGAGCCACCAGGCGGCGATCCAGGGCCGCCAACGGAACGGCTCGACCCAGCGGGCGGTCACCTCACCGAAGGCCACGGTGCGATCACGCGCGGCCAAGGCCCGGCGACGACGCCATGCGGCCGGCACCAGACGCAGCCGACCGAACGCCTCGGGCAGCGCCGAGGGCACCGTCAGCGCCAGCTCCAGCGTCTTCAGCAGACTCGTGACCACCACCGCCGGCGCGCTGCGCGACAACGACCGCACGTCGTCGCAGGTGATCAGGACCAGCAGGCGGTTGGTGTGGTTGAGCGCCTGGACCCGGGTGGTCCTGCGCGGCCCCGCGCCGCCACGTTCGTGGACACCGACCGCGGTCGGCTCGTACCAGGCGCGCCAGCCGTGCAGTCGGGCCCGCCAGTCGAGTTCCACGTCGTCGAAGTAGGCGAACAGGTCCTCGGTCAGGTACTCGAGCCGGGGTGTGCCATCGGGGTGGGATCCGTTCCGCCACGCCACGTCGTCGAGCATCGCCCGTCGGTGCAGGACCAGCGCGCCGGACGCGCCGAAGACCTCACCCGCGGGGTACCGGCCGTCGTCCGGCTCGCCCTCGCCACGGTTGCTGACCAGCCGGGCCGAGGTGAGCACGTGCCCGGTGGAGTCGATCGTCACGGGTGCGCCCGGACCGACCCGGCGCAGGACCCGGGGTTGCACCGTGCCGATCGCCGGGCGTGCGCTCAGCACCTGCACCAGCCGGCGGAGAAGATCGGGTGCGGCAACCGCGTCCGGGTTGACGAGCAGCACCGCCCCGACGTCATCGGCGATCGTCGCCAGGGCATCGTTCACACCGCCACAGAAGCCGCGGTTGGTCGTGTTCCACACCGCCCGCACCGGGTGTTCGACCACCCCGTCGAGGTCGGCCCCGCCGCCCGCGCCCCCGACCTCGACGGCGGAGCGGATCACCTCCGGCGTGGTGTCGTGGCTGGCGTTGTCGACCACGACCACCTCGAGGTCCGGGTGGTCCTGGGCCTGCAGCGCCGCGAGGCAACCCGGCAGGTCCTCGGCGGCGTTCCACGCCACCACGATCGCCGTCACCCGCACGACATCACCATCCCGCCGCTAGCCCTGCGCGCGGCGGCGCTGGAGGCGCGGCAGCGGGATCGGACCGGTGACCGATCCGCCGGTGCCGTCCCCGAGCCGCACGGCCGGGCCGTCGGACACCGCCGTGGTCGCTGCCAGATCGACCAGGCCCGCCCCACCGGGTGCCGGGGCGATGTCGAACCTCGCCGCGTCGGCGGCCACCGCCCAGGTCTCGCGGCCGGTCAGATCGGTGACGCTCACCGTGATCGTGTAGTGCCCGGCCAGCAGGTGCGCGGAGAACCGTACGTCGACCGTGGCGTCCTGGTCGGAGGCCAATGGACCCACCCCGACCCCCTGCCAGGTGGTGTGCACCTCGTAGAGGTGGGTCCCGTCGGCCCGGGCGATCAGCACCCCGACACTGCACACGTCCACCTCCGAGAGCGCGCGGAGCACGATGCGCAACGTCATCGTGGCCGAGGGCGGGATCTCGGAGACGGGGGTGCCGTCGGCCGACATCAGACTGACGTCCTCGATGCGCACCCGGCGCGAGTCGTCACGCCGCGGCGCGCGAGGGGCGGCCGCCGCCGCCACCCGCTGGCGGTAGAGCTCGACCCCCTCGGAGACCGGACCGTCGAACGCCAGGCGCCCCCGGTCGAGCACGATGACGCGGTCACACATCTCCCGCACCGCTTCCAGGTCGTGGCTGACCAGCACGAAGGTCTTGCCGGCTTCCCGGAAGCCGCGCATGCGTTCCAGCGAGCGCTGCTGGAACTCGGCGTCCCCGACCGCCAGCACCTCGTCGACCAGCAGGATGTCGGGGTCCACCGTGACCGCGATGGCGAACCCGAGCCGCACGTACAGTCCCGAGGAGTAGGTCCGCACGGCGGTGTCGAGCAACGGCCGAATCCCGGCGACGTCGACGATCTCGTCGAAACGTTCGTCGATCGACGCCTTGTCGAGGCCGAGGATCGCCCCGTTGAGGTAGATGTTCTCCCGGCCGGTCAGATCCCCGTGGAAGCCCGCACCGAGCTCCAGCAGCGATGCCACACGACCGTTGATGTCCACCCGGCCGGCATCGGGAGGCAGGATCCGCGCGAGCAGCTTCAGCAGCGTCGACTTGCCGGAGCCGTTGTGGCCGATGACGGCGACCGACTCGCCGTGTTCGATCGTGAAGCTGACCTCGCAGAGCGCGTCGAAGTCGGTGTAGGAGCTGCGCCGCAACCGGGTCAACCGTTCCTTGATCCCGGAGGGCCGCTCGTGGTGCAGGCGGAAGGTCTCGGTCAGTTGGTCCACCACGATGGCGGGACGGCCGGGATCCACGGTGACCCCCGCGAACCGCTCGAGTCGACGACCGACCACCTCAGATCTCCTTGGCGAAGGTGCGTGAGCCCCGCAGGAACAGCGCGTAGCCGATCACCAACACCGCGACGGCCCACACCGTCACGATGCCCAGCGAGACCAGCGGGGGCCAGGCGGGCAGGCCGGACTCGACCCCACCGGGGACGGCGACGACCGCGCCGTAGAGCGGGGTGCGGAACACCTCGACGAACCAGGTCATCGGGTTGATCTGCAGGGCGGTGACCAACCACGACCCCGCGCCCAGCTGGTCGCGGACCAGCGCCAACGGGTACAGCACCGGGGTGGCGTAGAACCACACCAGGAAGATGACCACGAACAGCTCCTGCAGGTCGCGGAAGACCACGTTGGTGGCGGCGAACCACATCGCGACCCCGGCGGTGAACACGGTCAACAGGCCGACCGCCAGCAACGTGGCCGGCAGGTGGAGCAGCACCCCGAACCCGCGTTGGTAGATCAGGTAGGGACTGATGACCGCGAGCGCCAGCAACAGGTGGATCAGCTGCGAGAGCACGTGCGACAGCGGGAGGACCTCACGGGGGAAGTACACCTTCTTGACGAGGTCGCCGTTGCCCACGATCGAGTGGATCGCGCCCTGGCACGAGTTCTGGAAGAACTGCCACAGCAGGTACCCGGCGATGAAGAAGGCCGCGAAGTCCTCGACGTCGATGATCACCACCTGCGTGAAGATGACGCTGAAGACCACGGTCATCAGCGCCGGGGTGAGCATCGACCAGAAGAACCCCAGGGTCGAGTTCTTGTACCGGACCTTCAGTTCCTTGCGCACGAGCTGGCCGAGCAACTCACGCGCACGCCACAGCTCGATCAGCTTGGCGGTCCCGGTACGGAACCTGCGACCCGGGACCGAGCCGTCCGGCAGCGCGACGTTGTCCGGCGATGTCACGTCACGCTTCCCCTGATCGGCACACCGTTCCAAACAGGTTCAGGTGCGTGAGCGTGCCAGCCTCCGATACCGGTCGGGCGCGTTTCTAGCACATCAGCACCGCCATCCGACCGCACCGGCGGCCGCCGGACGCTGGTCAGGAGTCCGGCCCGACGCGGGCATCGTCCGGCAACGTCACGCCCTCCTGTACCGCCACGTCGTCGGCCAGCACCGCCCCCTGCGCCACCACACGAGCGCCGATGTTCGCGCCCTCACCGGTGATCGTCGCGCTCAGGCGGCAACCCTCGCCCACCACGGTGCGCCGGCCGAGCACGCTGTGCTCGAGTTGCGCGTCGGCCCCGACGCTCGCGCCGGCACCCAGCACCACGTAGGGACCCACCTGCGCCCCCGGGCCGATCGATGTTCCGGCTGCGAGCATCAGTGGCCCGACCAGGCGCGCCGAGGCATCGACGTGCGCATCGGGGGCGATCCGGACCCCGGCCGCGTCGGCCGGCAGGGCATCCAGCGATGGCCAGGCCACCGAGCCGTCCAGGGCCGCGCGGTGACCGTCGAGGTAGCGCTCCGGGGTCCCCAGATCGGCCCACGCCGCATCGCTGACCACGCCGGCGACGTGCGCCCCTTCCGCGACCAGGTTCGGGAACACCTCCCGTTCGAAGCTGAGTCGGCCGGTGCCGAAACGCGCCAGCGCCGCAGGCTCCAGGACGTAGGTGCCGGCGTTGATCGCGTCCTGACCGGGCAGCGTGCCCGGCGCCGGTTTCTCCACGAAGTCGACGATGCGCTCGCCGTCGAGGACACAGACCCCGTAGCTGGAGGTGTCCTCGACCCGGGTGAGCACGAGCGAGGCATCGGCACCGGCACGCTCGTGGGCCGCCACCACCTCACCGAGGTCCACGTCGGTCAGGATGTCGCCGTTGAGCACCAGGAACGTGCCGCGGACGAGATCGAGCGCGGCACGGACCCCTCCGGCGGTGTCGAGCGGTTCCGGCTCCGGCACCGCCCGCAGGTCGATCCCCATGGCGCGCGCCGCCGGGCGCAGGACCTCGAAAGGTGAGGGATCGGCCCCCACGACCAGCAGGACGCGGTCGATGCCGATGTTCGCCAGCCGGTGGAGCACCCCCTCGAGGAACGGCGCGTCACAGAACCCGACCAGGGGCTTGGGGCGGCCGGCGGTCAACGGCCACAGCCGCGTCCCACCGCCCCCCGCCACGATCATGGCGTCACGAACCGGCATCAGGACTCCTGTCGACACTGCTTGCGGGTGGCACCGTCGTCGATGCCGTTCGGTGGGAGTTCCCCGCCCAGTAGCGCCAACGGGGGTGTCGCATCCGCAGGACGTGCGACCAGACGCTCTCCGGTGACGCTACGCGGGTCGCGGGCGAACCGCTCGGCAAGCCACGTCCCCACGACCCATCCTACGAGCGCGAGGCGCAGCGGCCAGACCAGCACCCGCCCGGGCCCGCCGCCGAGCCGCATCGACTGGTACCGGTCGAGGCTACGCGCGTGGGCCAACAGGCTGCGACCACGCCGTTGCGACGTCGACGCACCCACGGTGTGGACCACCCGGGCGCCCGGTTCGTAGCGGAGCCGCCAACCTGCGGCCCGCAGACGCTCCCCGAGGTCCACGTCCTCGACGTACAGGAAGTAGCCCGGATCGAAGCCCCCGATCTGGTCGACCGCTGCCCGGCGCGGCCCCAACGCGCACCCCGACAGCCAATCGGCGTCCCGTGGTCGATCGAGCGGTTCGTCCCGCAGGTGGTAGCGGCGGGTCGCGGGGTTGTCGGGTGCGATCCGGCCGAGCAGCCCGTGCATCACCGCGGTGCGGAACTCGGGCATGCACCTCGCGGATGCCTGCACGGCGCCATCGGGATAGCGCACCGACGGCCCGACGGCGGCCACCTCCACGTCCGCCTCCAAGCGATCCGCCATCATCCTCAGAGCACCCGGCGTGAACCTCACGTCGGCGTTGCAGACCACCACGTGGGCGGCGCTCGTCACCTGCATCCCCGCGTTGGCGCCGCGCCCGAACCCCACGTTGGCCAACTCGAGGACGCGTACCCCGGGGTGGTCGCGGCGGATCACCTCGGCCGTTCCATCGCTCGAGCCGCTGTCGACGACCACGATCTCGGCCGCTTCGCCCGACGGGATCGAGGCGAGGCAGGCGAGCACCTCGGCGCGGGTGTCGTGGGTCACGATCACGACGGCGGGTGCGGGCGGCGCAGCCAT
>PWLR01000142.1 GCA_003558435.1 Nitriliruptoraceae bacterium | reverse complement strand
TGGTGTTCATGGTGAGCGCGGGGTTGATGGGCACGTGGCTCGCGACGACCCCCGCGGCCCTGGAGGTCGCGATGCCGGCCGAGGTCCGCGAGGACTACCTCGAGCGCGATTTCGAGGCGTACTACTCCTCGGAGCCCGGGACCACGTTCGCGGCTCGGGTGTTCACCAACAACGCCGCCGTCGGCGCGCTCGCGTTCGGCGCGGGCATCCTGTGGGCGATCCCCACGCTGGTGGTGCTGGCGATCAACGGCCTCAACGTCGGGGTCGCCGCCGGGGTGTTCCACGCCGCCGGGGACGCGGCCCGGTTCTACGGGCTGCTCCTGCCGCACGGGCTGCTCGAGTTGACCGCGATCTTCGTCGCCGGGGGCGCCGGGCTGCGGCTCGGGTGGGCCGCGATCGCGCCGGGCGATCGGACCCGCGCCGACGCGCTGCTCGCCGAGGGGCGGCGGGCGGTGGTCATCGTGATGGGCCTGGTGCTGGTCTTCCTCGTCGCCGGGCTGATCGAGGGCTACGTCACCGGCCAACCCTGGCCGACCTGGATCCGGGTCGGCATCGGCGCCACCGTGTGGGCCGCGTTCAGCGTCTGGATCGTGGTGGCCGGGCGCGCCGCAGCGGCGCAGGGGCTCACCGGCGCGTTGGGCGAGCGTCCCGCGGAACGCTCGGGGGCCGGGCTCACAGCCGGCCGCGCGCCTTGACGTCGAGGTAGACGTCGGCCAACGCCGAGGCGAGCTCGTCCGGTCCGGCGTCCACGACGTGGGCCCCCAGGGCGCGGAGCCGTGCCGCGGCGCGCGTGCGGTCGCTGATCACGCTGGCCGCAGCCGCCGCCACGTACGCGTCGGAGGCCGAGGTCGCCTCCTGGTCGCGCAGGCGTTCGAGCGCCGGGTCCCGGACCGAGGCGATCACCACGGCATGTTCCCGGGTGATGACCGGCAGGGCCGGGAGCAACGTCTCCTGCACGGCCTCGTCGCTCAACTCGGTGATCAACACCAGCAGCGCCCGTCGGCGGAACCGCGACAGCGTGGCCCGGAAGGCCTCGTGGTAGCCCGATTCGGCCAGTTCCGGTTCCAGGGCGTGCATGGCGTGCGACAGGCGTCGCAGTTGGTCCCGGTCGCGCCGTGGCGCGACCACCGACCGGACCCCTCCCCCGAAGGCGATCATCCCGACGCGGTCACCGAGCGCGGTCGCGACCGTCGCCAGCGCCAGGGTGGCGTCCATGCCGTGGTCGAGTCGCGGCACGTCCTCGACCAGGCCGGCCACGACCCGTCCCGTGTCGAGCAGCACCACGACGGTCTGGTTGCGCTCGGCCCGGTAGGTGCGCACGATCGGCGCGCCCGCGCGGGCCGTCGCCGCCCAGTCGACGTGACGGAACTCGTCGCCCTGGACGTACTCGCGCAGCGCCTCGAACTCCGTGCCGCCACCGCGACCGCGGACCGAACGCAGGCCCTCCTGCAGGATCCTGGCCCGGCGGATCCGCAGCTCCGCCGCGTCCCGCGACCGGAAGCTCGGGTGCACCTCGATACGTCCCGGTACCTGCCGCTCCGCCTGTCGGGTCGCGAGACCGAGCGGACCGACCACCCGGATCGTGACCGCTGACGGCCGGAAGGTGCCGCGACGTCGAGGTGCCAGCCCGGCGCGTGCGCGGGCGCGCCCCCGCGGCGGCAGGGTCGTGCGCACCCGACGGTCCGTGGCCCCGAGCGACGGGGCCAACCCGTCGGCGAACGCCACCCGCAGCGCACGGTTCGACGGGTTCTGCACCCGCCACACGACCTCGCCGGTCCCATCCAGCGGCAGGACCGCCGGCAGTTGCCGCTCGAAGCCGACCGTCCAGGGGGCGGGTGCGAGCGCCGCGTCGAGCACCATCAGCAGCACGACCACGATCAGCGGTGGCCACACCCCGACCATGTCCGGGCCCAGGCCCGAGATCGCGGCGGCCCCGACGAACGCCGCCGCGGTGCGGATCGTCGGGACCGGCAGGCTCCCCGCCCACCAGGGCCGGCTGCCGCCCGCCGGACGCGCCGCCGCCCGAGGCTCTCCGCCCACCCCGAGTTGCCCGCCCGCGCCCGGCCCGGCCACCGTCGAGCCACTCACCGCGGGACCGGGACCGCCGCCAGGATGCCGTCGAGCACCCCATCGGCGTCCGCGCCCTCGAGCTCCAGCTCAGGTCGAAGGTGGAGCCGGTGACGGAGGGTCGGCTTGGCCACCGCCTTGACCTCGTCGGGGGTCACGAAGCTCCGTCCCGCCAGCCAGGCCCAGGCCTTCGAGGCGTGCAGCAGCATGGTGGCACCACGTGGGCTCACGCCGAGCTCCACCGACGGGGACTCGCGGGTCGCCCGCACGATGTCGACCAGGTAGTCACGGACCTCCTCGCCGACCTGGATGGTCTGCACCGCCGCGCGGGCGGCGGCGAGCTCCGGTGCACCCGCCACCGCCCGGACCCCGGCGACCTGCGGGTCGGTCGCGTCCAGCCCGGCGTGCTGCCGGGTGATGATCGTCCGTTCCTGCTCCCGGGTCGGGTAGGGCACCAGCAGCTTGAACAGGAACCGGTCGAGCTGCGCCTCCGGGAGCGGATAGGTGCCCTCGTGCTCGACCGGGTTCTGCGTCGCGACCACCAGGAAGGGCTCCGGCAGCGCGTGCGTGGTCCCGTCGATCGACACCTGGCGCTCCTGCATCGCCTCCAGCAACGCCGCCTGGGTCCGAGGGGGCGTGCGGTTGACCTCGTCGGCCAGCAGCAGGTTGGTGAACACCGGCCCTTCCCGGAACCGGAAGCCGCCACCACCCGGTTCGAGGATGGTCTGGCCGGTCACGTCGGAGGGCATCAGGTCGGGGGTGAACTGCACCCGGGTCGCGCGCAGGTCGAGCGAATGGGCGAGCGTGGTGACGAGCAGGGTCTTGGCGACCCCCGGCACGCCCTCGAGCAGGACGTGCCCGCGGACCAGCAACGCGGTCACGAGGCCGGTGACCACCCCGTCCTGGCCGACGATGACCTTCGCGATCTCGTCGCGGACGGCCACGAGCGCCTCGCGCGCCGTCTCCGCGTCACCGGCCGTAGCCGTCGAGCCGGTGGACGTCGTCGTGCGGCCGTCGTTCGCATCGGTCACAGGTCTCTCCGGTGGTGGTGGGTCGTGGGTGGTGGGTCGTGGATCGTGGCGATGGATCGAGCGGTGGCCCCGGGAACGCTCGGACGTTAGACGGGTGGATCGGCGGCCCGCTCGCCCGCATCGACGCCGGGGTCCGTCGAGCTGGCCGGTGCCGGCCGACGGAGCCCCGACCGCACCCGCGAGGCGGCGGCGGCCAGTTCGGTGAGCTCACGGTCGCGCTCGACCGGGGCGTCGATCAGCACCGAGCGCGCGTCGGACTCGTCGACCCCCGAGCGTTGCGCGATCAGCTCGACCAGGCGGGTCGACGGCGTCGCCGCCGGTAGGCGCAGGGCGTGGCGGGCCTCGTGGCGCAGGTCCTCACGGATGCGCGCGGCGGCGGCAGCCCGGTCGCCGGCGCGCTGCAGCAGATCGGCGACCGACCGTGCGAGTTCGGCACTCGGCAGCACCGGGGGCAGCCGTTCGGCCACCGGCGGCCCGAGCCGGCGGGCGCGCCACAACACGGTCGCGATCACGGCGAGCAGCAGCAACCACGCGGCGCGGATGACGCCGTCCGGGATCAGGTCGGTGAGCGCCGTGTCACCCTCCCCGACCTCGCCGCGGGGCACGATCCGGAGCCGATCGCCGGGCTCTGGCCCGAGCAGCATGGTCGCCAGGACCGCGTTGTCCGCCTCGTCGAGCAGGGCGTTGGTGAACGGCTGCGCCGAACCGAGGGCCACGATGCTCCCGCTACCGGTGGGCACGGCCACCAGCCAGGCACCGAACTCACCGACGGGGAAGCAGGCGAGGGCCTCGTCCGGGACCTCCAGGGGCGTCCACTGGTTGTGCAGGACCTCCCCGACCGGGGCGAGGGCGTCACAGTCCGCCGCACGAGGGGTGCGCCCGAGCGCGTCCACCGGGGAGCCGTCCAGCGTGTCGAGCCCGTGGATGCCGGGCGACTCGCCCGCGACCACCACGGTGCCACCCTCCTCCGCGAACGCCACCAGTTCCGCGCGGCGGTCCGCGGGCATCTGATCGACCGGGACGAACACCCGCGTCGAGGTGTCGCCGGGGGTGGATGTCGAGACCTCGACCTCCACGTCCAGCTCGCCGAGCAGCTCCACCACCCCCAGCAGCCCGTCGCCGGTGGCCGAGTCCGGATCGAGCGGGAAGCCCTCGGGCGGGCCCAGGCCGAGCACCACCCCGACGGTCATCACGATCAACCCGATCGCGACCGCCACGAGCCGACGGATCGTGCGCCGGGAGGGGCCTGCGGCGGACGGATCCGGAGCGCCACCGCTGATCGGGGCCGGCCGGTTCACCTCCGCACCGAGGTGCGGGGGCGCTCCGAGCGACCGGCCGCGACGCGGGCGGCGCGCGCCACCACCTCGAGGTCGTCGTCGGTGACCTCGTAGCGGCCGTAGACCACGGCATCGAACCGTTCGCCGGCGGCGGCGACGTCCTCGGCGATGGCAGGGTTCGTACGCGCCACCTCGACGTCCAGTTCGTGGACCGTTCGCCCGGGCACGTCCTCGAGCGTCCCCTCGGCGAGCAGCGACGCCACCATGGCCGCGTAGCGCAGTCGCAGGGCCTCACGCAGCTCCCCGCGTGCCTCGGCCGCGTCGGCATCCGCGTGCCAGTCGGCGGCCGCCCGGGTCACGCTCTCGGCCGGCACCTGCGCGATGGAACGGTCGGCGGCCAACCCGCGCGTGATCCGCCACACCAGGAAGGACACCACGGCGATGCCGAGCACCACCAGGATCCACGGCAGCAGGCCCGTGGCGAAGATCCCGTCCAGCAACCCACCGAGGAACGTGGCCAACTGATCACCGAGGTAGCGCAACAGGCGCCGGATCGGCCCGGGATCGTGGTCGGTGAAGGGCGGGCGCGACAGCAGTTCCGCGGCACGGGAACGCACGTCGTCGGGGTGGTGACCGAGCGGGACGAGTCCCACCCCGAGCAGCAGCCGGTCGGTCATGTGCGGCCGACCCCGCGGGTGCGGAGCTCCAGGTCGAGGCCCTCGTGCCGCACCCGGGCGTCGAGGTAGACCAGCAACGCCCCGAACGCCGTGACCGGCACGACCACGATCTGGCTCAGGAGCTCCCCGAGGGTCGTGAAGACCCACCCGACCGGGCCGAGGACCGCGGCGAGCAGGGCGAACGGCAGCTGGAGCCCGAGCGTGGCCAACGCCGCCAGCAATCCCACCAGCAGCGTGATGCCCACCAGGCGCCAGAACCGACGCCGCACGACCCACAGGGCCCGGGCGATGGTGGCGATCGGGCCGCGCCGCTCGACGACCGCGATACCCACCAACATGCCGTAGGCACCGGCGATGGCGGCACCCCCGATGACGAACACGGGCAGGAACAGCACCACGACCACGATGACCCCGACCACCGGGATCGTGAAGCCGACCAACGCCCCGAGCAGCACCACGACGGTGGCCGCCGCGACACCACCGAGGCCGAGCAGGACGCTGGCGCCGAGCAGGACCCAGAACACCGACAGCGCCCCGCGCAGCGCCCGTGCGACGTCGGTCGGCTCGCCCCGGTCCACCTGCAGCACCAACTCGACGACCGCGGCCGAGGCGATCAGCGAGACCACCACCGAGATCACGCTGAACAGCAGGCTGACCCCGACCGCGGTCGGCGCGCCGGTGCCGAACGCATCGTCGAGATCGGTGAAGCCCGCGAAGGGTCCGGTGGCCAACCCCGGCGACACGCGGGAGAGCACGAGGTTGAGCACCAACTGCAGGGGACCCAGCACGAGCGCGACCACGACGACCACCGGCACGAACGTGGCCCGTAGGGCACTGAAGGCCCCGTCGAGCACGTCGCCCACGCTCATGGGCCGGATCGGCAGGTGCTGTCCCCCGATCCGGAGGTCACCATCCGCCCGGCGCTCGTGCGCGCGCCCGGGCGGTGACCCCCCGCCCGGCGGGGGCTCACCGCCCGGCGGCGGCGCAGGCGGCGGCCACCCACCCGGTGGCGGCGTCGGGGGCGGGGGCCCCTGACCGTCGTCGGGCATGTCCGGCTCCTGGGTCGTGGGCATCGAGAGCAGTGGGACGCGGCGGTGGGCTTCCGAGCATGCCACCGCCGGAACGGACCGTAGCGAGCGGTGCAGCTCCGGCCGCTACGAGCTCGGGTCGGTCACGCGATCGTCGCCGAGCCCGATCCGCGCATGGACCAGCGGAGGAGCGCTGAACGCTGCCTCGCCCACCTCGATCGCGCCGGGCAGCTGCGCGAGGACGCGGTCCGCGTCGGCTTCGGTCCGGGCATGGACGCGTACCACGGGCTGATCGTGCTCGATGCGGTCACCCGAACGCACCAGCACCTCGAGACCGACGGCGAGATCGAGCACATCGTCCTGACGCTGCCGTCCGGCGCCGAGTGTGGCGGCCAGTTCACCGAGCCGGCGACAACCGAACCTCGCCACCGTTCCTGCACCCGGCCGCCACGCCACCACGTGCGGCGCCGCCGGGAGGACACCCCACGGGTCGTCGGCCACCGCGGGGTCGCCGCCCTGGGCCACGACGAAGGCGCGGAACGACGCCAGGGCCTCGCCGTCGTCGAGCAGCCCGGTCACGGTACGTCGCGCATCGTCGGGATCCCGACCCGTGAGCTCCAGGGTGGCGGCAGCCAACTCCAGGCACAACTCCCGGAACCTTCCACCGCGTTGGCCGCGCAGGGTCTCCACCGCGACGGCGATCTCGAGCGCGTTGCCGACCCCGTCGCCGAGGGGCTGGGACATGTCGCTGACGATCGCGCCGGTGGCACGCCCGCGGGCGCGACCGATGCTGACACACAACTCCGCCAGGGCACGTGCCGCCGCCGGATCCTCCATGAACGCACCGTCGCCGGACTTGACGTCGAGCAGCACGTGGTCGGCGCCGCCGGCCAGTTTCTTGCTCATCACACTGGAGGCGATCAGGGCCGGGCTCGCGACCGTGGCGGTCACGTCACGCAGCGCGTAGAGCCGCTTGTCGGCCGGAACCAGGTCCTGGGTGGCGGCCGCCACCGCCAACCCGATGCGCTCGACCTGATCGCGGAGTTCCTCGGCCGACAGGTCCACACGGAACCCGGGGATGGCCTCGAGCTTGTCGAGGGTCCCACCGGTGTGGCCGAGACCGCGACCCGACAGCTTCGCCACCTGGCAACCGGCAGCAGCGAGCAACGGTCCGACGACCAGGGTGGTGGTGTCGCCCACCCCGCCCGTGGAGTGCTTGTCGACGGTCGGTCCGGCCAGCCCGCTGAGATCCACCGTGTCACCGGAGGCGACCAACACGTCGGTGAGTGCCACCGCCTCGGCATCGGTGAACCCGCGGATGACCCCCGCCATCAGCAGCGCCGCGATCTGGGCCTCGTCGACCTCGCCGGCGAGGTAGCCCGTCATCAACGCGCGCAGTTCGCCCTCGGTCAACTCCCCGCCATCACGCTTGCGGGCGATGAGCACCGGGACCTCGAACGCGTGATCCGCGCCGCTCCGACCCGGAGCCGCGGTCCCGGAGGCCGCGTCGGCCGATCCGTCCGTGGGGGGCTGGCTGATCTGGGGGGGTTCCATGTCGCTCTGTCCGTGGGCACTGGGGACGGTGTCGTCGCTGCGACCCCTGGTGGGCGGCCCGGGCGCCCGGGGTCCGCCCGGGGTCCGGCCGGAGGGTCGCGAGCCGTTGCGGCCTAGAGGGAGGGCTCGCGGGCCAGGACCTCGAGGGCCAGATCGCGGTACGCGGTCGAGCCGCGCGAGTCCGGGTCGTAGCTGAGGATCGGCTCACCGGCCACCGGGGCCTCGGCGAAACGGATCGTCTTGTTGACCTGCGTGTTGAACACCGCGTCGCCGAACGCCTCCTCCACGCGGGCCAGCACCTCGCGGGCGTGCAGGGTGCGACCGTCGAACATGGTCGCGACGATGCCCTCCAGCGCGAGTTGGGGGTTCAGACGGTCGCGGACGCGTTCCAGGGTCTGCATCAGCAGGGTCATCCCCCGCAGCGCGAAGTACTCGCATTCGAGCGGCACGATGACCGAATCCGACGCGGTGAGCCCGTTGATGGTCAGCAACCCGAGACTCGGGGGGCAGTCGATCAGGATGCGGTCGTAGCGGCTGACCAGCCGTTGGACCACGCGCGAGAGCGCCTGCTCCCGGGCGGTCTCCTGCACCAACAGCAGCTCCGCCGCGGCCAGGTCGATGTTGGCCGGCAGCAGGTCGAGGCCCTCGGTGCGGGTCGCGACCAACGCCTCGTCGAGCGTGGTCCCGTCCTGCATGAGCAGGTTGTAGACGGTGGCCTCACGCGCGTGGGGCTCGACGCCGAGCCCGACACCCAGGGAGCCCTGCGGATCCATGTCGATGAGCAGGACGCGCTCACCCAGCTCCGCGAACGCCGCGCCCAGGTTGATCGTCGTGGTCGTCTTGCCGACCCCGCCCTTCTGGTTGGCCATGGCGATGACGCGCGCGGGCCTGGCCCGGGCGGGCCGACCGCCCTCGCGGTCCGATGACGCACGGTCACCACGTAGTGCCTGGGCCGATGCTGCGCCAAGTGTCCCGAGGTCGCTGGTACTCACGGTGTCTCCTGCGGTGGATGCACCACACACCCGTCGCCCGGCCGTACGGCGGGGCGGATGGGCGCGCGTGATGAATCGAGGTAGCTAGAGGTATCGAGGTCTCGGGGTCCGAACCTAGCCGGACACCCCGGTCGGATCGGCCACCGGAACACCTCGCCTGCGAGACGGGCACGAGGTCGGGCTCGGTGCCGGACCCTAGCCAGGGCACCGGAGGCTCACAAACAGGCTGCCCGGCTCGAGGTAGACCGTGCCGACCAGCGGCGACGGTGCCCGCCGCGACGCCCGGTCGCGCGTTGTACGTCTGGTCCCCCGGGGCGGGAGCGACCGGTCACGGGGTGCGTCGCGCCCGCGGATGCGCACGTTCGTAGACCTCGCGTAGCGCGCCCCGGCTGACCAGCGTGTAGATCTGGGTGGTCGTGACGCTCGCATGTCCGAGCAGTTCCTGCACGGCACGGACGTCGGCTCCACCGTCGATCAGGTGGGTCGCGAACGAGTGGCGCAGGGTGTGCGGCGAGATGTCGGCGGCCAACCCCACCCGCTCGGCGTGCCCCTTGATCCGCTGCCATGCGCCCTGACGGGTGAGCCGTCCTCCCCGGGCGTTGACGAACACCGCCGAGGACCGCGGCCCGAGCGCGGGACGACCCTGGACCAACCAGCCCTCCAGGGCGGTCGCGGCCAGATCGCCGAACGGCACGACGCGCTGCTTGTCGCCCTTGCCCGAGACGGTGACCAACCGCTCGACCTCGTCGATGTCGTCGATGTCGAGGTCGGTGAGCTCACTGATGCGCAGACCCGAGCCGTAGAGCAGTTCGAGCATGGCGCGATCCCGTCGCGACCGCGGATCCGCCCCCGCGGCTGCCGCCAGCAACCGCTCGACGACCTCCACGGACAGGGCCTTCGGCAGGGGACGATCCGCGCGCGGGATCCCGAGTTCCGCCGAGACGTCGGAGGTCATGAGCCCCTCACGGGCCAGGAACTGGTGGAACCCGCGGACCGCGACCACGATCCTGGCCACGGAGGCCGACGCGTAGGGCGCACCGGAGGCCGAGGTCCGCCCACGCAACCAGGCGACGAACACCTCCAGGTCCTCACCGACGACCTCGCGGGGATCGCCGATCCCCACCTCGGCGAGGTAGCTGCGGTACATGCCGAGGTCGCGGCGATAGGCCTGGATGGTGTTGGAGGACAGTCCGCGTTCGGCGGCGAGGTGATCGATGTAGCGGCCGAGCAGCGGCAACGAGGACCGCTCGGAGGACGCCGGCGAGGACGGCTCGCTGCTCATCGACCCTCCTCGGCGCAAACCACGAGCCTACTCGGCGGGCACCGGCCCCCTGTCGGGATCCTCCCCGTGGTCGTTCCCGGCCGACCCGGCGGCCGGCACCTCACCCGGAGGTCATCCGCGGTTCGGCGAGCAACAGTCCGATCACCGTCTTGGCGTCGACGATGGAGCCGTCGTGGACGGCCTCGAACGCGTCGGCCGCGACCATCGGCACCACCTCCATGTCCGCCTCCTCCGACTTCGGCACGAAGCCCTCGGGCATGGGTGTGGGACGGCACCCCTCGGCGAGGTAGACGTGGGTGCGTTCGGTCGCCCAACCCGCCGAGTTGACGAACGTGATCAGGTGCACGAGGAGCTCCGCTTCGTGTTGGATCTCCTCGGCGAGCTCGCGGCGGGCGGCCGCTTCGGGCTGTTCGCCCTCGACGTCCAACAACCCGGCGGGGACCTCCACGACGTAGCCCCCGACCGGTTGCCGGTACTGCTTCAACAGCAGGATCCGGCCGTCGGTGTCGACGGCCACGACCGCGACCGCATCCGGACGTTCGACGATCTCGCGTTCCATCCGCTGGCCGTCGGGCGTGCGCACCGTGTCGATGCGGATCGTCGAGAACCCGGCGTAGACCTCGCGCGAGTCGATGGTCTCGAACCAGGCGGGCTGGTCCTGCCCGCTCATGAGCCCATCCCGAACCGGGCGCCCACCGTGGAGCCGGGGCTGAGCTCGCCGTCCCGCGGGTCGCGTTGCGGGCGTTGGGCACCCGGTTCCGATCCGACCGCGTCCTTGACCTCGCCGGCGGTCGGCTCGTCGAGATCGACGGGGAGCCGTCCGGAGGCCTCGCGCTGGTGCTGCAGTGCGGCGCGCACGAAACCGGAGAACAACGGATGGGGCCGAGTGGGCCGCGACTTGAGTTCGGGGTGCGCCTGCGTGGCCACGAACCAGGGGTGATCGGCGAGTTCGATGAACTCCACCAGGCGGTCATCGGGCGAGAGTCCCGCGAAGACCAGCCCGGCGTCCTCCAGCACACGCCGGTAGCGGTTGTTGACCTCGAAGCGATGCCGGTGACGCTCGTAGACGACCGGCTCGTCGCCGTAGGCGGCGCGGGTACGCGATCCGGCCAGCAGCTTCGCGGGCTGGGAGCCCAGTCGCATGGTGCCGCCCTTGTCCACCACGTCGTGCTGGTCGGCCATCAGGTCGATGACGGGATCCGAGCAGCCGGGTTCGAACTCGGAGCTGTTGGCCCCGACCAGGCCCACCTCGCTGCGAGCGAACTCGATCACCGCCGACTGCAGTCCGAGACACAACCCGAGGAACGGCACCTCGTGCTGACGTGCCCAGCGGATGGCGGCGATCTTGCCCTCCACACCGCGGACCCCGAACCCGCCGGGTACGAGGACCCCGTCGAGCCCGCCCAGGCGCCCGGCGATCTGGCGTTCAGCGGCCTCGGGCTCCGACCCGCCGTCGACGATCAGATCGTCCGAGGCGATCCACCGCAGCTCGACCTCGACGGCGTTGGCGATGCCCCCGTGGTTGAGCGCCTCGACCACCGACAGGTAGGCATCGGGTAGATCCACGTACTTGCCGACGATGCCGATGGTGACCCGGTCCTGGGGCGCGTTGACCCGCTCGACCAGTCGCTCCCACTCGCGCAGGTCGGGTTCCACGTCGGGCAGGTTCAGCAGGCGCACCACGACCGCGTCGAGTCCCTCCTCGCGCATGGCCAGCGGCACCTGGTACAGCGATGCGCTGTCGACCGCCCCGATGACCGCATCGAGTTCCACGTCGCATTGCATCGCGACCTTGCGACGCAGGTTGTCGTCGAGCGCCCGGTCGGCACGCAGGACCAACACATCCGGCTGGATCCCGATGGAGCGCAGTTCGCGGACCGAGTGCTGGGCCGGCTTGGTCTTCAACTCGCCCGCCGCGGAGATGTAGGGCACCAGGGCGCAGTGGACGTAGAGGATGTTCTCGCGACCGACGTCGTAGCGGAGCTGGCGGATCGCCTCGAGGAACGGCAGGCCCTCGATGTCGCCGACCGTGCCGCCGACCTCGGTGATGACCACGTCGGCGTCGTCGACCACCGCATGGATGCGACGCTTGATCTCGTCGGTGATGTGCGGGATCACCTGGACGGTCTTGCCGAGGTAGTCGCCCCGCCGTTCCTTGTCGATCACCGACTGCCAGATCTGTCCGGAGGACACGCTCGATCCCCGGTGCAGGTTCTCGTCGATGAACCGCTCGTAGTGGCCGAGGTCGAGGTCGGTCTCGCCGCCGTCGTCGGTGACGAACACCTCGCCGTGCTCGAACGGGTTCATCGTCCCCGGGTCGACGTTGATGTAGGGGTCGAGCTTCTGGAGGGTGACGGTCAGCCCACGCGCCTTGAGCAGACGCCCGAGCGACGCGGCCGTGATGCCCTTGCCGAGCGCGGAGGCGACCCCACCCGTCACGAAGATGTGCTTGACGTTGTGCCCGGTCGTCACGCGACGTCCCTTCGGAGATGGACCGCCGCGCGTGGCGGTCCGCCCGACCGTAGCGGCCCACCCCGTGCCTGGCCAAGGAGCGCGCGTCTCGCCGGCGACCGCCACCCCGCAGCGATCCGGGATCCGGCTCGGCGCGCGACCCCGCCCGGCGGTGACGGGCGTCAGCCGCCCCCGGGCCCGCGCCGGTCGGTCAGACGACCGACCTCGTCCGGGCCTGTTGGAGCAGCTCGCGGGCGTGCTCGAGGCCGGCTTCGGCGGTGGCGTCCCCGCCGAGCATGCGCGAGAGTTCGGCCACCCGGTCGGTCTCCGCGATCTGTCGGGTCGTGGTCACGGTCCGACCCGAGGTCAGGCCCTTCTCCACGACGTGGTGCATGTCGGCGAACGCGGCGAGCTGGGCCAGGTGGGTCACGCACAACACCTGTCGACGGCGGTCCCCCTCGCCCGCGGCGAGCCGCGCCAACTTCTGACCCACCGCCATGGCCGTGGCCCCGCCGATCCCCGCGTCCACCTCGTCGAAGACCAGCACGCGCGCATCGTCGACGTCGGCGAGCGCCACTTCGATGGCCAACGAGACCCGGGACCGTTCACCGCCCGAGGCCGCCTGCGCGATGGCGCGGGCCGGTTCGCCGGGGTTGGGTGCGAGCAGGAAGGTGATCCGGTCACCCCCGCTCGAGGACAGCTCGTCGTCGGCGAGGGCCTCCACCGCCACACTGAACCGGGCATGGGGCATCCCGAGCTCGGCGAGGTGTTCGTCGACGACCGTCGCCAGCACCTCGGCGGCCGCGCGGCGTCCGCGCCGCAGAGCCTCCGCTGCGGCGATCACGGCCGCGTGCGCGTCGGCCAACCGTCCGTCCAACGCGTCGGCGTCCTGCTCCTCGGCCTCCAGTTCCAGCAGCCGTGCCCTGGCCTCGTCGGCCCAGGCGAGCACGGCCGCGACGTCCACTCCGTACTTGCGGGTCAGTGCGGCGACCAACCGTTTGCGTTCCTGCAGTTCGCCGAGCCGCTCAGGATCCGCATCCACCGCTTCGCCGTAGGCGCGCACGTCGGCCGACAGCTCCGCCACCTCGGCCACCAGGCCGTCCAGACGCGATCGCAGCTGGTCGAGCTCCGGTTCGTCCACCGGCAGCCGTCGCAGCGCGTCGACCGCCACCCCCAGCGGCTCCTGCGCGCCCTCGCTCCCCAACGCTTCGGCGGCGAGCGCCGCACCCCGTTCCAACTCGTCGGCGTTCGCCAGTCGTTCCAGCGCACGATCGAGCTGGTCGTCGAGGTCCGGGTCGAGTTCCGCGGCGTCGATCTCCCCGACCTCGAACCGGAGTCGGTCGAGCTCCCGGGCACGTTCGCGCGCGTCCGCGTGCAGACGGCTGCGCCGGTCGTGCAGCTCCCGCCAGCTCGTGTGGTGCTCGCGATAGCTGGCCAGGACACGAGCATGTGGGTCCCCCGCGTAGCGGTCGACCAACGCGCGTTGCACCTCCGGTCGTGAGAGGCGCACGTGTTCGTGCTGGGCGTGGACCTCGACGTGGCGGCCGAGTACGTCCGCGAGCGCCGAGACCGGCGCGAGCCGGCCCGCCACCCGCGCGCGTGAGCGGCCCTCGGCCGGGATCTCGCGTGAGACGATCAGGTGGTCGTCATCGTCGCCGATCCACCCGTGGGCCTCCGGCGGAGGCGGCGAGACGACCGCGTCGACGATCGCGGCCGACGCGCCGGTCCTGACCAGCGTCGCGTCCGCGCGGGCACCGAGCAGCAGGCTGAGCGCGGTCACCAACATGGTCTTGCCCGCCCCGGTCTCCCCGCTGACCACCGTCAGGCCCGGCGCCAGACGCAGGGTGGCGTCCTCGATGACCCCGAGTCCACGGATGTGGAGTTCCTCGATCACCTCGTGCTCCCACATCGACGGCCGCGAGCGGGAAGGCTACCTCCCGGGCGGCCGCCTCAGGCTCGGAGCGATGCGGCATGGGGACAGGCGTCCACCCCCCGTGGTCCCCGTGGTCGGCCGTGGTCGGCGCCTCCCGCACGAGCGGTGCGCCGCCGTGCGCCGCCGACCGGCACCTCGACCGGGTCAACCGGGCGGCACCCCGCGGCCCGCAGCGCGGCGGGCGAGGCCCTCGGCGAGCGCCGTGCCGATCAGCGCCGACGGCCCCTCGGCACCGGACTGCTCGGCGGGCTCGGGCGTGGGGTCGCGATCGACGAGGTGCACGAGGAACTCGACGTTGCCTGCGGGACCGATCAGCGACGATGCGCTCACCCCGGCGACGCGCCATCCCAGCGGCGGTGCGGCGTCGGCGACGCGCTGCAGGCAGGCACGCCAGACCTCCGGGTCACGCACCACCCCGCCCTTGCCGACCTGGCCGCGCTGCGCCTCGAACTGCGGCTTGACGAGCATGACGGCCTCGCCGGCGGGGGCCAACAGTGGGCGCAGCACCGGCATGACGCTGACCAGCGAGATGAACGACAGGTCGGCGACCAGCAACGTGGGCAGCGGCCCCGGGATCTGCTCGGGCGTCAGATCGCGGACGTTGGTGCGCTCGTGGACCGAGACCCGTGGGTGGGTGCGGATCGTCTCGTGGACCTGCCCGTACCCGACGTCGTAGGCCACCACGTGGTCCGCGCCGCGTTGGAGCAGACAGTCGGTGAACCCCCCGGTCGAGACACCCGCATCCAGGCACCGACGCCCGGCGGGGTCCACCCCGAACACGTCCAACCCGTGGGCGAGCTTCTCGCCCCCACGCGAGACGTAGGCACGGGGAGGCGCGGCGACCACGAGCGCCTGCCCCGCACTGACCTGGGTCGCGGGCTTCGAGGCGGGTGCGCCGTCGACGGTCACGAGCCCGGCCCGGATGGCCTCCTGGGCCTCCGTCCGGCTCGCCGCCAGGGAGCGGCGGACCAGTTCGGCGTCGAGCCGACGGCGCGGGGTGGCCAGCGTCAGACCTCGTCGAGCTCGGCCAGGGCCGCCGCCAACACGACGTTGGCGTGCTCGAAACGGGTCACGCGGTCCGCGACCGGTTGCTCACGGATCGACGCCACCTCGACGCGCAGTGCGTCGAGCGGGTCGGGCGGGTCGGGCGTCTCGGAGTGCCCGCTCCGGGGGCTCTCTCCGCCGTGAGGGTCCTGGTCCCCGGTGGCCGGGGTGCGCGACGGTGGCTGCACGCTCAGCTCGTGCTCTTCTTGGTGGCCTTCTTCGAGCTCTTCTTCGCCGTGGACTTCTTGGCCGTGGACTTCTTGGCCGGCTCGGTCTGCTTCGCCGTGGACTTCTTCGCGGCGGTCTTCTTGCCGGTCTTCTTGGCGGGGGTCTTCTTGGCGGTGGTCTTCGCCGCGGACTTCTTCGCCGTGGACTTCTTCGCGGCGGTCTTCTTGGCCGGCTCGGTGTCCTTCGCCGTGGACTTCTTCGCCGCGGTCTTCTTGCCGGTGGCCTTCTTGGTCGCGGTCGCGGACGGTTCGGGCGCGTCCACCTCACCCGGTCCCGGTCCCGGGGCCGCCGCTTCTTCACGTTGGACGCGGGCGAGTTCCCGCTTCAGGTCGGCGACCTGCTTCTGGAGTCGCTCCATCTCCGTGGTCGTGGCCAGACCCATCGCGCGCACCGCACGCTTGGTCTCACTCTGGACCAGGGCGGTGACGGTCTCCCGGTTCTTGCGCTGACGCTCGAGCAGGTCGTCGACGAGGTCCCCGACCTGATCACCGGCGGCTTCACCCGATTTGACCATCTGCTTGACGACCTGTTCGGCTTTGGCCGCGGTCAGGTTGGTGAGACCCGACGCCGCCTCGAGGTAGCGCTGCACGCTGCTGTTCATGACGGTCCTTGTCGGTACGGAGTAGTCGTGAGGGTAGTGCGAACGCGCTGGCGTGCGTGCGCTCCGTGGTCAGCCACCGGGCCGAACGGTCACACGGACGGCTGCTAACTTCCTCGACCAGACAGGAGCAGCAGTGGCGAGCGTCGAAGAGGTCGAGCAGGTACTCACGGACCTGCTCCAACGGTTCGGTCACGTCGACGAGTCGACGCGGGCTCTGTTGCCGAGCCGTCGGACGATCGAGGCGCGCTGCCCGGACCTCGACCTGGTGCGCCACGCGGAGTGGCGATCGGGTGAGATCATCCTGATGGACGATGCCCCGGAGCGCCGTTCCGACATCCGGATCAGCGTCCGCTCCGACGACCTGCTCGACATCGCGTCCGGGGACCTGCCCTTCGGCCGTGCCTACGCCTCGAACAAGGTCCGTCTGGATGCCTCCATGACCGACCTGCTGCGTCTGCGCGCGGTGCTGTGACCGGCCGCTGATGGTTCTCCCGATCGGCGACATCAATCCGACGCGCCGTCGAACCTTCGTGCTGTGGACCCTGCTGGCCATCAACGTCGGCGTCTTCGGCTACCAGGCCCTGGTGCTCGAGGGCTGCGAACAGCTGATCTTCGTCTACCAGTGGGCCGCGATCCCCCAGGAGCTGCTGACCGGCGCGCCACTGAGCGGCACCGAACTCGAGGCGACGCTCGGTGAGTGCGCCCCGCTGGCCGGTGAGAAGAACGTCTGGCTGCCGGTCGTGACCTCGATGTTCCTGCACGGTGGGCTCGCCCACCTGCTCGGCAACATGATCTTCCTCGCGGTGTTCGGCGACAACGTCGAGGACCGCCTGGGCCATGCCCGGTTCCTGTTGTTCTACCTGGCCGGTGGCGGTGTGGCGACGGCCGCGTTCGTCGCGCTGCAACCGAGCGCCACGGTGCCGCTGGTCGGGGCGTCCGGGGCCATCGCCGCGGTGCTCGGTGCCTACCTGATCTGCTTCCCACGGGCGCGGGTGTTGACCATCGTGCCCTTCCCGCTCTACCTGCTGGCGCTGCTGATACCCGGCGTCCGCATCCGCCGGTGGCTGATCATCGTGGCCGTGGTCGGTCTGCCGGCCTGGCTGCTGCTCACGGGCTGGTTCGTGGTGCAGGCGATGGCCGCCAACGATCCGGTCGGTGACATGGTCGCCTACGAGGCGCACGTGGCCGGGTTCCTCGCCGGCATCGTGCTCGTGCTGCTGCTCGACATGCGGCGCTCACGCCGGGGGCAGCAGCCCTTCCATCCGGACCGACGACCCCCGCCACCCCGCGGCTGACCGGCCTCCGGCGGCTGGCGTCCTAAGCTGTCGAGTCGACCGGGCGCGGCGGCGCCGGAACCTCGCAAGCGCCCTGCCGAACGATGCTCGAACCTGCCCGACACACAGGAGCCCACGTGGAACGCGCTGCCCCGACACCCGGGGACCCCACATCCGTGCCCGTTCTCGGATGGAAGGAGCACGTCGTGCTCCCCGAATGGGACCTACGCCTTCGCGGCAAGCTCGACACCGGCGCCCGTTCCAGCGCACTGCACGTCACCGCCCTCGAGGAACTGGGCGACCGCCTCGACGACGAGACCGGTGAGCGACGCGCCTACGTGCGCTTCGACGTGGTGCTCGGGCGCAAGAGCAACCCCATCCACCACGAGGTGACCGTGCCCATCGTCGGCCACAAGGTCGTGCGCGACACCGGTGCCCGCGCCGAGACCCGACCGGTGGTCCGGACCCGCATCGTGTGCGGGCCGCTCGACACCACGGCGGATGTCACCCTGACGGACCGGACCGGGATGAACTTCCGGATGTTGCTCGGTCGTCTGACCCTCGAGCATCGCGCCCTGGTCGACCCCTCCGGTGGCTACCTCGTGACCGGACGGGGCCGTCCACGTCAGATGCCGAGGTGACCGGGGGTCCGATCACGGTCGCCGGGGTCACCGTCGAGCCCGGCTCGCGCCGCGACCTCGCTCCCGCCACCTCCGAGTCCTACACCGGTGACCGCACGACCCTGCCGATGGCGGCGATCAACGGCGCCGAGGACGGGCCCCGGGTGTTCGTCACCGCGGCGGTCCACGGTGACGAACTCAACGGCATCGAGACCTGTCGCCAACTGCTGGACGTGCTCGATCCCGCGACGCTTCGCGGTGCGATCGTCGTCGTGCCGATCGTCAACGTGTTGGGGGTGCAGATCGGATCGCGCTACCTCCCCGACCGCCGCGACCTGAACCGCTCGTTCCCCGGATCGCACACGGGATCGATGGCGGCGCGCATCGCCCGTCTGGTGCTCGACGAGGTCATCGACGGCAGCGATGTCGGGATCGACCTGCACACCGCAGCCAACCACCGGACCAACGTGCCCCAGGTACGGGTCGTGCTCGAGGACGCGGCCGCTCGTTCACTGGCCACCACGTTCGGCGCCCCGTTCGTGCTCAGCGCCAAGCTGCGCCCGGGTTCGTTGCGGGCGGTTGCGGCCGAGCGCGGCGTTCCGGTGCTGACCTACGAGGGCGGAGGCCCGCTCCGCTTCGACACGGACGCGATCGATGTCTCCCTGCGCGGCACGCTGCGCGTGCTGCAACGCCTCGGGATGATCGACGAAGCCCCCGAACCGGCTCATCCCCACCCGATGGTGCTGCACGAATCGCGCTGGCTCCGAGCGGCACGGGGAGGGTTGCTGGAACTGCAGTGCGGTATCGGGGATCTGGTCCTCGCCGGTGAACCACTGTGGAGCACCGCCAGTCCGCTGGGGGCCGAGCGCGCCAGCGTCGATGCGGAGGAGGACGGCTACATCATCGGGGCCACCACCCTGCCCCTGGTGCAGCCCGGCCAGGCGCTACTGCACATCGCCCTGCCGGGCGACCGGGTGCCTGCGGAGGACGATCCCACCGACGAAGAGGACAACGATCCCGAAGGGGTCGATCGGGACTAGATCCATCTGCAGCTCGGCGCGATCGTCATCCGGTGGCCTCGACGTCAACGGGCCTGACGGCTTCGGCATGCAACTCGACCCGGCTGCGTCGGCCCTCGGGTCCCGCCCACCAGCGCCGACGAACCGCACCGACCACCTCGATGCGTGTGCCGTCCTCCAGTCGGTCGACCGCGGCCAACGCCCGCCGACCCACCTGGCCGACCCCTCGCCGACGACCGGCCGGCGGGCCCGGACCGAACTGCACCGGCACGGTGTCACTGCCGCCTCCGGGGCGCTGCACCACCACCCGCAGCGACATGATCTCGTCACCCGAGGGCAACGTGCGACGCTCGGGGGCGCCGCTCAGACGTCCGACCAGCCGAGCCTCGTTCCGATCCGACGGTGGCTCGAGGTCGCCGATCTGCTGCCCGCGCGTCGACAACTGACCCATGATCGCCTCATCTCACCTCGACACCCAGGGATGCGGTGACCGCGGCAGCGCTACGGAGCCGCACCCGCCATCCTCGAAGCGTGAACCTAGGGTCCCCACCCGGTGGCGGGCCCTCCGGCTCCCGCGAGGCTGTGGACGAGCGGATGCGATGATGCGGCGGCGGCCGGTGTCCCCGGCCGGTGCTACGCAACGATTCCAGCCGTTCCCCGGCGTCGAGGAACGCGGGGTCGACCGCGACGATGAGTTCGAGTTGCCGTTCGACCTCGGCCACGTCCCGGGCACGCTCGGCCAGGTCAGCAGCCAGGTAACGCGCCCGTAGATCGTGCTCCGAGTCCCCGGAGCGCCTCCGCTCGAGGAAGCGCCGCAGGATCGATCGGCCACCGGCGACATCGCCGCTGTCGGCCAGTGCCGCCGACCACACGATGACCGCCTCGGCGCGGCGGTCCTCCGGTGCCTGTTCGTCGTCGATCAGCGCCTCGGCAGCCGCGGCGACCTGGTCGATGTCCCGGCCCAGGGCACGCAGACAATCTGCGACGACGTGGTTCTGATCGATGCGGCCCGTGATGCGGCGGTAGGCCTGCAGTTCCGACAGGGCGCCCGCGTAATCCTCCGCGAGGTAGAGCGCGACACCGTAGGCCTCGCGCACCGGGGCGATCCGGGGGGCTTCGTGCTTGGCCCACGCCAAGACCTCGACGGCCACGTCCGCCCGACCCTCGTCGATCGCGGCCGACCCGATGCTGAGTGCGAGCGCGATGTCGTCGGCCTTGGTGCCCTTGCCGAGGGTGCGGTGGATCTCCTTCTCCACGGCGCGGGGCAAAAGCGGCTGTTCGTCGGTCGGCAGATCCGGGCGTGGTGGAGGCGCTTCGGTGCGCACCTTGCGCGGCGGCGCGTCCCCGCGGCGTTTGGCCCGGTCGCGTCCGATCGGCTCCCTGGCTCCGGCGGGGACATCCAGCTTGCCACCCGATCCGTCCTCACCGCGCGGCCTCGGTTCATCGCGTCCGCCCGACGAGCGCCCGCGGCGAGGATCGCCCCCACGGCGTGGCGGTGGCGGCTGGCTCATGCTGGTGGCTCCTGGGTGGGTGGTGTTTGGTGGTGATACAGGTTGAGGCCGCCCCGTGTGGGGCGGCCTCGTCCTGTGTGGTTCCCGCGGCGACCTACTCTCCCACCGGGTTGCCCCAGCAGTACCATCGGCG
>PWLR01000240.1 GCA_003558435.1 Nitriliruptoraceae bacterium | reverse complement strand
GGGCGGGGCGGGGCGCGCAGCGAGCGGCGGGGCGGGGCGCGCGGCGAGCGGCGGGGCGCGCAGCGAGCGGCGGCGCGGGGCGGGGCGCGCAGCGGGCAGCGAGCGGCGGGGTGGGGCGGGCGGAACCCGTGGCTGACCACGGTTTCGGACGCTACGGAGCCCGCACCAGGCCCAGCCGAGCGCTCGGGCCGACAGAACCCGTGGCTGACCACGGTTTCTGCCAAGCGCCTGCCAAGCGCCCGCCACGCGTCCGGGCTCACCCGCGCTCCCCCGGACTCACCCCGTGCCGAGACCGCGTGCATCGAGTCCGTCGATCGCGGCGTGGACGGCCGCCGTGAGATCTCGGTGCACGGCCACGTTGGCGACCCGGTCGGTCCGCACGTGCACCAGCTGGATGCCGCCGGCGGCGATCGCCGCATCGACCGCTCCGGTCAACGCCGACATGGTCTCGACCGAGGTGTATCCGAGGTCGTGGAAACGGGCCAGGGTGGCGAGATCCCGCCGGTGAGGTGTGCCGAAGACGCGTTCGAACGAGCCGGTGAACTCGGCCTGTGGCAGGAACGAGAAGATCCCGCCACCGTCGTTGTCGACGACGACGAGCGTGAGGTCGACCGACGGTGCGTCCGGCGAGAGCAGGAACCCGTTGCCGTCGTGCAGCAGCGACAGGTCGCCGGCCAGGGCGACGACGGGGCCGCCGGGCGGGGCACCGATCGACGGGTCGCTCGCGCTCAGCGCGACCCCCAGGGCGGTCGAGACGAACCCGTCGATCCCGGACGCTCCGCGGTTGGCGACCAGCCGGAGGCCTTCGCGCGGGGCCATGAACCGGTCGAGGTCGCGCACCGGCATCGACGACGCCACCACCAACGTCGAGCCGTAGGGCAGGTGGGCACCGAGGTCGCGGGCGATGCGCGGTTCGCTCGGCGCGTCGTCGGCATCCAGCACGCGATCGATGGCCCCCCGGGCCGCGGTGTCGGCTGCCCGCCACCGGTCGAGGTAGATCGACCCTCCCGGCATCGCGAGGGCGTCCGCCAGGGCGAGGCAGGTCGTCGCGACGTCCGCCACCCACACCTCACTGATGCTCCGACCGGGATCGTCCACCGAGCCCTCCGGGTCCAGCAGTACCTGGGGCACCCCGGGACCCAGCAGCGACTCGACCTCGCGGGACAGCCCGGTGCGACCGACGCGCACCACCAGGTCCGGGGTCACGCCCCGGGCGAAGCCCTCGTGGCCCAACAACAACGGTGCGTGGGCGATCGCGTCCTCGCCGGTCCTCACGCCCGAGGTGGCCTCCGCCAGCAGCGGCCACCCGGCCGCGCGCGCCAACGCCACGATCGGCCCCGGCGGGGCGTCGGTCGAGCCCACCACGAGCAGCCCGCGCTGGGTGCCGAGCATCCGTCCCGCGAAGGCCTGCAGCACCTCCCCCGGCAGCTGCCGTGCGGGACGGTCGATGCTCAGCCAGGGGCGCCGGCCGGTACGGCCCTCCAGCGCGTTGAGGTACGGCCCCGCCAGCACGGAGCGGCCGTCGTCGGCCAGCGGCACCGTGGGTTCACGGAACGGCAGGTTCAGGTGGACCACCCCCGCCGCGCCGGACAATCCCCTGGTTTCCGCAACCGCCCGCGCGATCGTGCTGCGCCACAGCGCGTTCGAGCCGGCCCGGTCCTCGGGTACCCCCAGCTCGACGTGCCACCTCGGCGCCCGACCGAAGATGCCGAGCTGGTCGATGGCCTGGTTGGCGCCGGTGTGGCGCAGTTCCGGGGGGCGGTCGGAGGTCAGCAGCAACAAGGGCACCCGGCCGGTGTCGGCCTCGATGACCGCCGGGTGGAGGTTGGCGACCGCGGAGCCGCTGGTGACCACCACCGGGGCGGGACGGCCGGTCGCCCGCGCCAGGCCGATGGCGAGGAACCCGGCGGACCGTTCGTCGATCTCGACGTGCAGGCGGATCCTGGGGTCGTCGTGCAACGTCATCGCCAGCGCCGCCGAGCGGGAACCGGGCGCCAGGACCGCGTCGGTCACCCCGCAACGGGCGAGTTCGTCGACGATGACCAACGCACAGGCATGGGAGGGGTTCTGGGCCTGGACCATCACCGGTCCCCGAGGTGGGCGGCCGCGAGCGACATCCGCTCGAGCAGTTCGGCGGTGGTGTCGGCGTCCGGGGCGCACTGATCGAGCAGCGCCGGGTCGGGCACGACCCGGCGGACGTCGAGGTGGCCGTCCCGGGGCTCGAGCGGACGATCCGTCACGTCGGCGGCCAACAGGCTCGCCGTACCGAGCCCGCAGGCGAAGGGGAGCTCCGGCAGCGCCGCAGCCAGCGCGACCCCGGCGGCGAGCCCCACCGACGATTCCAACGCCGAGGACACCACGGCCGGCAGTCCGGCTGCGCCCACGACCTCCATGGCCCGGTGGATCCCTCCGAGCGGCTGCACCTTGATCACCACGATGTCCGCGGCATCGAGCCCGGCGATGCGCAGGGGGTCCTCCGCGGTGCGCACGGACTCGTCGGCCGCGAGCGGGACCTCGACGCGGCTGCGGACCTCACGGAGCTCCTCGAGGGTTCGGCAGGGCTGTTCGACGTACTCGAGGCCTCCTGCGGCGGTGTCCAACCGTGCGATCGCCAGCACGGCGGTGGCGACGTCCCAGGCGGCATTGGCGTCGACACGGATGTGGCCGGACGGGCCGAGGGCGTCGCGCACGGCGCGGACGCGTTCGACGTCGGCGGCCAGGTCCTGACCGGCCTCCGCGACCTTGACCTTCGCGGTACGGCAGCCGGAGGCGACGACCAGGCGGTGGGCGGTCGCCGCATCCACGGCGGGCACGGTGGTGTTGACCGGGACCCGGTCGCGCACCGCCGTCGGGAACGGGAGCGTTGCGGCCTCCTGCGCGGCGGCCAACCAGCGCGAGGCGTAGACCGGGCCGTACTCCGGGAACGGCGAGAACTCGCCCCACCCGGCCGGGCCGTGCAACAGCACGCCGGTCCGGACCGTGACCCCGCGGAAGCGCTGGCGCATGGGCAGGGCGAACGCGCGCAGGTCGTCGATCGGCTGCACCTCAACCCCCTCCGGTGATCGCGAGCGCGCCCGTGAGCAGCACGGCGAACACGAGTTGGCCCTGCGCGGTGTACCCGAGCGCCTCGATGAGCCGGGGACCGATCGGGGCGTGATGCACCACCGCGACGCCCTTGCGGAGCACCGTGATGCTGAGCGCGGGGACGAGCAGCCAGGCCTCGCCGGCGACGACCGCCAGCGGGATCAGCGCGAACAACGAGCCGAAGACGAGCGCGAGGTACAGCCGTCGCGTCCCGGCCTCGCCGAGACGCACGGCCAGGGTGACCTTGCCGACGTCGCGGTCGGTCGGGATGTCGCGCAGGTTGTTGACGACCAGCAGCGCGGTGGCCAGCGCCCCCATCGGCAGCGAGGCCAGCACGACCACGGCGTTGACGGCCCCGTCCTGCACGTAGGCGGACCCGACCGTCGCCACCAGTCCGAAGAACACGAAGACCATGACCTCACCGAACCCGGCCGAGGCGTAGGGTTTCGGGCCACCGCTGTAGCCGAGGGTCGCGAGGATCGCGGCGACCCCGACGAGCAGCAACTCCCAGCCGACGAGCAGCGCGAGCGCCAGGCCGGCGATCGCCGCCACGGCCAGCGTCACACCGATCGCGAGCTTCATGTTCCGGGGAGCGATCAACCCCGTGGCCACCGCCCGCCGGGGCCCGATCCGTGCATCGGTGTCGATCCCGCCGACCCCGTCGAAGTAGTCGTTGGCGTAGTTCACCGCGACCTGCAACGACAGCGCGACGACCAGGGCCAGGCCGGCACGGACCCAGGAGAGCTCACCCAGCGGCGTAGTGGCCGCCGCGGTACCGACCAGCACCGGCGCGACGGCCGCCGGCAGGGTCCTGGGCCGCGCGGCCTCCACGTAGACGCTGTAGACGTTCACGTGCCCACCGCCTCGCTCGGTCGTCGGTGCCGCGATGGCGCGGCGGTCGGTCGTGCCCGGGCTTCGGGCATGGTGCCCGGATCGGTCGCGGTTCAGTAGTGGTACGGGAACGGCGACCAGTCGGGGTCGCGCTTCTCCAGGAAGCTGTCACGTCCCTCCTGGGCCTCGTCGGTCATGTACGCCAGCCGGGTCGCCTCACCGGCGAAGACCTGCTGGCCGACCAAGCCGTCGTCGGTGGCGTTCAGGGCGAACTTCAGCATCCGCATCGCGGTCGGGGACTTGGCGGTGATCCTCGCCGCCCAGTCCAGCGCGACGTCCTCGAGCCGGTCGTGGTCCACCACCGCGTTGACCATGCCCATCCGGTGGGCGTCCTCCGCGGAGTAGGTGTCGCCGAGGAAGAAGATCTCGCGGGCGAACTTCTGCCCCACCTGCTTGGCGAGGTAGGCCGAGCCGAACCCGCCGTCGAACGAGGCGACGTCCAGGTCGGTCTGCTTGAACCGGCCGTGCTCCCGGCTGGCGATGGTCAGGTCGGCCACCACGTGCAGCGAGTGGCCGCCACCGGCCGCCCACCCGGGCACGACCGCGATCACGACCTTGGGCATCGTGCGGATCAACCGCTGGACCTCGAGGATGTGCAGACGTCCGGAACGCGCCGCGTCGATCGAGTCGGCGGTCTGCCCGTCGCCTTCGGTGTAGCGGTAGCCGTCCTTGCCGCGGATGCGCTGGTCGCCACCGGAACAGAACGCCCACCCACCGTCCTTGGCCGCCGGTCCGTTGCCGGTGAGCAGGATGCAGCCGACGTCCGAGCTGCGGCGGGCGTGATCGAGTGCCCGGTACAACTCGTCGACGGTGTGAGGCCGGAAGGCGTTGCGGACCTCCGGGCGGTCGAACGCGATGCGCACCGTGGCGAGATCGGCCGGCGTCTCCGGGTCACCCGACGCGACGGCGCGGTGGTAGGTGACGTCGGTCAGGTCCTCGAACCCGGCGATGGCACGCCAACGGCTGGGGTCGAACAACTGGGAGACCACGCGCGCTCCTGACGACGTCGGCGGCGGACCGCTCCACCACCTCCATACGCTACCGCCCGGGGCTTCGGACCGAACGACCGGGGCCGACCGGGACCGACCGGGGAGCGAGGTGCCATGGGTGAGCTCATCGCGGTCCGCTGCACGCCGGAGACGACCGGCACGACCCTGCGCCGGATCTGGGACCACGGCGACGCCGCGCTGCTGCTGCCGATCGACGCGTCGGATACGGCCATCGCCCCGATCCTCGAGCACCAGCGCCCGGCCGCGCTGCTCGACCTGCGGGCTTCCGATGCCGACCCGGGGTCGCCCACCGCCCTTCGTCGCCCGCTGCCCGTGCGCGACGACGTGGCGCTGGTGGTCACCACCTCGGGTTCCACCGGGCGAGCGAAAGGCGTCGAGCTCACGCACACCGCGCTCCGGACCTCGACCACCACGAGCATCACCCGACTGGGGTGCCGACCCGGCGAGCGGTGGGCGCTGACGTTGCCGACCCACCACGTCGCCGGGGTGCAGGTGCTGCTGCGTTCGTGGGCGCTCGGCACGGACGCCGAGGTGGTCCCCGACCTCGACGGCCTCGCCGCGAGCGACGCCGAGCACGTCTCGTTGGTCCCCACCCAACTCGCCCGCCTGCTCGATGCCGGGGCGCCGGTGGAGCGGTTCACGACGATCCTGCTCGGCGGGGCGCCGGCCGCGCCCGACCTGCTCGAGCGGGCACGCGCCGCCGGGGCCGAGGTGGTCGTCTCCTACGGCATGAGCGAGACCTGCGGCGGCTGCGTGTACGACGGCGAGCCCCTGGATGGCGTCGAGGCGGCGATCGACGAGCACGACCGCATCCGGCTGCGTGGCCCGGTGCTGTTCTCCGGCTACCGCGAGGACCCGCAGGCGACCTGGGAGGCGACCGACGCCGACGGCTGGTTCGTCACCGGCGACG